>NZ_JBFAHB010000020.1:0-118172 GCF_040653975.1 Kribbella sp. NPDC050820
CCTCCGGCGCCGGCGTGGTCATGGGGCTGTAACTCCCGGCCTTCCCTCGTCCCTCCAGTCGCTTCGCTCCCTCCGCTCCTCAGTCCAGGCCGGGAGGCCCCATGACCGTTTGGGACGACCTGGTCGGGCAGGAGCCGGCGGTCGCCGTACTGCAGAAGGCCGTGGCGGGTGCAGAGGCCGGCATGCGCGGGGAGACGGGTGCCGCGGTCGCGGGGATGACTCATGCCTGGTTGATCACCGGGCCGCCCGGGTCCGGGCGGTCGAACGCGGGCCGGGCGTTCGCGGCCGCGCTGCAGTGCGAGAACCAGGGCTGCGGCGAGTGCAACGAGTGCCGTACGGCGCTCACCGGCGCGCACCCGGACGTGTCGCTGATCCGCACCGAGCTGCTGTCGATCCGGGTCAGCGAGATCCGCGAGCTGATCCGCCGGGCCGCGATGAGCCCGACCCAGGGCCGCTGGCAGGTGATGGTCGTCGAGGACGCGGACCGGCTGACCGAGCAGGCCGCCGACGCGCTGCTGAAAAGCATCGAGGAGCCCGCACCACGGACGGTCTGGGTGCTGTGCGCGCCGACCGTCGAGGACGTCGTACCGACGATCCGGTCACGCTGCCGGTTGCTGGTGCTGCGCACACCGCCGGTGGACGCGGTGGCGAACATGCTGATCGGCAAGCACGGCGTCGATCCGGAGCTGGCCGGGTTCGCCGCGCGGGCCGCGCAGGGTCACATCGGCCGGGCCCGGGCGCTGGCGCGCGACGAGGAGGTGCGGGCTCGGCGGACGAAGGTGCTGGAGGTCCCGTTCGCGCTCCGCGACCTCGGCGCCTGTCTGAAGGCCGCACAACAGCTGGTCGAGGCGGCGAAGGACGAGGCGAAGGCCAGTGCGGCGATGGTCGACGAGAAGGAACGCGCCGCACTCGAGCAGGCACTCGGAGTCGGCACGAAGGGCGCCAAGCCCCGGGAAGCGAACGCCGCGCTGAAGGAACTCGAGGATCAGCAGAAGGCCCGGGCCAAGCGGTGGGAACGCGACGTGCTCGACCGGTCACTGGTTGACCTGATGGCCTTGTACCGCGACGTTCTGATGGTTCAGACCCGAGCCGGCGCCGAGTTGATCAACGCCGAGCTCCGATCGAACATCGAGCAATACGCGGGCAGAACCACCCCGGAGCAGACGATTCGAAGGATCGACGCGCTGGCCGCCTGCCGAGAGGCGATCGAGACCAACGTCGCACCCTTGCTGGCTCTCGAGGCGATGACGATCGCGCTGTTCGAAGGGTGACACCTGCGTCCGGTTAGCGGGCAGCGGCTGTAACACCGAGACCGGCCGGTCCGATGTCTGGGTGTCCGGGCAGACCGCTCGGCGCCCTGCCCGAACGGAACTGCATGACGCAACCGCCCCCGATCCAGCCTGCCCGGCCATCCTTGCCGCCGGCCGAGTCCTGGCTCGCGGGTGTACCGACTCCCGCACAGCAGCGCCAGGACCGCTACGCCGTGGCCGCGCTGGTGACCAGCCTGCCCGGGCTGGTCCCGATCGCCGTGGTGCTGGCCGGGATCGCGTTGCGCCGGATCAAGCGGACCGGCAGCCGGGGCAAGCGGCTCGCGTACGGCGCGCTGGCGATCAGCCTGGCCTGGACGGTCGCGATCGCCATCGCGGTCGCCCTGAACCTGTACGGCGAGCGCCGGGCGGGGATCGGCCGTACGGTCGCCATCTCGCAGGTCGCCGTACAGCAGTGCTTCGACGCGGACCTGGAGGCGGAGACGCTGCGAGTGGTGCGGATCGCCGACTGTGCGGTCGCCCACACCGGCGAGGGGTACGCGAAGGTCCGGGCGAACCTGGCCGGGCTCTCGGCCGAGGACAAGGGCACGGTGGCCACCCAGCAGTGCGCGACCGCCTTCAGCGCGTTCGTCGGGAAGTCGTACGAGCAGTCGGAACTGGACATGTACTACGTCGTGCTCGGCGACCGCGCAGTTGCTGACGGCAACGTCCTGTGCCTGCTCGGCATGCCGGGGACCCACTTGACGGGTAGCATGCGCGGGTCGCAGCGGTAGCACCAGCGGGGGACAGCAAACGTGAGCCAACCACCGAACGGACCGGACCAAGGCCGGCCACAGGACACGCCTCGGTCGTTCCCGACGTACGGACGCCCCGGGCAACCACCTCAGCCACCTGAGAGCGGGACGCCGGCGGGGCAGGCGGGGCAGCCGTCCGGCCAGCCGGGGCAGTCTTCGGCCGGGCAGCCAGGGCAGTCGCCTTACGGGCAGTCGGGGCAGCCCTCGTCCGGGCAGTCGGGGCAGTCGCCCTACGGGCAGACGTCCGGGCAGCAGTCGTCCGGGCAGCCCGGGGCGACGCAGTGGGCGGCTCCGGGGCAACCGCACCAGTCGGCGGGGCAGTCGGCGTACGGACAACAGCCCGCGGGGTCGCCTTACGGGCAGCAGCCGGGCGGGTCGCCGTACGGACAGGCGGCGGCTGGGTCGTCGCCGTACGGGCAACCTGGGGCGCAGGCGCCGTACGGGCAGCCTGGGTATCCGTCGGCCGGGTCGTGGCCGACGCCGTACGGGTACGGGTATCCCGGGTCGGACGGTGGCAACAACGGCATGGCGATCGCTTCGCTGGCAACCAGCCTGGGCGGCCTGTGCATCCCCATCGCCGGCCCGGTCGGCCTGGTGCTCGGGATCATCGCGCTGTCGCAGCTCAAGAAGCGCCCCCAGGACGGCAAGGGCATGGCGATCGCCGGTCTGGTGATCGGCAGCCTGATCACCATCGGCTGGCTGCTGTACCTCATCCTGATCGTCGCCCTCGGCGTGATCGGCGCGACCAGCGACGACGACTACGGCGCCCCCGAGCCCAGTTCGTCGTACTCGACCGCGACGACGTACATCGACGACCTCGCCGTCGGCGAGTGCTTCGACGATGCCGACGAGGAGGACGAGGTCGTCCGCCGCCCCTGCGCCGACCTGCACGACGGCGAGATCATCGCCGGCGTCACCCTCCCCGACGGCCCGTACCCCGGCGACCGCGAGGTCGACAAGGCCGGCGAACAGGCCTGCACCACGGAGTTCACCAAGTACGTCGGCTCCACCGTCAAGTCCACCGAGCTGGAATGGGACTACTGGACCCCCACCCGCCAACTCTGGAACGACGAAGACCGCCTCGTCGTCTGCGCCGCCTACGGCCCCGACTTCGACCAACTAACCGGAAGCATCAAAGGCACCAAACGCTGATTCTTCTGCCCCACGCGTGCTACACAGGGACTCCTTCGTCGCCCCTGCTACGCGCGCTCCCACCCACCCAACCTGCTGCGGGCTACCGCCCGCCTCTGCGGCTCCCGCCGCCACCCCGGCTACCGCCGGCCCTGCGCGCTCCTCCGTCGCACGCCCTCGACCACCTGCCCGGCGCATCGACGCCAACAACCGCCTCCCGGCGACCGCCCAGCTGGCGCCCGTCTCCGGCTCCAGTGCCCGCGACGCGGCGTGAGCCAATGGGATGCAGTCGCCTCGGCTGGCAACCGAATACGGGGCGTCGGATATCCGGTGCTGTTGTGCCTTCTCCCTCGATACGCGAGAGGAGAAGGCACAACACGGACGGAGATCCCCTCTTGTGACGGATGTGTGGGGCGCGGGTTGAGCGAGCGCAAGCCATTGGGGTGTTGAGTTGTTGGGGGCTGTCGAGTGGCGGACCGCCGGGCCATCACAATCGGCTGGCGTCGGTGGTGGCAGGCAGGGTGCCGGGTCGTAGGTGGTGATTGTGATGGCCTGGCGGTCCGCATCATCGGGGGATCCTGTTCGCGGGGTGGCATGGGTGCGGTGCGCTCGACCGCCATCGGTCGCGAGGTGGGGCACCAAGCCGACCCACACATCAGACAGGAGAACCGGATATCCCCTACATCAGCCATGTTGATGTAGAGGATTTCCTACGGATCGTTGTGCTGGCAGGGCGAGCTGAGTGCCAGCTTGGGAGCAACTCGGCTTGTCTCGGGTCAAGACGTGCCGATGGTGACGAAGAGGCCGGCGCCGTACTCAGAAGAGAGTCGCGGCCGGTTCATTGGCAGCGGTACCCGTGCGGGCCTTGCGACCCATGGTGTCCAGTAGTTCGGTCAGGGTGAGCGGGGCGCGATCGGGCGGGCTGGCCAGGTGAACCAGGAGGCGGGCGCAGACGATGGCGTCGTACGTTGCACGATGCGGTACCAGGTCGCTTGGTAGGCCGTCGGCCAGTCCGAACGCGTCGATCAGGGCGCCGAGTTTGTAAGAACCGCGGCCGGGGTGGAGCCGTCGGGCCAGCTTCAGGGTGTCGAGGACCTGCGCGGGCTGGAAGCCGGGTAGCTCGCGGCTGACCACGCCGAGATCAACGCGCACGTTGTGGGCGACGAATACCGTGCGGCCAAGCGCTTCACGCAACTGCCCGTCGAGGTCGGCGATCGTGGGAGCTGCGGCGACCATGTCGTCAGTGATCCTGTGGAAGCGTCGCGCCATCGCAGTGATCTGCCGCGGCGGCCGGACCAACCAGGTCTTCGGCGGACCGATTGTGCCGTTTTCGATCGCGACGATCGAGATCTCGACAAGGTCGGGCGGCTGCTGACCGTTGCCTTCGACGTCGACCACGGCGTAGTCGAACTCGGTCCACGGGGCAGTGAGTTCAGCCATTGGTCGTCGCCTCCCATCCGATGTCCGCGCGGCCGTGTCGGTCGCGGTGGTGCGGGTGCCCGGCGTCGTGAACCTGGCTCGCGCTGCTGCCGAACTCGATCAGTGTGCCGTTATCTTGCCTCCGCAGCGAGGTGACACCCTGCTCACCAACCCCAAGCGAAGGATCCTCTCCATGACGCAGCGCGCTATCACGGTCGAACCAGTTGCTCAGGTCGTCGGCGGCCGACCCGATCCGACCGACGACTACTGGGCGGCACTCGCGCCATCCTGCGCATCGACGGCGACCGATTCGACGAACGATCTGTGGCCGGTCTGGAGGCCTTTTCCCACCTCGAGGTCGTGTTCTTCTTTCATCTCACCGACCAGACCGACCTCAACCTCGGCGCCCGCCGACCCCGGGACAACCCCGACTGGCCCGAGGTCGGGGCCTTCGGCCACCGCAATATGCGCCGGATCAACTGGCTCGGCGTCTCCCGTTGCCGCCTGCTGAAGGTCGACGGGCTCGATCTTCACGTCGAGGACCTCGACGCCGTAGACGGCACTCCGGTGATCGACATCAAACCGTGGTTCAGCGAGTTCGGGCCCCGAGGTGCTACCTATCAGCCGGCCTGGACCACCGAGATGCTCACCAGCTACTACGCCCCTGCCGATCCGCAATCTTAGAACGCGTCCACGCCGCACGGCGCAGGTCGCCGTGAGGGGCAGTTGTCCTGCGGACGGGCGCCGGCGTATCACTCGAGTGCGGGTGACGAAGGAGCACGCAGGGGCGGGCGGGAGCCCGCAAACCCCGGCGGCAGCCGGGTAGGGGAAGGACGGCGCTGAGCCGGGGGCGGGTGGGAGCGGGCGGAGCGGGGGCGACGCAGGAGCTGGCGTAGCACGCGTGGGCTCATTATCAGTCGTGCAAGTACGCTGGCCGCGTGGGCATGGTGATGGCGGTGTCGTTCGAGCGGTACGGGCGGCTCTACTACCTGGACCCCGGCCCGCATCGTCCGCGTGTCGGGGACAAGGTGCTGGTTCCGACCGATGACGGGCCTGAGGTGGCCGAGTGTGTGTGGGCGCCGCAGTACGTCACGGAGGAGATCGGCGGGCTGCCGCTGTGTGAGGGGATCGCGACGACCGCGGATCTGGACCGGGATGAGCAGAACCGGCAGCGGCGGGCTGATGCGCGGGTGACGGCGAAGCGGTTGATTCGTCAGCATGGGCTGCCGATGAAGGTGGTCGGGATCGACTTCGTGGATCGCCGCGCGGATGTGGACCAGTTGGTCATCGTGTACTTCTCCGCGCCGCACCGGGTCGACTTCCGGGAGTTGGTGCGGGATCTGGCGCGTGGGCTGCGGGCGCGGATCGAGCTGCGGCAGGTGGGTGCGCGCGACGAGGCGCGGCTGCAGGGTGGGATCGGGCCGTGCGGGCGGGATCTGTGCTGTGCGACGTTCCTGAAGGACTTCGAGCCGGTCAGCGTGCGGATGGCGAAGGACCAGGACCTGCCGCTGAACCCGCTGAAGATCTCCGGCGCCTGCGGCCGGCTGATGTGCTGCCTGAAGTACGAGCACCCGCTCTACCAGGAGTTCAACGCCAAGGCCCCGCCGGCCGGGACGCACGTGGAGACCCCCGCGGGTGATGGAGTGGTGGTCGGACACAACGTGCCGAGCGACACCGTGGTGGTGCGGTTGGCGGCGTCGGGCCGGCGCTGCGCCTGCAGCCGGGCGGACGTCTGCTCGCCGCGCCAGCAGTACGAAGCCTCCAGTACGACGACACCGGACGCCCCGCCGATCGTCGACGTACCGGCAGACGACGTACCCGTGGAGCCCGAGGCCGCGACGGCGACGACCACGCCGACCGCGGAACCCACGGAGATCGCGGCAGCCGAGGAGGCCACGGAGCCGAGGCGAAGGAAGCCGCGGCGGCGCCGGCGCTTGCACCATGACGACGAGGGAGACAGCCCGCAGTGAGTTACCGCACAACGACCACCCCCCGCGCAGGGCTGACCAGCTCCCGGGCCAAGCGAGGGGTTGCTGTGTTTGCGGTTCTCGCGGTGCTGGTGAGCGGCTGTGGGATCGCGAGCCGCGCCCAGGACGCCGGAGCGGAGGGCACGACCGGCTCGACCGGCAGCGGCAGCAACCCGACGAAGGGTCCGGCCGGCCCGATCCCCGCCGGCCTGGAGAAGTTCTACCAGCAGCAGCCGGACTGGGAGCGCTGTGGCTCCAACCAGCAGTGCGCGACCATCGAGGTCCCGCTGGACTACTCGAAGCCGACCGGCGAGACGATCGAGCTCCGGGCCCGCAAGGTGCTCGCGCGGGACCGGGCCGGCAAGATCGGCACGCTGTTCATCAACCCGGGTGGTCCGGGCGCCTCGGGGCAGGAGTTCGCCGCCTCGGCCGGGTTCGTGCTCGGCGCGCAGCTGCTGCGGAAGTTCGACGTGATCGGCTGGGACCCGCGCGGGGTCGGGCAGTCGACGCCGGTGCGCTGCCTGGACACCGCGCAGATGGACAAGTACATCGCGACCGACGGCAGCCCGGACGACGACGCCGAGATCAACGAGCTGAACGAGGAGTCCAAGGTCTTCGCGAACGGGTGCCAGCAGCGCTCCGGTGAGCTGCTGCCGCACGTGTCGACCAAGGACGCGGCGCGCGACATCGACGTACTGCGGGGAATCGTCGGCGATTCCGAGTTGTACTACCTCGGCATGTCGTACGGCACCTACCTAGGTGCGACGTACGCCGAGCTGTTCCCGAAGAACGTCGGCCGCCTGGTGCTGGACGGCGCGGTGGACCCGTCGAAGTCCTCGAAGCAGAACAACATGGCCCAGGCGAAGGGCTTCGACACCGCGCTGGACGCGTTCGCGGAGGACTGCGCGCAGCGGTCGTGCCGACTCGGCAGCACCAAGCAGGAGGTGCTCGCCAAGGTCGACAAGCTGATCAACGACAGTGACGCGACCCCGCTGCCCGGCGACGGGAGGCGTGAGGTCACGCAGGCGCTGGTGGTGCTCGGCGTGATCTACCCGCTGTACGTGAAGGACTTCTGGCCGCGGCTCGAGGACGCGGTCCTGGACGGGCTGGCCGGGAACGGCGCCCGCCTGCTGGCGCTCGCCGACGAGTACACCAGCCGCGAGCCGGGCGGGTACTCGAACAACAGCAACGAGGCGATCTACGCGGTCAACTGCCTGGACCGCCCGGACATCAGCTCGATCGCGCAGGCGAAGGCGGAGGAGCCGGAGTACAAGGCAGCGTCACCGCGGTTCGGGGCCTTCCTGCTCTGGGGCTCGATGGCCTGCGCGAACTGGCCGGTCAAGCCGGAGAACCAGCCGCACGCGATCAAGGCGGCCGGCGCCAAGCCGATCGTGGTCGTCGGCACCACGCGCGACCCGGCGACGCCGTACGAGTGGGCCGTCGGGCTGGCGGGTCAGCTGGAGAGCGGTGTCCTGATCACCCGCGACGGCGACGGGCACACCGGCTACAAGGCCGGCAACGCCTGCGTGGACAACGCCGTGGAGAGCTACCTCCTGCAAGGTACGGCGCCCACCGCCGACATCAAGTGTTAGCTGGGGCGGGTGTCGTTGTCCGCCGTGGGTAGCTGCAACGTTTGAGTGGCCTGCTCGAGGACGGCGCGGAGGGCTGCTTCGTCCTTCGGGCGGCCGCCGACGGTGATCTCGACGGCGGTCTTCTGGCCGCCGTCCTGGGAGATCCAGCGGGACAGGCCCATCCGCGGTCCGCGGGTCTGGTCGACGTACGTGTAGATCAGCGTGCCGTTGTCGCGGCTGATCACCTTGAGGCCCTGCTCGTCGATACTGCGCTCGCGGCTGCCCACCAGTTCGTCCGGCGACTTGCTGCTCCCGCGCGTGTCGAACCGTAGTTGCCAGACCCCGCTCGGGTCGATGAACCGCGGCCGGGTGCCCTCCTGGGCGCTCTTCCACCCGTTCGGGACCTCGGCGGACACCGGGTCGCTCTTGGTGCCGAAGGTCTGCAGCGTGTACTGCAGCGAGTCCGCCTGCAGGCAGTCCGTGCAGGACGGTGTGGTCGGCGCGGGTTGGCTGTTGTTCACGTTCCCAGCCGGGGTGTCGGTCCCCAGCAAGTCCCCGTTGATCGCCAGTACGCCGCCGAACACGGCTACGCCGACGGTCATTCCCGCCAGCGTCATCAGCAGCGCCTGGTGCCTGGGCGTGAGCATCCCGACCTCGCTTCCCTCTTTCCCGCCTGATTATCGACCACGAAGGGGGCGACCCCACAATCCCCGCGTACGCTGGCTCGTCGTGGATCCCGATTTCGCCCAGGCCCTGCAGCGGTACGACGCCGGTACGGCGGATCGCGCGGACCTCAAGCTGCTCACCAAGCAGCTGCTCAAGCTCCTGGTCGCCAAGGCTCCCGGGCACGCGGTCGAGGTCCGGGTCCCGCCGTACGGCGCCGTGCAGTGCATCGAAGGCCCCCGGCACACGCGTGGCACCCCGGGCGCTGTGGTCGAGCTCCCGCCCGAGCTGTGGATCGACCTCGCCCTCGGCCGCACCACCTGGCCGGAGGCCCGGAGCTCCGGCAAGCTCCGGGCCAGCGGCGAACGCACCGACCTCGGCCCGCTGCTCCCACTCATTTGAGCGATGACTCAGCGACCGGCGGTTCCGGACCGGGATGATTGACGCCGTGGGCAACCAATCGGTTCGACGGTAGGGACGAAAAAGGGTTCTTCCCGGAGCGAGGGTGCATGCCACCATGTGCCGGTGTCATCAAGTGTCCGAGAACGGCTTTCCCGGCTCCGCGTCGATCTGACGCCGTGGCGTGGTTCCCGCGACTTCCGCATCCTGGTGATCTCCGGATCGGTGTTCTTTCTGGGCGGCATGGTCGGGTACGTCGCCCTGCCGTACCAGCTGTACCAGTTGACGCACTCGAACTTCGCCGTCGGCGCGATGGGTTTGGTGACGATCGCGCCACTCGTCGTGTTCGGCCTGTACGGCGGTGCGCTCGCGGACCACGTCGACCGGCGGAAAATGCTGATCGGCACCGGGATAGCGCAAGTGGTCATTTGTGCCCTGCTGCTCGCCAACACTCTGCTTTCCAATCCGCAGGTCTGGCTCATTTACGTCTGCGGTGGTCTCAATGCGATCGCGTCGTCACTGCAGCGCCCGAGCCGGGACGCGCTTTTCCCGCGGGTGGTGAAACACAAGGAGATGCCGGCCGCGGTCACGCTGAACGCGCTGACCCTCCAGGTCGGCCAGCTCGCGGGTCCCGCGCTCGGCGGCGTCCTGGTCGCGACCGCGGGTGTCGCCTGGGCGTTCACGGTCGAGCTCGCCGGTTTGGCCGTCGCGACCCTGCTCTACCTGCTGCTTCGCCCGTACAAGGTGAGCGAGCACAGCACGCCGCCGAGCCTGCGCGCGATCGGGGAGGGCATCCGCTACGCCTTCCGCCGCCGGGACCTGCTCGGGACGTACGCCGTCGACATGGTCGGCATGTTCCTGGCGATGCCGATCGTGCTGTTCCCGGCGTTCGCGACCGAGGTGCTGCAGCAGCCGAAACTGCTCGGTCTCCTCTACAGCGCGGAGGCGATCGGCGCGATGCTGGCCACCCTGACCAGCGGCTGGGCCCGACGGGTGCATCACCACGGCCGGGCCGTCGTACTGGCGACCATCACGTGGGGTGCCTCGGTCGGCGTCGCCGGGCTGGCGCCGAACATCTGGTTCGCGATCGCGTTCTTCGGGATCGCCGGCGGCGCGGACATGATCTCCGGACTGTTCCGCTCGGTGATCTGGAACCAGACCATCCCGGACGAGATGCGCGGCCGGCTGGCCGGGATCGAGATGCTGTCCTACTCGCTCGGCCCGCTCGGCGGCCAGTCCCGGTCCGGCCTGGTCGCGGACCTCACCAGCGTCCGGACGTCGATCGTCAGCGGCGGCATCCTGTGCGTCGCCGGCGTGGTCGTGACCGCGGCCTGCCTGCGCGACTTCTGGGGGTACGACGCCCGCACCGACGAACACGCGATCCGCGAAAGGGAGTTGCGCGCGGCGAGTTAGAGTCGACTCACCATGCGTATCCGTCCTGCCCTTCTGGCCGCTGCTCTGCTCGCCGTCGCGGGCTGTGGTGGTCCCGGTAACGAGACCGCGCCGAACGTGCCGCCGCTGGTTTCGGTGAGTACGACGCCGACCCAGACGCCGTCGGAGACACCCTCGCCGAGCACGCCGCCGACCGCGAAGGTCGCGGAGACGCTGTGCGTGCGCATGGACCAGGCGTTGGTGCAGGCGACCCTCGGGACACCGGTGGTGACGCTCCAGACGAAGGTCCCCCCGGCCGATTTCGGCCTGCCGACGTACGACGTCTGCCAGTTCGGGCTGAGCACCAGCCCGAACGGGCCGGTGCTGCGGGTCGGGGTTTCGGTGCTTCCGGCAACGAAGGCGACGCTGGCCGGCGCGCAGAAGGCCTACGCGGCGACGAAGGGTGAGCCGGCCAAGCCCGCGGTCGTGGGCGAGGGCGGGTTCGGGACCAGCACGTTCGTGGTGTTCCTGCTGCAGGGGCGGCTGTACAAGGTCAGCGGACCACCGGCGACTCTGGCGAAGTACGTCGTACTCGGGCAGGAAGTGGTCCGGCAGGCACCCGGGCTGCCGGAGGCGCCGGCGCTGATCGCGCGACCGGACTGTGAGCGGGGGTCGGACGAAGCCGAGAAGGTGATGGGCGCACCGGCGATGGTCCGCCGCGACGGCCAGACCGCGCTCGGCGATCTGGTCTGCGGCTGGGTCAACCCGACCAGCGTGCTCTCCACGTCGGTCCGCCGTACGCCGAACGCGAAGGCGTTGATGGAGCCGATCCGGAAGGCTTCGACGGCGCAGTCGATCCCGCTCGGCGACGAGGCGTACGTCGACACCGCCACCGGCCGGACCACGATCCTGGTCGGCGACGACAAACTGGTCGACCTGGTCCCGCTGCCCGCCCGGGCGATCGACCCGGACACCATGACCGCCTTCGCCCTCGCGATGTCCCCGCTGTACACCCGGTGATGTAGATCTCTACATTGCCCAGCCGGGAGGCCGTGGGTCGGGATCAGTGGGGGTGGGCAGGGGTCTCGAGGGGAGTGAGGTAGCCGACCAGGGCTCGGTTGAGCTCGGTGATCCAGCGGTCGCGGTCGGCGGGTGCGGCGGAGACGATCGTGCCCAGGAGGGCGGCGAAGATCTGGGTGGCCACGGCCGCGGCGGTGTCGCGCTGGTCGGCGGGCAGGTCGGGGACGCGGGCGCCGATGATCTCGGCCACCCGGCCGGTGACGGCCTGCTGCAGGGCGCGGGTCGGGGCGGTGAGCCGGTCCGGGAGGTCGCCGCTGCTGAACAGCGCCTTGAAACCGGGGTTCGCGAGGTTGACCTCGACCATCGGGCGGATCATCCGGTCGACCATCTCCGGCAGCGGCAGCTTCACCATGCTCAGGTCGAAAGCCTGCTCGTGGGCGGCCTTCAGCTCGGCCCGGTAGCGCTCGGCCAGCGCCTCGGCGAGGGCCTCCTTGTTGGCGAAGAACTGGTACAGCGTGCCGGGCGAGACGCCCGCCTGCTTGGCGATCGCGTTGGTGGTCGCCTTCGCGTACCCGACCTCGGCGAACACCACCGCGGCCGCGTCGGTCAGCTGCTCCATCCGCCGCTGCCCGCGCGCCTGCCGACGCGGTTCCTCAGGCATGCGTCACCCCTCGATTGACAAACACGAGCAAATACTCGTATTTTCTTCATACGCGAGCAACTACTCGTGTTCTGTCATCCTACCGCCGCCTGCCCGGAGGTTCCCCCATGCCCGAAACCGCCCCCGCCCATCCGACGCAGGCCGGTCTGCTCGAGCGGCTCGGTCGGTTTGCCGTACGGCGACGGCGCCTGGTCGTCGCGTTGTCGGGTGTTCTGACCGTTCTGGTGCTGGCGATCGCCGCCGGCGCTCTGAATGCCCTGTCGTTGTCCCGGATCGCCGACTCCGCGTCGGAGTCCGATCGGGCGCGTCGCGTCCTCGACACCCAGTTCCAGACCGGCCCGCCCAACCTCGCGTTCCTGGTGACGGCTAGCGGGAGCGTCGACGACGCCAAGGTGCGAGCCGAAGGGCTCGCGCTGACCGAGGAGATTGCCGACCAGGCCGGCGTCGCGGAAGCGGCGTCGTACTGGTCGCGCGAGAACAGCCCGGCGTTGCGGAGTGAGGACGGGCGGCAGGCGCTGGTGCTCGTTCGGGTGCCGGGCGAGGTGAACGAGGCGCGGGCTCGGGTCGGCGAGCTTGCGCAGGAGTTTGCCGGGCAGCGCGGCGGGATCTCGGTTGAGGCGGGTGGGCAGGACGAGGTGTTCCGGGAGATCGGGGCGCAGGCGCGGGAGGACTTCCTGCGGGCGGAGGTGATCGTGCTGCCGATGGTTCTGGTGCTGCTCGTGCTGATCTATCGACGGGTGTCGCTGGCACTGGTGACCCTCGGCGTCGGGATCTTCGCGGTCGGCGGTGCGCTGGCCGGGCTACGGGCGATCGCCGCGTTCACCGAGGTCTCCACCTTCGCCGCGAACCTCTCCCTGGTCATGGGTCTAGCCCTCGGCGTTGACTACTGCTTGTTCGTGATCGCACGCTACCGCGAGGAGTTGGCGCACGGCGCAGAAGTCGGCGACGCGGTGGTAACGGCAGTGCGCACGGCCGGTCGGACGGTGTTCTTCAGCGGCCTGACCGTCGCGATGTCGTTGCTCGCCCTGCTGCTGTTCCCGCTGCCCTTCCTGCGTTCCTTCGGGTACGCCGGAGTGCTGGTCGTCGCCTCCGCACTCGTCGGCGCCCTGGTGATCCTCCCGGCCGCCCTCGCCCTCCTCGGCCACCGAGCCGCCGGGCCAGTTGCCCAACGCAAGAGAACAGGCTGGTTCCGGCTCGCGCACTACGTCATGCGTCGACCAGTCCTCACCGGCGGCGCGATGCTCGCGCTGATCTTGTTGCTCGCGGCACCGGCTCTCGGTCTGCGACTCGGCCTCCCGGACGCCCGGATCCTGCCGGCCGACGCGAGCAGCCGGATCATGGCCGACCAGGTCCGCACCAACTTCGGCCAAGAGGAGTCCGACGCCCTGTACGTCGTCATGCCGGACACGTCTCAGTCCGCTGCGCTTCCGCCGTACGCCGAGAAGTTGTCGAAGCTGGACGGGGTCGCGCAGGTCGACACGTACTCGCGGAACGGTGGCGCCTACCTGACCGTCACGCCGACCCAGGAGGTGCTGGAAGGGGACGTCGGCGGCTGGGTGGAGCGGGTGCGTGCGGTGGATCCGCCGTACGACGCGATCATCGGCGGGACTCCGGCCGAGATGGTCGATTGGCGGTCGGCGTTGACCGAGCGGATCCCGTTGGTGTTCGGGCTGATCCTGCTGCTGAGCTTCGCGGTGCTCTGTTTCGCGACGGGCAGTGTGCTGCTCCCGCTGAAGGCGACCGTGCTGAATCTGCTCAGCCTGGCGGTGATGTTCGGCGTGATGGTGTGGGTCTTCCAGCAGGGCAACCTGTCCGGGCCGCTCGGGTTCACGGCGACCGGGGTGCTGGAGGCGAGTATGCCGATGCTGATGTTCTGCATCGTCTACGGGCTGTCGATGGACTACGAGGTGTTCATCGTGTCGCGGATCCGGGAGGAGTATCGGCGGACGGGGGACACGGTCGGGGCGGTGGCGACGGGGTTGCAGCAGTCGGCGCCGTTGGTGACGACGGCGGCCGTCGTACTGGCGCTGTCGTTTGCGGTGTATGCGACCGGCGGGGTCGTCTACCTGAAGATGATCGGGATCGGGATGGCTGTGGCCGTGCTGGTGGATGCGACCGCGATCCGGGGTGTGCTGCTGCCAGCGTTCATGAAGCTGGCTGGTCGCGCGAACTGGTGGAGCCCGGTCACATGACGTCGGCGATGGTGGCGATGGCTTCGGTGAGATCGGTGGGCGTGCGGGCGGCGTACCCGAGGACGAGGCCGGGAGCGTGCGGGAGCTGGCAGTGCCAGGAGAGCGGGTGAGTCTTCACGCCCTTCTGCAGCGCGGCCGCGGCGAGCTCGACGTCGTTCACCGAGGCCTCGAAGGTGATGGTCAGGTGGAGGCCGGCGGCGGCGCCGTGGACGGTTGCGGTGGGCAAGTAGTTCGCGACGGCCCGCACCATCGCGTCGCGGCGGGTGCGGTGCCGGCGGCGGAGGAAGCGGAGCTGGCGTTCGAGCTCGCCGGACTCCATCAGGTGTGCGAGCGTGAGCTGGGGCAGCGCGGCGTTGCCGAGGTCGGCCAGGCGCTTCATGTCGATCAGGTCGTCCTTGTACGACGCCGGCGGCAGCATCCACCCGATCCGCAGCGACGGCGCGAGCAGCTTCGACACGCTGCCCGCGTAGATCACCTGGTCGGCCAGCATCGCGCGCAGGGCCGGAACCGGCGGCCGGTCGTACCGGTGCTCGGCGTCGTAGTCGTCCTCCATGATCAACCCGCCCTCGGCCGCCCACTGGATCAGCTCGCGCCGCCGTTCACCGTCCAGTACGACGCCAGTCGGAAAATGGTGCGCGGGTGTCGCCATCACCACGCGGGCGCCGGACTCGCGCAGGAGGTCGACCCGGAGGCCGCCGTCGTCGACCGGGATCGGCGGGGTGTCGAGACCCCAGTTCTGCAGGTGCTGGCGGGAGCCGAGTGAGCCGGGATCCTCGACCGCCATCTCGGTGATCCCGCGGGACCTGAGGACCTGCGCGACCAGGCCGATCGCCTGGGATACACCGGCCACGATGATCAGGTCGTCGGGGTGCGCCGTCACGCCCCGGTTGCGCGCGAGCCAGTTCGCCACGGCCCGCCTGAGCGCGGGCGTGCCGGCCGGGTCGCCGTACCCGAACTCCGCTGATTCCAGATCACTCAAGACGGCCCGCTCGGCCTTCAGCCAGGCGGCCCGCGGAAACGCAGCCAGATCCGGCACCCCAGGCGTCAAATCAATCCGAGCCGGCGCCGCCCGCAAGACATCGAACACATCGAGCCCCGGCCCACTCGCCACCGTCTCCGCCGTGTCCGGCGCCGCGCTGCGGTGTCGGTGCGAGGGCTGCGAGGCCCGCCGGGAGGCCGGCCCGGGGGAGGTGACTACTACCGTGCCGGCGCGGCCGCGGCCGGATACGTGGCCGTCTTCGGTCAGGCGTTGGTAGGCCTCGGTGACGACGCCGCGGGAGACCTGGAGCTCGGCGGCGAGGACTCGGGTGGCAGGGAGGCGACTGCCGATGGGCAGGCGGCCGTCGGAGATTGCCGCTCGGAGATGCTCGGTCAGCCAGCTCGACAGGCCGCCCGGCGGCGCGTCCGCCGGGTCCAGCTGGAGGAAGTCGGCTCCTGGTTTGGACCGACCACTTTCGCCCTGATTGGACCTGTTCACTGGACCATTGTGGCGGCAACTTGGAGGTATGGGAACTGACTACGTGCACGGCTACACCCCCGCCGAGACCCGCCGGCTGACCGACCAGGCGCAGACTCTCGCCGACCTCCTGCACGCCGGGACCGCCTACCCGGCCGGCAGCCGGGTGCTCGAAGCGGGCTGTGGGGTCGGCGCGCAGACGGTCCAACTGGTGACTCGCAGCCCGGGCATCGATCTCGTCTCCGTCGACATCTCCGAGGAGTCACTCGCCCAGGCCAAGGCACGCGTCAGCGCCGCGGCCCCCGACGCCCGCGTCGACTGGCGGCTCGCCGACCTGCACGAACTCACCGGCGAGTTCGACCACGTCTTCCTTTGCTTCGTCCTCGAGCACCTGGCCGACCCGCACGACGCGCTCGTCCGGCTCGGCAGCCTGCTGAAGCCGGGCGGCACGATCACCGTGATCGAGGGCGACCACGAGTCCGCCTTCTTCCACCCGAGGAGTACGGCGGCGCAGGCAGTCATCGACTGCCTCGTCGACCTCCAGGCCGAGGCCGGCGGCGACTCACTGATCGGCCGCCGGCTGCAGCCGTTGCTCAAGGACGCCGGGTACGACGACGTCCGCGCCTGGCCGTGCACCGTGTACGCCGACGAGACCCTGCCGCACCTGGTCGACGGCTTCACCCGCAAGACGTTCATCGCGATGGTCGAGTCGGTCCGGGACCGCGCGATCGCCGCCGGGATGCGCACACCCGCCGAATGGGCCCAAGGCATCCGTGAACTGTCGAAAGCCGCCGAGACCGGCGGCACCTTCCACTACACCTTCTTCAAATCGGTAGGCCGAAAATGCTGATCCTGCTGCTGTTCCTGGTCCTGATCGCCTGGGCCCTGCAACTCAACCACGACCGCCAGACCTGGCCGTCCACGCCAGGCACCGCGCGCAACGCCGTACCCGATCGTGATCTGCAACGGTTGGTGGCCGATCTGCAGGCGCTGCGCTGACCAGTTCATGAACACCTGGTAAACAAGGAGGATGGCAACCAGCGAACAGCTCGAGATCGAGAGCAAGTACGACGTCGACGAGAGCGCGAGCCTGCCCGCGCTGCACGAGTTGCCCGGGGTCGCGAGTGTCGCGCAACCGGTCGAGCTGGACCTGGAGGCCGTGTACTACGACACCGACGCGCTCGACCTGGCCGCGAACAAGGTGACGTTGCGGCGGCGGACCGGCGGCGAGGACGACGGCTGGCACGTGAAGCTGCCGGTCTCGTCCGGCGAGCGGCTCGAGGTCAGACAACCGCTCGGCCGGTCGAACGCCAAGGTGCCGATCGCGTTGATTCGCATGGTGCGGGTGCACGTCCGCGACCACGAGCTCGTCCCGGTGGTCACGCTGACCACCAAGCGCATCGTGTACAAGCTGCTCGGCGAGGACGGGGAAGTGCTGGCGGAGCTTGCCGACGACCGGGTCACCGCGACCGTCGAGGGCGGCGAGCCGGAGAGCTGGCGGGAGTGGGAGGTCGAGCTCGTCGGCGGTGAACGTTCGCTGCTCGAGGACGCCGAGAAGGTCCTGCTGTCCGCCGGCGCGCAGCCCGCGGCGGGGCCGAGCAAGCTGGCGCGGGCGCTGGGCGATCGGGTGCCGACTCCGACTGTGTGGGAGCTGCCGTCGAAGCCGCGCACGTCGGACCTGTTCCGTGAGTACGCCGGTACGCAGGTCCAGGCGATCCGGGAGCGGGACCCGGAGGTGCGGCGTGACGTCCCGGACTCGATCCACAAGTTCCGGGTCGCGACGCGGCGGCTCCGCTCGGCGCTGGCGACGTACCGGCCGGTGGTCGACCGTGAGGCAGGGGACCGGATCCGGGACGAGCTGAAGTGGCTCGCCGGTGAGCTCGGGGTCGCGCGGGACGCCGAGGTGCAGCGCGAGCACTTCGCCGCGACAGTTGCTGAGCAGCCGGCCGAGCTGGTGATGGGGCGGGTCGCTGGGCGGATCGACGATCATCTGCGGGGTGTCTACAGGGAGGGACGGGCCGGGGCGCTTGTCGCGTTGGAGAGTGAGCGGTACTTCCGGCTGCTGGATGCTCTCGATCGGCTGATCGCCAACCCGCCGCTGGTGGGTGACGACCGGAAGGCGAAGAAGCAGATCGGCGACTTGCTCGACCACGACTGGAAGCGGATGCGGAAGGCAGTGCGCCGGTCGAAGGTGGCCGAGACGACGGCTGAGCAGGACCACGAGCTGCACGAGGTCCGCAAGGCAGCCAAGCGACTCCGGTACGCCGCGGAGTCCGCCGTACCTGTCCAGGGTGACGATGCCGCTGACCTCGCCGCTCGGGCCGAAGATGTCCAGGAAGTGCTCGGGGCGCACCAGGACTCGGTCGTCTCCCGCGACCTCCTGCGCCAGCTCGCCGTCCAGGTCCACCTCGACGGCGGCAACGCCTTCACCTTCGGCCGCCTGCACGCCGCCGAAGAACACCGCGGCATCCAGTCCCGAGAAGACTTCTACACCCTCTGGCCAAAACTCAAACTGGGCTGAGGTACATCCCACGCGGCGCTCGTCGCAGCTCCTTCGTCGCCGCACTACGCCGCCCCGCTCCCACCCACCCCGACGCACGCGCTTATCGCGCTTCACCTACGCGCTACCGCGCGTACTCGACCGCCCCGTGGTCCCGCCAACCCGCCCTCGTCGAGCCGACCGTGGTGGTGGCGAGAGGTTACAGCGGCTCGATGGACTCCGAGGGGCCTTGGTCGGGGGTGAAGGCTGAGAAGGCTCCTAGTACTTGGCCTCGGCTGTCGTGGATTACGTTGAGGTGGACTTCCAGGCGGATGGTGTGGCCGTCTTTGTGGAGGGCTGGGACGTTGAAGGAGCCGTGGTCTACGACGCCGTCGGACAGGTTCATGGCGGCGCGGTAGCCGATCCAGTGGCGTTCTCGGTAGTCGGGCGGGACGATGAGGTCCAGGGTGGCTCCGAGGGCGTCGTCCTCGGTGAAGCCGAACAGGTCGGTCATGCCAGAGTTCCAGTACCGGATCACGCCGGTCGGATTCGCGAAGATCACTGCAGGGTCAGCCATGTCTCGACGCTAGGCAGCCGCACCGTCTGGCGTCGACGACGTGCTCCCCACACATCGCGCCAGAGGAACAGAAAGACGGGCCCGGCGGGAGGGTCCGGGCCCGTCTTCAGGGGCGGGGGTGGGGCTGTCAGGCAGGATCGCGTTTGGTCAGCAGGGCCTGCCTGACAGGTTCAGTGCTGTACGGCCTTCTCGGCGCCTGCTCCGGTGAGGGAGCGGACCTCCATCTCGGCGTACTTGTCGACGTCGGTCTGCTCCTTGCTGGTGACCGTGCCGAGCCAGCCGAGCAGGAACGCCAGCGGGATCGAGACGATGCCGGGGTTGTCCAGCGGGAACCAGTGGAAGTCGATGCTGGTGTCGGTGATCATCGACAGGCTGGCGCCGGTCTTGGCGTCGACCTTGCCGGAGACGACCGGGCTGAACGCGATCAGCAGGATCGCCGAGCCCAGGCCGCCGTAGATGCTCCAGAGCGCGCCACGGGTGTTGAACCGCCGCCAGAACAGCGAGTACAGGATGGTCGGCAGGTTCGCGCTGGCCGCGACCGCGAACGCGAGCGCCACCAGGAACGCGATGTTCTGGCCGTTGGCGAAGATGCCGCCGATGATCGCGACCGCGCCGATCACCAGTGCGGTGATCCGGGCGACCCGGACCTCGCCGTCGGCGTTGACCTGGCCCTTCTTGATCACCTGGCCGTAGACGTCGTGGGCGAACGACGTACTCGCGGTGATCGTCAGGCCGGCCACGACCGCCAGGATGGTGGCGAAGGCGACCGCGGAGATGACACCGAGCAGCAGCTCACCGCCGAGCTCGAAGGCCAGGAGCGGGGCGGCCGAGTTCGCCTTGCCCGGGGCGGCCCTGATCGCGTCCGGGCCGACGAGTGCGGCGGCGCCGTACCCGAGGACCAGGGTGAACAGGTAGAAGATGCCGATGATCCAGATCGCCCAGCTGACGCTGCGGCGGGCTTCCTTCGAGTTCGGCACCGTGTAGAAGCGCATCAGCACGTGCGGCAGACCCGCAGTGCCGAGGACCAGGGCGAGCGCCAGCGAGATGAAGTCCAGCTTGCTGATGCCGGTCGCGCCGTACTGCAGGCCGGGGTTCAGCAGCTTCTCACCGGCCGCCGGGCTGCGGTCCACCGCGGCGCCGAGCAGGCTGGACAGGTTGAACGTGTACTTCGCCAGCACCCACAGCGTCATCAGGCCGGCGCCGAGCACCAGCAGGACGGCCTTGATGATCTGCACCCAGGTGGTGCCCTTCATGCCGCCGACCAGGACGTAGGTGATCATGATGATGCCGACCACGGCGATCACCAGGCTCTGCCCGGCCCGGCTGTCGATGCCGAGCAGCAGGGCGACCAGACCCCCGGCGCCTGCCATCTGCGCCAGCAGGTAGAAGAAGCAGACGCCGAGGGTCGAGATCGCGGCCGCCATCCGGACCGGCCGCTGCTTGAGCCGGAACGACAGTACGTCGGCCATCGTGAAGCGGCCGGTGTTCCGGAGCAGCTCGGCGACCAGCAGCAGGGCCACCAGCCATGCCACCAGGAAGCCGATCGAGTAGAGGAAGCCGTCGTACCCGTTCAGGGCGATCGCGCCGGCGATGCCCAGGAAGGACGCGGCGGACAGGTAGTCGCCGGCGATCGCGACGCCGTTCTGCGGGCCGGTGAAGGACCGGCCGCCGGCGTAGAAGTCGGCCGCGGTCCGGTTGTTCCGGGACGCCTTGATCACGATCGCCAGGGTCGCCAGCACGAACAGCGCGAAGATGGCGATGTTGACGGTCGGGTTGCCGATGTCGGTTGCCATCGGCAACAGCAGGGGTGCGCTCACTGGTCGGCTCCCTCGATCTGGTGGCGAAGCCTCTCGGCGTCGGGATCGACCCGCTTGTCGGCCCAGCGGACGTAGGTCATCGTGATGGCGAACGTCGACACGAACTGACCGAGGCCGAGCAACAGCGCGACGTTGATGTTGCCGCCGATCTTGGTGGACATGAAGTCCGGGGCGTAGGCGGCGAGCAGCACGTAGAGGAAGTACCAGACCAGGAACAGGCCGGTCATCGGGAACACGAAGCGCCGGAACCGGCGACGCAGGTCGGAGAAGTCAGGCGAAACCTGAACGTCCCGGTACGTCGTCAGCCCCGAGTCGCCCGTGGGTCGCGTATCACTCATCCGCGTCCTCGCTTCGCTCCGGGCGCGGCTGAGGTACGAGTCACACTGTGTTTGATGATGAGCTCGCTTCGCTCGCTCATGCACGGACCTCCAGACGGAATCGAGCCGGGCGGAGTGACCGGCAGGGGGTTGCTGGTCCGTACTGTGTCCCCGGTCACGCGCCAGGAGACAGCACCCACGAGCATCGAGCGCTCAGCGGACCACACCAGTCGTTCGGTGGATCACTGTCCTGCGACGAGCGGTCGAATCCTCACGACGAGCGGTACGGCGACAGCGGCAGACCGCGGTCGACGTCGACGGCCTCGGGGGTGTGCAGGCGGACCATGCTGCGGGCGGTGCCGGCCGGGATCTTGTCGGGGGTCAGCTTGGACACCACGATCACGGTGAGGAACGCGAGCGGCATCGTCCACGCGGCCGGTTGGCCGACGAGGGCCTGCGGCCAACCGCTCTCCGGGCCGCCGATCACGTTGACGAGAGCGGCGGCACTGGCCGCCACCCCACCGACGACGAGACCGGCGGCCGCGCCGGTCGTGGACATCCGCCGCCACCAGATCCCCAGCACCAGCAGGGGACAGAACGTCGACGCCGCGACGGCAAACGCTAGCCCGACCGTGTCCGCAAGACTCAACGACCCCGTCAACTGGAACGCGAGATATGGCACGCACATCGACAGCAGCGCCGCGATCCGGAAGCTGTTCACCGCGACGTAGTCGCCGCCCGTCCACCGGTGCAACCGGCTCCGCAGCAGGTCCTGGTCGATCACCCCGGCGATCGCCACGGTCAGCCCCGACGACGTCGACAGGAACGCCGCGAACGCCCCGGCCGCGACCAGCGCCCCGAGCAGATCCCCTGCTGTACCAGGGAAAATCCGTCCCGGCAGCTCCAGTACGACGGTATCCGCGCCACTCCCGACCAGGTCCGGCGCGAATGTCCGCCCGAGGATCGCGTACATCGGCGGGAACAGGTAGAACGTCCCCAGCAGCGCCAGTACGACGACCGTCGTACGGCGTGCCGCCCGTCCGTCCGGGTTCGTGTAGAAGCGGACCAGCACGTGCGGCAGGCCCATCGTTCCGAAACAAAGGGCCAGGAGCAACGAGTACGTCGCGTACAGCGGGTGGTCCCGGCCGCCCGCGGTGGACAGCGGCTCGGCCCACTCCGCGCCGGCACCCTGCAGTGAGGACAGTACGCCGACCGAGTGGTCGAGGGATCGCCACCCGATCAGGATGACGAAGATCGGCGCGGCCAGGGCAGTGAGCTTCAGCCAGTACTGGAACGCCTGGACGAAGGTGATCGAACGCATGCCACCGGCGGCGACGTTGATCACCACGATCACCGCGACCACCGCGGCGCCGACGTCGGGCGGCGCACCCGTGACCGTCTGCAGGGTGAGGCCGGCGCCGTGAAGCTGAGGCAGCAGGTACAACGTGCCGATGCCGACCACGAGACCCGAGCAGATCCGCCGTACGACGGCCGACTCGAAACGGCTCTCGGCGAAGTCGGGCAACGTGTACGCACCCGATCGGCGCAGCGGTGCGGCGACGAGGACGAGCAGCATCAGGTAGCCGACCGTGTAGCCGACGGAGAACCAGAGCATGTCGGCGCCGTTCACCAGCACCAGCCCGGCGACGCCGAGGAACGAGGCCGCGGACAGGTACTCGCCGCTGATCGCGGACGCGTTCCACCGTGGCGTCACCACCCGGCTGGCGACGTAGAAGTCACTGGTCGTCCGGGAGATCCGCAACCCGAACAGGCCGATCCCGATCGTGGCCACGATCACCAGCGCGATCGCCGTCAAACTCGTTGCCGGCGACATCTAGTGCCTCCCGGTGGGCACTATTTCCGCCCGACGAACTCGGTGAACTCGGCCTCGATCCGCTCGGCGTTGCGGACGTAGATCCGGGCGGCGACGTAGACGACCGGGTAGACCACGATGCCGAGGATGACCCAGGGCAGCGGCACGCCGAAGACGTCGAAGGTGCGGGTGGCGGGGACCAGCGCGAACAGCAGCGGGATGCCGCCGAGGACGACGGCCGCGCCGGCGATGACGGCGAGCGCGAGGCGGAGCTGGGACTGGATCAGCGAGGACATGTAGACCTCGCCGAGCCGGGTCTGCTCGTCGATCTCGCGGGTGCCGGTCGGGATGATCGGGCGCCGGGCCGCGCTCGTTCGCGGGCTGGTGACCCGGACGCGGCGCGGTCCTTCCGGCGTACTCATGTCAGCCACGCAGTGACGTCGACCGGACCAGCAGGTCGCGGAGCTCGCGGGTGTGGCGGCGGCTGACCGGCAGCCAGTCGCCGCCGACGCGGACCGCGCACCGGCCGCCGTCGACGCGCATCTCGTCCACGTGCGCGAGGGCGACGAGGGTACTGCGGTGGATCCGGGTGAAGCCGGCGTCGCGCCAGCGTTCCTCCAGCGTGCTGAGCGGGATCCGGACCAGGTGCGAGTTCTGCCCGGTGTGGAGGCGGGCATAGTCGCCCTGTGCCTCGACGTACCGAACCGTCGAGCGCTGGACGAACCGGGTGACGCCGGCCAGCTCGACCGGGATCACCTCGTCCTCGGTCTCCTCCGGGGACTGCAGCGCGGCCGGTGCGCCGGCGGTGAGGACCCGGCGGACCGCCTCTGCCAGCCGCTCGGCCCGGACCGGTTTCATCACGTAGTCGGTCGCCTGCAGCTCGAACGCAGCCACCGCGTGCTCGTCGTACGCGGTGACGAAGACGATCTGCGGCCGTGGCTGGCGGAACTTGGACAGCACGCTGGCCAGGTCGATGCCGTCCAGGCCGGGCATCTTGATGTCGCAGAACACCACGTCCAGGTCCGCGGCCTGCAGGATCTTCAGGGCGTCCGGACCGTTCGACGCGGTCCGGATCTCGCCGATCCGGTCGTCCCGCGACAGCAGGTACACCAGCTCGGCCAGGGCGGGCTCCTCGTCGTCCGCGACCAGCGCGCGCAGGGGAGTGTCGGCCATGCCCACACACTAATGCCAGCCGATCGCGATTTGGAGCTACTGTTGAACCGCTGAGGTGACCGGATGAGCACGCTGTCGATGACACTGGGGCAGACGGACATTCGTGTGTCCCGGCTCGGTGTCGGCGCGATGGTGTGGGGTGACATGTCGACCGCGCCGCGCTGGAACCCGGCCCGGAACGCCTACGGGCCGACCAGCACGGCCGAGGAGCAGGCAGCGGCGCTGGGCGTGAGCCTGAAGGCGGGACTGAACTTCATCGACACCGCCGCGATGTACGGCAAGGGTGCGTCCGAGCGCAGGGTCGGTGAGCTCACGGCAGGGCGGGACATCGTCGTGGCGACCAAGTTCCCGTCCGGCTTCTTCTCCCGGACGAGCAGCCTGCCGGCCACGCTGGACGGGAGCCTCGAACGACTCCGCCGTACGACGGTCGACCTGTACCAGGTGCACTTCCCGAGCCGGTGGATGTCGATCACGGCGTTGATGGACCTGATGGCCGACGCCGTCGAGGCCGGCAAGGTCCGAGCGGTGGGCGTAAGCAACTACAGCGCCGACCAAATGCGTACGGCGCACGCTCAGCTGGCTCGCAACGGGTTGGCGCTGGCCTCCAACCAGGTCCAGTATTCGCTGCTGCACCGCAACCCGGAGACGGACGGCGTGCTCGACGCCTGCCGAGAGCTGGGGGCCACTCTGATCGCCTACATGCCGCTGGCTTCGGGGGCGCTCACCGGCAAGTACTCGGCCGACAACCGACCAGCGGGCTGGCGGCGATACAACCGGGCCTTCAGCAGCGACAGGCTGGCCCGTCTGGTCGAGCTGCTGCGGGAGATCGGTGATCGGCACGACCGGAGTCCCAGTCAGGTCGCACTGCGCTGGCTGATCCAGCAGGACGGCGTACTGCCGATCGCAGGCGCCAAGAACGCGAACCAGGCCGCCCAGAACGCCGGGGCGCTGACGTTCACCTTGGACGACGCGGAAGTCGAGGCGCTCAGCAAGTGAGCTCGAGCAGCCCGTCCTCGTAGAGCTTGAATCGGGTGCCGTAGCGGCGACATACGCGGTTGAGCGTTCGGCACAACCACTCGGAGTCCTCGGCCGTTGCCGGGCGCAGCCGGAGGTGGTGGGTCTGCAGCGGCGCCAACCGCAGCCCGGTCAGCCGGCCGGTCGTGGATTCCACCGTCGCGAGGAACAGCAGACGCAGGTCGTCGCGGTATTGCTCGTAGCCGCTGATGCCCTCGTAGTCGTCGATCAGGTCGCCGCAGCTGTAGAGCACCAGCCGGTCCCGGTAGATCTCGATCGGCCGGGGATGGTGTGCGGAGTGTCCGTGCACGACATCGACGCCGCCGTCGATCAGCCGGTGCGCGAAGCGCGTCTGTCCGGCCGCGACGGCGTACCCCCAGTTGGATCCCCAGTGCACCGAGACGATGGCGACATCGCGGCCGCGCTTGACCTGCGACACTCGCGCGATGATCGCATCGGCGGTGTGCTCGGACAGATCAGGCAGCACGGCGATGCCGGGGCGGGTCGCCGTCGCCGCCCAGCCCTTCGGTACGCCGCTGGACGTCGCACCGAAGGCGAACACCACCACCCGGCCGCCGTCGGCCGGCAGCAGGGCGGGCTGGACCGCCGCGGTCGCGTTGCGGCCCGCGCCCGCGACTGCGACCCGTGCCCGGCGCAACGCGTCGAGGGTCTCCTCGAGTCCGCCGACGCCGAAGTCGAGGATGTGGTTGTTGGCGAGCGAGCAGAGGTCCAGCCGGGCAGCCGACAGCGCGGCTACGTTGTCCGGGTTCATTCGGTAGTGGATCCCTTTGCCGGCCGCGAAGTGGTCGCTCCGGGTGACGCTGGTCTCCAGGTTCACCAGCCGTACGTCGGGCCGGAAGCTGTCGAGGATCGCCAGGGCGTCTCCCCACGGCCAGGAGTAGCCGACCGGCGAGGGGATCGGACCGTTCAAGGCCTCGGCCAGCGCGACGTACGTCCGGGCATCGTGGACCGAGCGTTCCCGCAGTACCGGGTCGCCCGGATGCGGCAGGATCTGGTCGACGCCCCGGCCGAGCATCACATCGCCGCCCAAAAACAGCCGCACGGCGTCCACCGGCTCAGAACAACATGTGCGGAGCGTGCTCCGGCTGGTGCTCCCAGCGCAGGCGGCTCGATCCGAAGCCCGCGGCATGGACCCCGTCGTGACCGCGTGGACGCCGGCAGTAGTAGTACGGCGAGTAAAGGTCTCGGCAGGAGTCCTCGTAGGTCGTGTAGGCGAACTCGAGGTCCAGTCGGCTGTCATTGCTCATGAACGGTCGCTCTCGTCATGGATCCCTTCAATCGAAGTATCGCTCGGGCATGGTTACCGATGCGTTTCGCCCCGATGACGAGTTTGCACACGACGGGAGCCGGGCAGTGGCCCGGCTCCCGTCGGTTTGCGCGGTTACTTGATCAGCCCGTGCGGGTCGAGTACGTACTTGCGCGCCGCACCCTTGTCGAACTCGCGGTAGCCCTGCGGTGCCTCGTCGAGCGGGATCACCGTGGCGTTCACGTTCTTCGCGATCTGCGTACGGTCGTGCAGGATCGCCTGCATCAGCTGGCGGTTGTACCGCATGACCGGGCACTGACCTGTGGTGAACGACAGCGACTTGGCCCAGCCGAGGCCGAGCCGGATCGACAGCGAGCCAGTCTTCGCGGCCTCGTCACTCGCCCCGGGATCACCGGTGACGTAGAGGCCCGGGATGCCGACTGCGCCACCGGCACGGGTGACGTCCATGACCGTGTTCAGCACGGTCGCAGGACGCTCGGACCGGGCGTCGGTGCCGTGGCCGTGTGCCTCGAACCCGACCGCGTCGACCGCGCAGTCCACCTCCGGTTCGCCGAGGATCCGCTCGAGCTGATCCCTCGGGTCACCCTCGGACACGTCGATCGTCTCGCAGCCGAAACTGCGTGCCTGTTCGAGCCTTTCCTTCTGCAGGTCGGCCACGATGACGACCGCCGCGCCGAGCAGGAACGCCGAGGTGGCGGCCGCCAGGCCGACGGGTCCCGCCCCGGCGATGTACACGGTCGAACCGGTCCCGACGCCGGCAGTGACCGCGCCGTGGTACCCGGTGGGGAAGATGTCCGACAGCATCGCCAGGTCGCGGATCTTCTCGAGTGCCTGCTCCTTGTCGGGGAACTTCAGCAGGTTCCAGTCGGCGTACGGCACCAGCGCGTACTCCGCCTGGCCGCCGACCCAGCCGCCCATGTCGACGTACCCGTACGCCGACCCCGGCCGGTCCGGGTTCACGTTCAGGCAGACTCCGGTCTTGCCCTCCTTGCAGTTGACGCACCGCCCACAGGCGATGTTGAACGGGACCGACACCAGGTCGCCGACCTTGATGAACTCGACATCCCGGCCGACCTCCGCCACCTCACCGGTGATCTCGTGGCCGAGCGCCAGTCCGGGCGGTGCCGTCGTCCGGCCGCGCACCATGTGCTGGTCGCTGCCGCAGATGTTGCTGGCCACCACCTTCAGGATCGCGCCGTGCGGGATCTGACGGCCGACGTTCGCGGGGTTGACCCCCGGACCGTCCTTGAGCTCGAGGCTCGGGTAGTCGATGGTCTCGACCGCCACGTCGCCCGGCCCTTTGTAAATTACTGCCCTGTTACCTGGCACGAGAAAATCGCTCCTCTCCAGGAGGCTCCACCGCGGAACGCATGGAGCCGTGCGATACCGCTTTCCCGGGCCGCGATCGCCCCCAGCAGAAGGCGATCCGGTCGTCGCCTGCCCCGCTCAGGTGAATCCCGTCCAGAGGCGATGGCGCGCAAGGCCGACGCCGTCAGGGGGATCGTCTTCGACGCTAGTCAGCCCCAACGTCACGGTCAACGCGACACAGCCCTACGGCGCGGCATGCACTCCGGACGAGTACTTGGGGATGCGGAACGTCACCTTGGTTCCGGCGTCGACCGCGGTCTCCACGACCAGGCCGTACGCGTCGCCGTACACCTGCCGGAGGCGGGCGTCCACGTTGCCGAGGCCGACCGAGTCGCTGCCGGACTCCCCGGCCAGCGCGGCCCGGATCACCTCGGGGTCGCTGCCCGCGCCGTCGTCCTCGACACTGATCTCGGCCTCGTTGATCCGGTCCCGGGCCCGGATGGTGATCCGGCCGACCCCGGTGGTGCCTTCCAGGCCGTGCCGTACGGCGTTCTCCACCAGCGGCTGCACGACCAGGAACGGGATCACCACCGGCAGCACCTCGGGTGCGATCAGCAACGACACCTTCAGCCGGTCGCCGAACCGGGCCTGCTCGAGCACCAGATACCGCTCGACGTTGCGCAGTTCATCGGCCAGCGTGGTGAATTCCCCACCGCGCCGCAGCGCGTACCGGGAGAAGTCGGCGAACTCCAGCAGCAGCTCACGCGCCCGCTCCGGATCGGTCCGCACGAACGACGCGATCGCAGCCAGCGCGTTGTAGATGAAGTGCGGGCTGATCTGGGCCCGCAGCGCCCGCAGCTCGGCCTCCATCGCGCGGGTGCGCTCCTTGTTGAGCTCTGCCAGCTCCACCTGGCCGGATACCCAGCGGGCGACCTCCTCGGTCGCTCTGACCAGTGCAGCCGACGAGCGGATGCTGTACGCGACCAGTACGGCGACCACTCGCTCCTCGGTGACGATCGGAGCGACCACCGCCGTACGGATCGGGCACTGTGGGTCGCTGCAAGCCACGTCGTGGGCGCCGAGGACCGCCGTACGACCGGTGCGGAGCGTGGGGGCCGCGAGCGCCTTCGCGTCGCCGCGGTGGTTGCTCTCATAGGGGCCGCCGACGCCGTCCCAGGCCAGTACGCCGGAGGAGTCGCAGATGGCGATGGCCGCCGTACCCAGGAGGTCCCGGAGGTGGCGGCTCGCCTTGCCCGCCGCGGCGGGGGTTAGGCCCTCCCGCAGGTGGGGTGTGGCCAGCGAGGCGGTATGCAGGGTCGCATACGTCGCCTTGTCAGCCGGAGTCCCAAAATGCTTCCGCCGTCGCGCGAACACGTGTTGACGGTAACCGCTCAACCCTCCGCGCGGGGCCTGAACGCTTCCAGGGCTTCGGTGTCGGAGTAGTTCGACAGGAGGTATTCGGCCACCCAGGCCTCTCGATCGGGGTACGACGACTCAGCGACGATCCGGTCGGCGGCATACCTCCTGTCCAAATGTGCCCTTCGCAGCTGTACGCCGTCTGGAGTGAGCAGGGCCCAGCTCGGGCCGGGGGCGCCGTACGGCATGCCTACGCTGCCGGCGTTGACCACGAGGCGCCGGTCGACCTGGCGGGCGAACGGCATGTGCGTGTGCCCGCACACCACTGTGCGGACCTCGTCCGGCAGCCCGCTGAACACCTGCGCCCACCGCGAGATCGGGCTGTCGACCAGCACCATTTCTTCGTCGTCCCGCGGTGTCGCGTGGCAGAACAGCGCCTCGCCGATCGTTACCGTGGTTGGCAAGCCGGCCAACAGCTCGACCTGATCGGCCCGCAACTGCTCGGCGGCCCAAGGACTCACGCCGTCCGGCGCCTCGCCCTCGAACGTCCCCCGAGCCATCGCCACGAGCTCGCGGTCCGCGTTCCCCCGCACCCAGACCACCCGCTCGCCGAGCGACACCAGCAAGTCCAACGTCTCCACCGGCTGCGGCCCGCTGGCGATGTCCCCCGCCAGCACGATCACATCCGCGTCCCGCACGTCCGACTCGCCCAGCACCGCCTCGAGCGCAGGCAACACCCCATGCACGTCCGCCAGCACCGCAACAGTCGTCATGCCGCCAGTCTGCTGTGAAACCGCGACGGCAGCGGGGATGTCTGCTACCGGCAGATCAGGTGCCGAGCACCAGCGACTGGTCGGTGACGATCTTGGTGGCGAGCTCGCAGGCGGCGGTGGCGAGGTTGCAGCGGACGATCGCCTGGTCGACGTTCTCCGTCTCGCCCTGGCCGTCGCCCACGGCCACGATCAGCACGTGCTGGTCGTCCTCGGCGGCGATCCGGTGGAAGCAGCCGTTCCACTCGCGGACCACCTTGCCGGTCTGGGCGTCCACCGCGGCCTGGACCACGTTGCAGTAGCCGTCGCCGTACGCCGGTCCGCCGACCGCCGTACGGGCGTCCGGAGTGAAGCCGGTGATCCAGTAGTCGCAGGTGCGCGACAGTTGCTTGCCGGAGCCGACGTCGACCATCGACGAGCAACTGCCGCCGTCGTTGATCAGGTTCACCGAGGAGGCCACGCTGCCGTCCCTCGACACGGCCGACGCCGAGGCGACCGTCTTGACCACGACGGGCTTCGCCGCACCCGGCACCCAGCTGTACAGCTTCCAAGCGCCGCTGTCGTCGTTGTCCGCGCGGTAGTAGACCTTGTTGCCCACGTAGGCGAGCACCTGCAGGTTCCAGGCGTCCGGCAGCTTCAGCGACTTCAGGAAGCCGTCCTCGCCCGGGTCCTCGGCGTAGACGATGCCGCCCTGCTTCTGCGCACCGAGCCAGCTGGGCCGGGCCGCTGCATAGGCCGCCGCGGACTGGTCGGCCTTCGTGACCAGCGAGGACACGTCCGGGGTACGGTGTACCTCGCCGGAGCCAGTCACCTTGATCAGCTCGGTCCCCGCGTCGCCATTCGTGACGGCTGCCAGGGCATCGGTCTCCAGCCGGCCGATCGCGAGGATGCCGCCGGTGCCGGGGATCTTGAGCGCGCTGCCGGCGCCGCCGCGGACCTCGCGGCCGACCAGGTACGGGATCGCCGGCTCGCGGCCCTGGGACAGCTTGTTGATGTCCACGTTGACCTTGGTCGGCCCGGTGGATGTCGGCGGGGCGCTGGTCGGCGTCACGGTCGGCGTCGGCTTGGCGGACGTCGAAGTCTTCGACGGCGTCGGCTTCGGCGTGGGGCTCGGGGTCGGAGACGGTGAGCCGGTCAACGGGGCGGCATCGGCTTCGGCTGACTGCGGGCCTTGGCGGTAGGCGAAGGCTGCGCCGATCGCTACGGCGGCTACTGCTACTGAGGCGACCAGGATGACCAGGCGCCTGTTCTTGCTCCGCATCACCGGACTCCTTACTTACGATCCGAGCAGCACGGGCTCGGAGGTATGCCCGCCACCAACGAGTGGTTTCTGCTGGTCACCCCTGCCTCGTTCATCGCCGTTTGGACGCTCCGGAACCCCGATTTGTTCGGCCCGAAACGCCGTACCCGATGCTCCGGCGAACGAGTCGCAGGAGGCATCGAGCATAATTGCGCCATGGACCAGCCACCCCGGATCGGCCGGTACTCCCTGGTCCGCCGGGTGGGTGCCGGAGGTTTCGCGACCGTTTGGCTGGCCCGGGACGAGCAACTGGACGCCGAGGTCGCGGTCAAGATCCTCTCCGACAACTGGATCGAGGACGAGGACGTCCGGCGCCGGTTCCTGGCCGAGGGCCGGTTCCTGCGCAAGGTCGACTCGCTGTACGTCGTCGGCGTCCACGACATCGGTGAGGCCGAGGACGGCCGCCCGTTCATGGTGCTCACGTACGCCGACGGCGGCACCCTCGCGGAACGGATCAAGGCCGGCCCGCTCGAGATCGCCGAGGTGGTCCGGGTGATCGGCCAGGTCGGCCGTGGCCTGAAGCACCTACACAGCCGGGGCGTCCTGCACCGCGACGTGAAACCGGCGAACGTGCTGTTCCGCACCGACCCGGCCGGCGACCGCGCGATGCTGTCCGACCTCGGGCTGGGCAAGTCGCTGGCCGAGGTCTCCCGGATCACGATGCCCGGCGGCACTCCGGCGTACGTCGCTCCCGAGCAGGTCCGCGGCGAGCGGCTGGACCACCGGGCGGACCTCTACTCGCTGGGCGCGGTCGCGTACGCCGCCTTCACCGGCCAGGCGCCGTACGGCGTGGCCAGCCTGAGCGCCGTGATGCAGATCGACACCCCGCCGCCGTCGATGGCGACCCTGCGCGAGGACATCTCGGACGCGATCGACGTCGTCGTACGGCGTGCCCTCGAGCCGGACCGCGACAAGCGCTGGCCGGACCTGGACAGCTTCCTCAACGCCCTGCGCGACGCGCACACCACCGGCGAGGTCCCGCCCGGCCTGGTCCCGGCCGCCGAGATGCCAACCCCCGCCGCCCCACCCGCCGACGTCGACCAGGCCACCGCCCTCGCCAGCGCCAACCAATCCACAGTCGCGACCGAACCAAAACGCTCGGTCCGCGGCCGCGTGATCGCCGCACTGGTCGCCCTCGTCCTGGCCGCCGGCGGCGGCTACGCGGGTTACCAGTTCGTGCTGACCCGCCCGGCGACCGTCGAGTACAGCGGACTGTCCGTAGAGGTGCCGCGGGAGTGGTCGCAGAAAGCCGAGCGGGGAGACGGACCTGCGCTGCTGGTGAGCACCAACACGGCGGACTGGGGCAAGTCCAGCCAAACCGATGGTGTGTATCTCGGCATCACCAATAAGACCGAGCTGCCGACCACAGCGACACCTCCGCCGGGCTGCCAGGCGATCACGGGGGAGAAACAGGACTTCGATGGTCAGCAGGCGGTCCTCTTCCGCTACCCGTGCTCGGACGCGCACACCGTCTTGGAGCGGTTCATCCTGCAACCTGGCGGAAAGCTCCTGCAGGTCCAGGTGCGTGACGACAACCCCGAGAACAGGCAGGCCGTCCTGGACTCGGCGTCGTACACGCCCTAAGGGACGAGCGACGTCAGCGACGAGATGGTTGCCTTGTGCATGCGGGGGATGACGTTGAGGGTGGCCGGGTCGGAGCCGTAGAGGTGTGAGGCGGACTCGTAGACCAGGTACGCCGTTCCGTTGTACTCCGTGATGCCCTCGGTCATGCTCGGGGCCCGGAAGCAGCTCAGCGCCGCCGCGTCCAGGTCCTTCTGGCCGCGCTTCACCACGTAGATGTTGCTGCGGTTGGTGCGCCCGTACGACGTGCTGTAGATGAAGTGGTTCGTGGTCACCGTCAGGCCCTGCGTCTTGGTCGGCACCTCCCACGCGCCGGCCACCGTGGTCAGCGTCCCGTCGTCGGCGATCTTGTACTCGTACATGATCCCGCGACCCTCGGAGTTGAACGATCCCGAGAACAGCGAGTCGCCGTAGCTCCCGATGAACGACGAGGCAGCTACGTCCCGCGCGGTCCCGACCTGCGTGAGGTACGGCGTACCCGCCGCCTTCAGCGCATCACGCAAGGCCGTCAGCCGGTATTTGCGGATGCTGCTGCCTTGGCCGGACACGAAGGCCCAGCCCTTGCTGACCGTGATGCCGCCGACATGCGACTCGGCGATCGCGACCACCCCGACGGTGGCGCCCGTGGACGGGTCGATGCCGTAGATCTGCGAGTCGGCGCCGGTGCGGTAGGAAGCGACCAGCAGGAGGTTCTTGCCGGTGCCGTCCCAGTTGTACCAAGTGCCGGCGCCTTGCGGGGTGTGCGTGCTCAGGTTGGGGATGCTCGCGCTGTTGCTGAAGCGGGCGTCGTACTTGTACGACGCGGACGGGCCGTCGTAGAAGGTCGAGCCGCCGCTGGTGGCGGTGTCACAGCTGATCGCGGCACTGGCCGGCAGTCCGGCGGTCAACGTGGCGGCGGAGGTGAGGAGGGCAGCGAAGATGGCTGTCAGTCGTCTGGACATGGGCGTTGTCCTTCGAGGTTGGGCGGAAACCTACGACAATTCCAGAGTAAATCGGCAATGAGTAACGCGCGAGGGTGTAGCGGGCGTCGCGCTCCCGAACGGACGCCGTACGGTAGGCGCATGACCGATCTGTCCGCGGCGATCGACCGCGTTCTGCCCAGCGTCCGTGCCGACCTCGAGGACCTCATCCGGATCCCGTCGGTCAGCTACGAACCGGCCCGCGCGGCCGACGTCCAGCGCTCCGCCGAGGCGACCGCCTCACTGTTCGAGGCCGAGGGCTTCACGGTGAAGATCGTCCGCGCAGGCGATGGCGCGCCGGCAGTGATCGCGAAGAAGGCGGCCCCGGCCGGCAAGCCGACGGTCCTGCTGTACGCGCACCACGACGTCCAGCCGACCGGTCCGGTCGAGCAGTGGACCTCCGACCCGTTCGAGCCGGCCGAGCGCGGGGACCGGCTGTACGGCCGGGGCGCGGCCGACGACAAGGCGGGGATCGCTGCGCACCTGGCCGCCGTACGGGCCTTCGGCAACGATCTGCCGGTGGGCGTGACGGTGTTCGTCGAAGGTGAGGAGGAGATCGGCTCACCGACCCTGCTGCAGCTGCTGGACGAGTACTCCGAGGAGCTGGCCGCCGACGCGATCGTGATCGCGGATTCGGGCAACTGGGACATCGGCCAGCCGGCGCTGACCGTGTCGCTGCGCGGCCTGGTCGAGTCGTACGTCGAGGTCCGCACACTCGACCACGCCGTTCACTCCGGCCTGTTCGGCGGACCGATTCCGGACGCGCTGTCGGCGTTGTGCCGCCTGCTCGCGACCCTGCACGACGACAAGGGCGACGTCGCCGTGGACGGTCTGCATGCCTCGCGGGCGGCGGATGTCGTGTACCCCGAGGACCGGCTGCGAGCCGAGTCGAGTGTGCTGGACTCGGTCCGGCTGACCGGTTCCGGCTCGCTCGTCGACCGGCTGTGGACGCGTCCGTCGATCGCCATCCTCGGCATCGACACCCCGTCGGTGGCCGAGGCCAGCAACACGCTGGTGCCGGTCGCGCGCGCCAAGGTGGGCCTGCGGGTCGCGCCCGGCGACGACGCGATCAAGGCGAGCGCGGCGCTGAGGGAACACCTCGAGAACAATGCGCCGTGGGGTGCGCAGGTCACCGTCACCGACGGGCAGACCGGCCAGCCGTGCAGCATCAACGCGCGCGGCGCCGGGTACGAAGCAGCCCGGGCGGCCTTCAAGACGGCGTGGGGAGTCGAGCCGATCGACATGGGCATGGGCGGGTCGATCCCGTTCATCGCCGAGTTCCAGCAGGCCTTCCCGGAGGCCTCGATCCTGGTCACCGGCGTGGAGGATCCGGACACACGCGCGCACGGAATCGACGAGGGTCTGCACCTGGCGGAGTTCCGCAAGGTCTGCCTCGCCGAGGCCCTGCTCCTGCAGAACCTGGCCGACCAGGCCTGACCGGGCTTTCCGGCGACCCAGTGTTTGGCATAGGTTTCGGCGAGTGAAGATCGCAGTCGTACGGGAGACCAGACCGGCCGAGCGCCGGGTTGCGCTGGTGCCGGAACAAGTCGCGAAACTCATCGAGCTCGGCTATGAGGTGGCGGTCGAGCCGGCCGCCGGCGAACGAGCGCTGTACTCCGACGAGCAGTACCGCGACGCCGGGGCCGATGTCGCCTGGGGCGCCGACCACGCGGCGACCATCGTGGCGTCGGTGCAGCCGCTGGAGCGCGAGCGCCTGCAGCGGCTGCACGCCGGTACGGCGCTGATGTCGTTCCTGCCGACGAATCCGCCTGATGTGGTCCGGACCGCTAGCCGGGCCAAGCTCACCGCGTTCGCGATGGAGCTGATCCCGCGGATCTCCCGGGCCCAGTCGATGGACGCGCTGTCCTCGCAGGCCATGGTCGCCGGCTACCGCGCCGCGATCGTCGCGGCCGAACGGCTGCCGCGCTTCTTCCCGCTGAACATGACCGCGGCCGGCACAGTCCCACCCGCCCAGGTCCTCGTCCTGGGCGCCGGTGTGGCCGGCCTGCAGGCGATCGCGACCTGCAAGCGCCTCGGCGCCGTCGTGAAGGCGTACGACGTCCGCACGGCGGCCGCCGAGGAGATCGCGTCGATGGGCGCCGTACCGGTCGAGCTGGAGCTCGGGACGCTGGACGGCCCCGGCGGCTACGCCCGCGAGATGACACCGGAACGCGCCCAGCTGCAGCGCGAGCTGCTCACCCCGTACGTCGCCGCCGCGGACGCCCTGATCACGACAGCCGCCGTACCGGGGCGGACCGCGCCGATGCTGGTGTCGCGCTCGATGGTCGAGCAGATGAAGCCCGGCTCGGTCGTGGTCGATCTGGCCTCCGAGCAGGGCGGCAACGTCGAGGGTTCGGTCGCCGGCACCGAGTTGACCATCGGCGACGCGCTGGTCTGGGGTGGCGCGAATGTGCCCAGCCAGCTGGCCGGACCGGCCAGCCGGCTCTACGGTCAGAACATCGCCAACCTGATCCGGCTGATGACCCGCAACGCGGCGTTCGATCCGGACTTCGACGACGAGATCGTCCGCGGCTGCTGCGTCACCCACGACGGCAGCGTGCTGCACGAGCCGACCCGTGAACTTCTGGAAGGACAAGCCCCGTGAGCGAGTCCATCGCGCTGCTGACGATCTTCGTGCTGGCTGCGTTCGTCGGCGTCGAGGTGATCAGCAAGGTCTCCTCGACCCTGCACACCCCGCTGATGTCCGGGGCGAACGCGATCCACGGTGTCATCCTGGTCGGCGCCATCATCGTCACCGGCCAGGCCGAGTCCGCGATCGTGGTGGCGGTCGGGCTGCTGGCCGTCGTCCTGGCGACCGTCAACATGGTCGGCGGGTTCGTGGTCACCGACCGGATGCTGGAGATGTTCAAAGGTCCGGGGGCCCGCAAGAAGGAGCTGCGCAAGTGATCCCCACCTGGGCCCAGATCGGCTACCTGGTCGCCGCGGTCTGCTTCATCGTCGCGCTGAAGGCGCTGTCGTCGCCGAAGTCCGCCCGGGCCGGTAACGCGCTCGGCGCGGCCGGCGCGGTGCTCGCGGTGGTGATCACCTTCGTCGCCTACAAGCCGGACCACCTGGCGCCGATCCTGATCGCGCTGGCCGTCGGCACCGTCGGCGGCGTGGTCGGGTCCCGCCGGGTGCAGATGACGCACATGCCGCAGCTCGTTGCCCTGTTCAACGGCGTCGGCGGCGGCGCGGCCGCCCTGGTCGCGCTGATGGAGCTCGGCGACGTCCGCGACGGCCAGACCGTCGCCGCGATCGCGACCGCGTTCACCATCCTGGTCGGCGCGATCAGCTTCTCCGGCTCGATCGTCACCTTCGCCAAGCTGCAGGAGCTGATGACGACCCGGCCGGTGACGTTCCCCGGGCTGCCGGTGCTGTTCATCGCCGCGATCATCGGCGGCATCGCGCTGGCCGGCTGGCTGGTCTCCGACCCGCGGGTGTGGGTCGGCGTCCTGCTCTGCCTGCTCGGTCTCGCGGTCGGTGTCATGCTGGTGCTGCCGGTGGGCGGCGCCGACGTCCCGATCGTGATCTCGCTGCTGAACGCCTTCACCGGCCTCACGGTCGCGGCCGGCGGGTACGTGCTCGGCAACACGCTGCTGCTGGTGGCCGGCACCCTGGTCGGCGCCGCCGGTACGTTGCTGACCAAGCTGATGGCCGACGCGATGGGCCGCTCGCTCTACAACATCCTGTTCGGCGCGATCCGCGGCGGCTCGACCCTGGGCGCCGGTACGGCGTCCGAGCGGCCGGTCATCTCGGGTGGCGCGGAGGATGTCGCGATCCTGCTCGGGTACGCGAACAAGGTCATCGTCGTGCCCGGGTACGGCCTCGCGGTCGCCCAGGCCCAGCACACCCTGCGCGAGCTGGTCGAGGAGCTGCAGAGCCGCGGCGTGAAGGTCGACTACGCGATCCACCCGGTCGCGGGCCGGATGCCGGGCCACATGAACGTGCTGCTGGCCGAGGCCCAGGTGCCGTACGAGCAGCTCCGTGAGATGGACGACATCAACGGCGACTTCAAGTCCACCGACGTGGTCCTGGTGGTCGGCGCCAACGACGTGGTCAACCCGGCCGCCCGCACCACCCCGAGCGCCCCGATCTACGGGATGCCGATCCTGAACGCCGACGAGGCCCAGCGGGTCATCTTCCTCAAGCGCTCGATGCGCCCCGGTTTCGCCGGTATCGAGAACGAGCTCCTCTACGACCCGCGAACCACGCTGCTGTTCGGCGACGCCCGTGACTCGCTCACCAAACTCCTCGCCGCCCTCAAGATGGTCTGACCCCGATTACGTTGTCAACGGCGAAAGCCGCGTACTAAACCACGCCAAACCCGGATAATCAAGCGTTTGGCATCTTCCTGCCCGGGTCGCCGGCCAGCGGTCCAGACCGGATGCGCCGGCCGGGAACCCCTGCGGAGACAGGCGTCCGGGCGCGGGCGCCGTACCCGGGGAATTCGCCCGGAATTGCCGGCCGGGTCAGACCCAGCCGCGTTTTGCTGCGGCCACGCCCAATTCAAATCGGCTGGCTGCGTCGAGACGCTCGGAAAGGTTCGCGGTAATTCGCCGGGCGGTACGTAAAGAAATACCCAGCAAACGCGCGACCTGTTCGTCTTTCGCGCCGCCTGCGAGCAAACGCAGAACTTCGGCTTCGTGCGGTGTCAGCGGGGTGTTGTCGTCGCGGTCCTCCGGGGCGAACAGCTCGGTCGCCCGGGACCAGTAGGAATCGAAGAGCGCGAGGGCCACCGAGACGACGGCCGGGGACCGGTGGATGACCGCGCCGGCCGTCGGGTTCTCGGGGTCCATCGGCATGATCGCGATCTCCTGGTCGAAGATCAGCAGCCGCATCGGCAGCGTCGGGGTCGCCCGCACCTCACCGCCGAGCCGGTGCATCGCCGCGGCGTAGTCCAGCGCCTGCTTCGACGCCGTCATGCTCTGCAGGTAGACGGTCCGCATCTTCAGCCCGCGCTCGAGCAACGGCAGGTCAGGCGACCGGTCCATCGGCTGGATGGTGTCGTCGATGTGAGCTGGCACCAGGCCCCAGAACGTCTCCCGGGCCTTCAGGCCGAGCTCCTCGATCCGGCGCGACGCGTTCGCCCGGCCCTTCAGCACCTCGACGTCGCCGCTGCTCCGGGCAGTCAGTAACTCGTTGTACTGCTCCGCGACGATCTCGGCCGAGGCCTCGGCCTCGCGAAGCTCACCGAGCGCCATGTTCAGCTCGGTGCGCCGCCGCTCGGCGAGACCGGTCAGGCCGACCCGCGGGTGCACTGCGTGCTCATTGTCCGGGTCAGTCCAGGTCGGCACCAGCAGGCCGAGCTCGCGCAGAGTGTCCATCCGCTGCTGAACCTGCGGCAACGGACTTTTCACTAGCGCGGCAATCTGCTCCGGCGTACTGTCTGGGTGGCTGAGGAGGGCGTGATAGACCGCGAAAGTGGCTTCGTCCACCCCCAGCGGCTCGAACACTTTTCTTCTCTCCTCAGGACTTGGTGGAACCGACCATATACACAGTGCTTCGACACTGAGACCCGGCAGTTGGTTCCGGAATTATTTCGAAGGGACAAGTTGTGATCAAGAAGTTGCTGACTGTAGTCAGCCTCGGACTGCTCCTGCTGCCCGCCGCCCCGACGTCCCTCACGACCGTCGCCGCGGGCAGCCGGCCCGGATGCATCGGAATGACCTGCTGGTAGTCCACCGGGATCGGTGCTGTCCGGAGCGCCGTTCCGCGTCCCGTAGACTGCTGGCGTGGCTCGTGGCGATGGTCGGCTCACTCATGACCTGGACCCGCAGGACCTTGGCCCGCAGGACGCGTGTGGCGTCTTCGGGGTTTGGGCGCCGGGGGAAGAGGTCGCCAAACTCACCTATTTCGGGCTCTACGCTCTGCAGCACCGCGGGCAGGAGTCGGCTGGCATAGCAGTCAGCAACGGCAGCCAGATCCTCGTCTACAAGGACATGGGTCTGGTCAGCCAGGCGTTCGACGAGGCGACCCTGGCCTCACTGCGGGGGCACATCGCGATCGGCCACTGCCGGTACTCGACCACCGGGTCGAGCGTGTGGGCGAACGCGCAGCCGACGTTCCGGTCCACCGCGACCGGGTCGATCGCTCTCGGTCACAACGGCAACCTCACCAACACCGGTGAGCTGGCCGCGAGCCTGAACGGCGGCGGTGACCTGGATCTCGGCCTGGACGTCGAGGTCGAGCACGCGAAGGCGAACGCCAAGCACAGCGCGTCCTCCGACACCGACATCCTGACCTCGATGCTGGCCGGCTACCCGGACCTCACCATCGAGCAGGCGGCGGCCAAGATCCTGCCGAAGGTGAAGGGCGCCTTCAGCCTGGTCTTCATGGACGAGAACACGCTGTACGCCGCCCGCGACCCGCAGGGCATCCGCCCGCTGGTGCTGGGCCGGCTGGAGCGCGGCTGGGTGGTCGCCAGCGAGACCGCTGCCCTGGACATCGTCGGCGCCTCCTTCATCCGGGAGATCGAGCCGGGCGAGATCGTCGCGATCGACGCCGAGGGGCTGCGCTCGACCCGGTTCGCCGAGGCCGACCCCAAGGGCTGCCTGTTCGAGTTCGTCTACCTGGCCCGCCCGGACACCCAGATCTCCGGTCAGCGGATCCACTCCACCCGGGTCGAGATCGGCCGCCGGCTGGCCCGCGAGCACCCGGCCGAGGCCGACCTGGTGATCGCCACCCCGGAGTCCGGCGTCCCCGGCGCGATCGGGTACGCCGAGGAGTCCGGCATCCCGTACGGCTCCGGCCTGGTCAAGAACGCGTACGTCGGCCGCACCTTCATCCAGCCCAGCCAGACCATCCGCCAGCTCGGCATCCGGCTCAAGCTGAACCCGCTGCGCGAGGTGATCGAGGGCAAGCGGCTGGTCGTGGTCGACGACACCATCGTCCGCGGCAACACTCAGCGCGCGGTCATTCGGATGCTGCGCGAGGCCGGCGCCAAGGAGATCCACGTCCGGATCACGGCGCCGCCGGTGAAGTGGCCGTGCTTCTACGGCATCGACTTCGCCAGTCGCGCCGAGCTGATCGCGAACGGCCTGAACACCGAGGAGATCTGCCGCTCGCTGGGCGCCGACTCGCTCGGCTACATCAGCCTGGACGCGCTGGTCGAGTCCACCACGGTGCCGAAGGAGCGGCTCTGCCGCGCCTGCTTCGACGGGGTCTACCCGGTCGAGCTGCCGGACCCGGAGCACCTCGGCAAGCACCTGCTGGAGCTGCCGGTGGCCACCGACATCGACGGCCTGGCCACGGTCTCCGGTGGCGCCGGCGCCACCGACGCACTCAGCCGTCCGTAATGGGCCGTCCGTAACGGGCGTACGCCGTACCGAGGAGAAGAACGTGAGTGATGGGGCGAGCTACGCCGCCGCCGGAGTCGACATCGAGGCCGGGGACCGGGCCGTCGAGCTGATGAAGGAGTGGGTGGCGAAGGCGACCCGCCCCGAGGTGGTCGGCGGGCTCGGCGGGTTCGCCGGGCTGTTCGACGCCACCGCGCTGACGTCGTACCGGCGGCCGCTGCTGGCGACCTCGACCGACGGGATCGGCACCAAGGTCGCGATCGCGCAGAAGCTCGACAAGCACGACACGATCGGGTTCGACCTGGTCGGGATGGTCGTCGACGACCTGGTCGTGTGCGGCGCCGAGCCGCTGTTCATGACCGACTACATCTGCACCGGCAAGGTGGTCCCGGAGACGATCGCGCAGATCGTCAAGGGCATCGCCGAGGCCTGTGTCGAGGCCGGTACGGCGCTGGTCGGCGGCGAGACCGCCGAGCACCCGGGCCTGCTCGAGCCGGACGAGTACGACGTCGCCGGCGCAGCGACCGGTGTCGTCGAGGCCGACGAGGTGCTGGGCGCGGAGCGGGTCCGCGCGGGTGACGTGGTCGTGGCGATGGGATCCTCCGGCCTGCACTCGAACGGGTACTCGCTGGTCCGGCACGTGTTCTTCCAGCGGGCGCGCTGGACGCTGGACCGCGAGGTGCCGGAGCTGGGGACCACGCTGGGTGAGGTGCTGCTGACCCCGACCCGGGTGTACGCGAAGCACTGCCTGGAGCTGATCCAGGAGCTGAACGGCGAGTTCGAGGGCGACGCGAAGCCGCTGCACGCGATGTCGCACATCACCGGCGGCGGGTTCGCGGCCAACCTGGCCCGGGTCATCCCGGACGAGCTGTCGGTCCGGATCGACCGGTCCACCTGGACGCCGGACCCGATCTTCGGGCTGGTCGGGCTGCTGGGCGACGTGGCGCTGCCCGAGCTGGAGAAGACGCTGAACATGGGGGCAGGGATGGTCGCCGTACTGGATCCGTCGGTGGCGGACCTGGCGATCGCGGCGCTGGCGGCGCGCGACATCCCGGCATGGGTGTGCGGCGAGGTCGGCCCGACCGCGGGCGGGACCGTCACGCTGGAAGGCGTGTACGCCAAGTAGGCCGACCGCTGAGCGGCTGACCCGGGGTTCCGAGGAGGTCCCGCCGACGCTTTCGGGCAGGCGGGACCGCTCCGGCTACTGCTGGTGTGGTGAAGCTCGTCGGACGCGCGACTAACTGCTCAGCCACCCCTGAGGGCGCTGAGCAGGTCAGCCGAGCTGTTGCTTACCGACGGGGGTGGTAGTCGTCGGCGTCGTAGTCGTCGCCGTCGTTCTCGCCGTTGGCAGAACGGTCGCTCCCCTGGTCACCGGACAGCTCTCGCTTGAGCTGGTCCAAGTCGGTGTCCCAGGTGCGGTACTTCAGGTCGCGAGCGACCTTCGTCTGCTTGGCCTTTGCACGGCCGCGCCCCATAGCGTCGACCCCCTCGCACAAGTCAACCGGGTACGCAGCGTGGCGCCCACGGATCAGTCGTCAGTAATCGTGTTTCTAGGATACCCGGAGCACGGGATCGACACACGCACCGGCCCCCTGGCTGGACCCCGAGAGGTCCGATCACACCGTCGGTGGGGTGGGCCGGTCCCCTCGAACCGGCCCACCCCACCGCGTCGATCCCCCGCTACTCCACCGCTACTTGACCTCGCGACGTGAGCTTGCCCACAGTCCCACGATGGTCGGCAGCACGATCCAGATCCCGATCGCGGTGAGCGTCTCGGGCAGCATCCCGTTCAGGTCGCGCTCGATGATCCGGCCGAAGGCGCCGAACACGTCCAGCCAGTTCGCGTTGTCCTTGAACAGCGCCGGCCCGGCCAGCGACCAGGCGGTCGGGGCGATGAAGTACACCAGGATGGCGACTGCGGTCTGGGCGATCACCGCGCCGAAGGCGGCGCCCATCACCACGTTGAGCGCGACGGTCAGGTAGGCCCCGGCCAACTGCCCGCCCAGGTCGGCGTACGACGTCGTGTGGTCGGTGACCGCTCCGGCGAGCGCCGTACCGGCCAGGGCGAGGGCGACGACGACGGTCATCACGACGACACTCAGCACGATCGCGGAGACGAACTTGGCCAGCTGGACCCGGACCCGGCGCGGCGACAGCGTGAACGTGGTCAGCGCGGTCCGCTGGGTCCACTCGCTCGTCATCGCCATCACGCCGATGACCGGCAGGATCAGCATCACGCCGGTGGACGCGGCGCCGAGGAAGCCGTCGAACCCGGCGGGTCCCTGTGGCAGGTGGGTGAGCTGCCAGCCGATCGCGGCGACGGCGAGCAGCAGGACGGCGGCGATCAGGACCCGGCCGCTGCGGGTGTTCAGGGACTTGCGCAGTTCGATGGCGACGAGCTTGAGGAAGGACTGGCCGCGCGCGGGCGGCAGCGCGGTCGCCACCTCGGCCCGGTGCTTGGCCGGGGCCGGCGGAGCGGCTTCGGTGAGAGTGGTCATGTCTATGAGCTCCAGAAGAGTAGGCGTGGTCAGGCGGCTTCGGCGATGGGCGTGGTCAGCTGGAAGAACAGGTCCTCCAGCCCGGCGCCATCGCTCTGGCGGAGTTCGAGCAGGATCTGGCCGGCGGCCGCCGCGGCCCGGCCGACCTGCTCTGCGGTGGCGTCGACGCGGAGCGCGCCGTCGGCGAGCGGCTCGAGGTGCAGCCCGGCGGCGGTCAGGGCCTGGTTCAGGCCGATCGGGTCGAGACCGCGAACCAGCGTGCCGCTCCCGGCGAGCAGCTCCTCCAGCGAGCCGTCGGCGACGATCCGGCCGCCGCCGATGACGACCAGCCGGTCGACGGTCGCCTGGACCTCGCCCAGCAGGTGGCTGGACAGGATCACCGTGCCGCCGCGGGAGGCGAAGTCCTGCAGCAGCCCGCGCATCCACCGGATGCCCTCCGGGTCCATGCCGTTGGCCGGCTCGTCCAGGATCAGTACGGCGGGGTCGCCGAGCAGCGCGCTCGCGATCCCGAGCCGCTGCCGCATCCCCAGCGAGTACTGCCCGACCCGGCGCTTGGCGGCGTGGCTGAGGCCGACGGCCTCGAGCATCTCGTCCACCCGCGACTTCGGGACACCGAGCAGGCTCGCGTTGAGCAGGAGCGTCTCCCGTCCGGTCCTGCCCGGGTGCTGCGCCGCGGCATCGAGCATGACCCCGACGACCCGGCCCGGGTTGGGCAGGTCGACGTACCGCTTGCCGGTGATGGTCGCGGTGCCGGAGGTCGGCGGGGTGAGCCCGGTGAGCATCCGCAGCGTGGTGGACTTGCCGGCCCCGTTCGGGCCGAGGAAGCCGGTGATGCTGCCCGGCTCGACGGTGAAGGAGACGTCGTGGACGGCCGTGGTGCTGCCGTACCGCTTGGTCAGGTTCTCGACGGTGATCATGGCAACGAGTCAACCGTTCGGGACCCCGGTCGCACATCGGACGAGCGGCTGCGGCGACCCCCTACGAAAGTCGTCGGGGAACGACCCTGAACCCACCCGATCGGGTGAAGAGAACACCCCGACCCCGCAACTACGCTGACAGAATGCGACGACGACTGCAGCGCTGGCATGCCTGGTTGTCCCGGCATGCCCCGCGGCTGCGGGACATCCTGTTCGTCGGCTTCAGCCTGCTGACCATCGTGGCCCAGGCCGCCTCCACCGGCGCCGACGCCGGTTGGGACACCAAATCGTGGTTCGTACTCGGCGCCGGCGTGGTTGCCTCGGTCGCCCTGTTCTGGCGGCGGCGATTCCCGGTCACCGTGACCCTGGTCAGCATCGCGGCGATGTTGGCCGCCGCCATCTTCGTGCCGATGGGTCTCGCCCTGCTGACCCTCGCCATCCGCCGTCGCGACCTGATCCTCGCCATCGTCGGATTCGCCGCTTACGTCGCCTACGTCGTCAACACGGCGTCCGGTGACGGCGAGGTCTGGGTCGCGGTGTTCACCGCGCCGTTCCTACTCGGGACCTGGATCGCGGTCGGCGCGTACGTCGGCGCGCGCCGGGATCTCATGGTGTCGCTGCGGGACCGCGCCGAGCGGGCCGAGGCTGAGCGCGAGCTGCGCGGCGAGCAGGCCCGGCTGGGTGAACGCGCCCGGATCGCCCAGGAGATGCACGACGTACTCGCGCACAAGGTGTCGCTGATCGCGCTGCACGCCGGCGGGCTCGAGGTGAACCCGGCGGTCGGTCCGGAGAAGGTGGAGGACTCGGCCCGGCTGATCCGCGAGACCGCGCGGCAGGCGATGGAGGACCTGCGCGAGGTCCTCGGCGTACTGCGCTCCGACCTCAGCGTCGACGGAGCCGACTTGACTCCGGTGCCGCGGGCCTCGGACCTGGATCGGCTGGTCCAGGCGTCCCGGAGCGCCGGGGTGAGTGTGACGGGCGAGTTCATGCTGCCGGACGACGTACCGACCTCGGTGGGGCGGACGGTCTACCGCGTGGTGCAGGAGTCGCTGACCAACGTGCACAAGCACGCCCGGGGTGCCTCGACCGAGGTCGTCGTCCACGGCAGCAGGGGAGACGGCGTCCGGGTGAGGGTGACGAACGTGCGGCCGGTCGCTGCTGGTTCACTGCTCCCAGGCGCCGGTGCGGGTCTCGTCGGCCTGCGCGAGCGCGTGCAGCTGGTCGGCGGCCGGCTGTCGACCGGGCCGACGCAGGACGGCGGCTGGCAGGTGGACGCCTGGCTGCCCTGGCCGGACGGCCGGGACGACGTCGAGTCAGGTGTGGACCCGGGTGCGGACTCGGGTGTGGACGAAGGGGAACGATGACGCGGCTGCTGATCGTGGACGACGAGGCGCTGGTCCGGGCCGGGCTGAAGATGATCCTCGAGTCGGACGACGCCCTCGAGGTGGTCGCCGAGGCCGAGGACGGCGCCGACGCGGCGGCGATGGTGGTGAAACACCGGCCGGACGTCGTCCTGATGGACATCCGGATGCCACGGCTGGACGGGCTGGCGGCGACCCGGGAGGTGCAGGCGCTGCCGGATCCGCCGAAGGTCGTCGTACTGACGACGTTCGACCTGGACGACTACGTGTTCCGGGCGCTGCAGGCCGGGGCAAGCGGGTTCCTGCTGAAGGACACCCCGCCGCGGGAACTGGTGCAGGCGGTGAAGGTGGTCGCGGCCGGGGACGCGATGTTGTCGCCGGCGGTGACGCGGCGGCTGATCGGGCACTTCGCGGCGGACTCGCGCTCGGACCGGCAGCGGCAGGCGCGGGAGCGGATCGCCGTGCTCACCGACCGGGAGCGCGAAGTGCTGGCCGCGGTCGGGCGCGGGCTGTCGAACGCCGACATCGGCAAGACGCTGTACATGAGCGAGGCGACGGTGAAGGCGCACGTCTCGCGGGTGCTGGTGAAGCTGGACGCCACCAACCGCGTCCAGGTCGCCATCCTCGCCCACGACGCGGGCCTGCTGGACGGGTAGAAGGGAAACCGGCCGGGGCCGTCGGAGGGGTGGGGGACGACGGCCCGCGACCGGTTTCAGGTCAGCGATCCTGGGGGGAGGGAAACGCTGACGGGATTGGCTCAGACGCGGCCGAAGGCCACGCTCTTGGTCCAGATCTTGGCCTTCCGGACCGGGACACCCGGCTTCGAGGAGTGCCACAGCATGTTGCCGCCGGCGTAGATGCCGACGTGGTACACGCCGCCGCCACCGCTCTTGAAGAAGACGAGGTCACCCGGCTTGGCCGTGGACCGGCTGATGTGCTTGGTCGCGCTGTACTGCGCACGCGACGTGCGGGGCAGCTTCTTGCCGGCCTTCTTGTACACGTAGCCGGTGTAGCCGGAGCAGTCGAAGCCACGCGGGGTCGTGCCGCCGTAGCGGTACGGCGTGCCCTTCAGCTTCGCCGCCTCGCGCAGCACCTTGGCGCGGAAGGTGGTGTTGCCGCTGCTCTTGCCGTACGGACCGTAGAGCAGTCCGCGCTTGGCGGTGTAGGTCAGCCGGCCCCAGGTCGCCCGGGTCGTCGTCCCGGTGGGCTTGAGACCCCAGGATGCCTGGTACTTCTTCAGGATCCGGATGGTGCTGGCGCCGTAGTACCCGTCCGGGCCGAGGTGCAGGGCCCGCTGCACGTACTTGACGGTGGGGCCCTTGTCGCGGAACCGGAGCAGCGGCCGACTCGGGATGCTCCAGTAGCCACGCGGCGTGGTGGTTGCGGTGGCGGAAGTGGTCGCCGCCGAGGCGGTGGCCGGAGGCGCGGCGAGCGTGATGGCGGCTCCACCGCCGACCGTGAGGCCCACCGTGAGGACAGCGGCTGCGGCCCGCGGAGTCGCGGGCTTGGTGGGCTTGCGGTGCTTCGCGAGGGTCCGGCCGGTGGGCCTGGTACTCAGCTCGCTGGTCTGACTGACGGCGCGCGAAAGCGACGTCCGTCGGGCAGTGACGGGCATGGTTGTCTCCCGACGCCTGCGGAGTTAGCTGTCGGGTTCGGGCTGGGATTCATCGCCCGGTCCGCTCCCGCGGACTTCACCCCAGGGTTCCGACCACTCACGGTCGAGACCCAACCTCCTGGGTCCCCCACCCCTGCCTTGGTTGTTCGAGGGGAGCAACTGTGCCTGGCAGGGCTCGGCGTTGACACAGATGCGGTTCGTGTTGTTTACCGAACCGCCGACGACTGTATAACAGAACGATCACGACGCAAACCCTCCGATCCACAGGCAGCCCTCAGGAAGGCCCTGGAAGGCTCTCTGACGGATCAGGGATCGAGGGTGAACACCAGGTGTCCTGAGCGTGTCTGAGCGGGGCGCAGCGGGCAAATGAGCGCTTTCATGTGACCTCGGTCACAGTCTCCCGTCGCTTTCTGTGACAACGGGCACAGTGCGTACTCAGGGCACCCTCAGGTGCTTGCGCATTCAGCTACTTCCCGAGCAGCTCCAGGAACCGGTCCAGGCCCACGTTCCCGCCGGACAGCACCACCCCGACGCGCTCCGGCAGCGACTGGATCCGCCCGGCCAGCAACGCCGCCAGCGCACTCGCGCCACTCGGCTCGAGCACGATCTTCAGCCGCTCGAACGCGAACGCCATCGCGGCCAGGATCTCGTCGTCCGTGACGAGCTCGAAGCTGTCCACCAGCCGCCGGTTCACCGCGAACGTCAGCTCGCCCGGAGTCGAGATCGCCTGCCCGTCCGCGATCGTCCGCGGTACGTCGATCTCCACCCGCTGACCTGCTGCCAGCGACCGGGCATGGTCGTCCCCGGCGGCCGGCTCGACCCCGATCATCCGGATCCCGGGTGCCAAGGCGGTCGCGGCCGTCGCGCACCCGGCCATCAACCCACCGCCTCCGACCGGTACGAGCAGCGCGTCCAACGGCCCGGTCTCCTCGATCAGCTCCAGCGCGACCGTCCCCTGCCCCGCCATCACGTCGTAGTGCTCGTACGGCGGAATGAGCGTGAGCCCCCGCTCGGACGCCAGCTCCTTCGCGAGGGCGGTCCGGTCCTGCGCGTACCGGTCGTACGTGACGACCTCAGCGCCGTACCCACGGGTGGCCGCGACCTTCGTCGGCGGCGCGTCCGCCGGCATCAGGATGACCGCCTTCGTCCCTGCGATCTGCGCCGCCAGCGCGACGGCCTGGGCGTGATTCCCGGAGGAGTACGCCGCGACGCCGTACCGGAGCTGCTCCGGGGTCAGGCGGCTGACCGCGTTGTAGGCGCCGCGGAACTTGAAGGCGCCGATGCGCTGCAGGTTCTCCGCCTTGAGGAAGACCCGGGCGCCCACTCGCTCGTCCAGGGTTCGCGAGTTCAGCACCGGCGTACGGTGGGCGATTCCGGCGATCCGGTCGGCGGCGGACCGGATGTCTGTGAGACTCAGTTCGGCCATGCCGCCGACGCTATCCGCTCTGCTGCGCATCCGATGTCAAGATGGCGCGGCCGGCTCCGTACTGATGGGCGAGAGGCTCTCCAACCGGGGGCCGTGGATGAAGGAGACACCGTGAAGTATCTGCTGGTGCTGAACATCAACGCCGAGGTGCTGGCCGCGCTGACCGAGGAGGAGCAGGCCGCGATCGGCGCGGGGCACGAGAAGTTCATGGCGACCATCAAGGACTCGGGGGAGTTCCACAGCACGGTCGCGCTCACCGAGCCGGCCAAGTCCGCCGTGGTCAAGGTCCGCGACGGGGTCCCGGCGGTGACGGACGGGCCGTTCGTGGAGGCGAAGGAGTTCCTCGGCGGCTACTACATCGTCGACGTGGCCTCGGCGGAGCGCGCGTACGAGCTGGCCGCGATGATCCCGGACGCCTCGATCGAGGGCCTCGGCGTCGAGGTCCGCGGCGTGGTGTTCGAGTCCGGTCTCTGAGCACAAGGGGTCTCGCCGCGTCGTGGCGAGACCCCCTTGTTCTCCTGGGTTCTCAGTCGGTCTGGTCGTCGACGCCCTACCTCCAGCCCCGTCAGCCTGCCGGGACCTCACGCACCACGCCGGGTGGGCCGGACCAGCCGGGCCAGGGACCGGGCGCCGGCCCGTCGGCATCGGGGCGTTCTTCCTCCACCGTCTTGTAGGGCTTGAGGCCGCGGGCCTGGTAGTTGACCAGCGCGGCCGGTCCGTCGAGCGTGTTCGTGTTCACCCAGACCCGGGTGATCGGGTCGACGCCTTCGTGGCGCTCGTCGAGCGTCCAGGCCATCTGCAGCCCGACAGTCAGCAGGTGGCCGCCGATCCCGCGGCCGATGAAGGCCTTCAGCAGCCCGAAGTTCTCGATCTCGACCTCGCTGCCGACGCCGCGCAGGGCGACGTACCCGGCCGGGACGCCGTCGACCCATGGCACGTGCGTCTCGAACCCGGGCCGGCTCAGCCAGTCGGTCCACTGGTCCCAGTTCCAGCCGAGCTTGCCGATCCAGTGCCAGTGACCGCCGACCGCGGTGTAGAGGTAGCGGGCGAACTCCGGGGAGACCTCCTCGACCCGCCTGATCTCGATCGACTGCTCCTTGGCCGGCACGATCTCGTCCGGGCTGTGCTGCTCCAGGTAGGTCAGGACGCTGAGTGCCAAGCTACTTCTCCTCTTTCAATACGCCGCGGATGCCCGCGACGACCAGGTCGATGCCGAGCTCGTAGTACCGGTCCGTCGAGGTCGGGCACACCAGGGTGTCCGCGGCGGACGTGACGAGCGGGTACTTGCGCGGGGGCAGTGAGGCCAGCGACGCACGCTTGCGCCGCAACGAGTCCTCACGGGTGATCGGGTCGCTCGCCTCCCGCGCGATCGGGTCGTTGGTGACGAGCGTGATCAGCGAGCATATCGACTGCCGCCCGACCTCGGCCGCGTCGTCGACCGAGAACCCGCCGGCGGTCAGCAGCTCCATCGTCCGCTCGGCCATCACCAGCCCCGGCTCGGCCACGAGGATGCGGGGCAGGGTGAGATCCGCGAGCCGCGGGTGCCCTCGCAGCGCGGTGACGAACGCCGTCAGCACGGCATGCAGCTGCTGTTCCCACGGCTCGTCGGACGGCTCGGGCAGTACGACGTCCGCCAGCAGCCGGTCGCCGAGCGCGGCGAGCAGGTCGTCCTTGTCCTTGAAGTGCCGGTACAGCGCCATCGGCGTGACCTCGTGCTGACCGGCCAGCCGGCGGAGGGTGACGGCGGCCGGTCCCTCGTCGTCCGCGATCGCGAGCGCACTGTCCACGACCTTGTCCGGGTCCAGCCTGCGGGCGGGTTCTTTGCTGATCACGTTGACAAGTTTACACCGTAGACCTAGCGTGTACTGCGTACGCATACAGCGTATACATACAACGTAGACTGAACTTCGAGTGAGGTAGTCATGCGACGCAGTCCCTGGGCCACCCTGGCGGTGCTGGCCCTTGCGCAGTTCATCGTGGTGCTGGACGTGACGATCGTGAACGTCGCGCTGCCGCACATCCAGGCGGACCTGAACTTCTCCGCCGACTCCCTGCAGTGGGTGATCAACGCCTACACGCTGCTCTTCGGCGGCTTCCTGCTGCTCGGCGGCCGGATGGCCGACCTGCTCGGGCCGCGCCGGGTGTTCGTGGCCGGGCTGCTCCTGTTCGGCGTCACCTCGCTGGTCGCGGGGTTGTCGAGCTCACCCGAGTTCCTGATCGCCGCCCGCGCCGTACAGGGTCTTGGTGGGGCGCTGCTGTCCCCGGCAGCGCTGGCGATTCTCACGGTGACGTTTGCGCACGGGCGCGAGCGGAACATCGCGATGGGGGTCTGGGGTGGTCTTGCGGGTCTTGGTGGCACGCTCGGCGTGGTGGCGGGCGGCGTACTGGTCGACTCGCTCAGCTGGCAGTGGATCTTCTTCGTCAACGTGCCGATCGTGATTGCGCTGGTCGCGGTGATCCCGGTGTTCGTACGCGACGTGCGGCACGCGGTTGGTCGCCGTACGTTCGACACCTTGGGGGCTGTGCTGGCTACGACGGGTTTGCTGGCGGTCGTGTACGGCGTGGTGCGGTCGGAGCCGTCCGGGTGGGGATCGTTCGAGGTGGTCGGCGTACTGACTGCTGGAGTGGTGTTGCTGCTGGCGTTCGTACTGGTGGAGAGGCGGTCTGCTGCTCCGCTGGTGCCGCTGCGGTTGTTCCGGTCGCGTGCGTTGAGTGTGTCGGGCGGATCGCTTGCGCTGAACGGGGCTGCGTTCCTGTCGATGTTCTTCCTGACTGCCATCTACTTGCAGCAGGTGCGTGGGGACAGTGCGCTCGAGGCGGGTGTGCACTTCCTGCCCATGGGTGGTGCGGCGATCGCCGGCGCGATACTGGCGTCGCAGTTGGTGCAGCGCGTTGGCACTCGTACCGTCCAGCTCACTGGCGCAGTGTTGAGCGTGACTGGGTTGCTGCTGCTGTCGCAGGCTGATGCGACCGGCAGCTATTCCTCAGAACTCCTGCCTGGCTTGGTGATTTTCGGCTTCGGCATCATCGGTGTCGGCGTACCTGGTCAGATCACCGCTGTCTCCGAGGTCCGGCCGGCCGAGGCCGGTGCGGCGTCCGGCGTGGTCAACGCGATGTACCAGGTGGGCGGCGCACTCGGTCTGGCGATCGTCACCACGTTGTCCATCACCCACACCACGCAGGAACTCACGCACGGTGCCACCCAGCAGCAAGCTCTCGTGGCTGGGTACGAACGCGGCCTGCTCGCGGCCGCGGTGTTTGCCCTGGCCAACGTCCTTCTGACACTGGCCTCGCCGCAACTGCAGCCGACTTCCGAAGAACTGACCGAGGCTGCTGCCGCGGCGTAGTCGCGCACTGGCCGTTCGTGGTGTGGGTTCCTACGGGGTTGTGGGCCTCCCTGCTGCGGCGCATGGTGGATTCACGGGGAAGTCAGCAGTACAAGGGGGAGCACGAGGGGGAGTCATGGAAGCGAACGCGATCGATCGCCGACGCCTGCTGCACGGAGCCGGCGCAGCCGCCGGTGGGGCAGTGGTTGTCGGGGTGGGGGCGCTGGCAACGCAACCGGCCGCCGCGAGCAGCGGCTCCAAGCGGTTGGCAGGGAGCTGGCTGGTCGACGTGGTGTCCGGCGGTCCGCAGGGAGGCACGCTGATTTCCGTCGGCAGCTTCGCCGACGGGGGCGTCGCGATCACACACGACATCAGCCCGGCGGGCCCGCCGTTCACCGGGTCCTGGGCACAGCACGGCAGCAAGTGGCGCGCGACGCTGTGGTCCGGGTTCCCCGGCGAGGGGGGTCCGGGATCCACCGGACCCACCGCACGGCTCAAGCTGCGGGGTGAGGTGAAGGGTGACCGGATCCGCGGCACCTTCACCTTCACGCTGTTCGTCCCGGGCGAGGATCCCTCGACCGACACCGGCTCGTTCACCGGCCGCCGGATCGAAGCCTGACGACTCGTTGCCGTCGACCCCTATAGGGCTTTGGGGGAGAACGGAGGGCGTTCCCGGATCTGCCGCGGTCCCGACTTCGCCAGGCTTGCCCTGTACGCAAAACGCTGACAGGGAGGGCTGGTATGCGGCGAGGGCTGCGAGTTCTGGTGGCTGCGACGACGGTGTCGGCGGTGATGGCGGCTCCAGTGGCTGCCGTTGCCGCACCACCGGATCGCGCCGAACTGCAGAAACAGTTGGACACCGTCGTGGCTGACGGTGGAGTCGGCGCGCTGGCGGAGGTGCGGGACGGGCATCGCGTGTGGCGCGGGACCAGCGGTGTCGCCGAGGTCGGTACGACGCGGAAGGTCCCGGTCCGCGGTCAGTTCCGGGCCGGCAGTATCACGAAGACGTTTGTGGCAACCGTCGTACTGCAGCTTGTGGAGGAGGACGAGCTGCGGTTGGACGACCCGGTGGAGAAGTACCTGCCCGGCGTGGTCCCGAACGGCGAGAACATCAAGCTGCGCTACCTGCTCAACCACACCAGCACGCTGTTCGACTTCAAGGACACCCTGACGATGCAGGAGATCCTGGACAGCCGGTGGCGGACCTGGACGGCCGAGGAGATGGTCGCGCGGGCGCTGGCGAAACCGCCGACGTCCAAGGAGCCGGGGAAGGTCTTCGACTACTCGAACACCAACTACACCCTGCTCGGCATGATCATCGAGAAGGTGACCGGAGCGTCGTACGCCGACGAGATCGAGCGTCGCGTGATCCTGCCGCTCGGGCTGCGCGGCACCGAACTGCCCGGGACGTCGCCGTTGATCCGGCGACCGCACCCGCACGGCTACATCCCGAGCGACCAGGGTCTCGTCGACTACACCGAGATGAACCCGTCGATCTTCGGCGCCGGCGGCGAGCTGATCTCCACCGCGGCTGACCTCAACCACTTCTTCGCCGAACTGCTGGACGGTGACCTGCTCCCGCCGAACCTGCTGGCCGAGATGAAGACCCCCGCCGTCCCCGGCCGGAACTACGGCCTGGGCCTGGCCTGGCGCGACACCGCCTGCGGAACCCGCGTCTACGGCAACGACGGCGACTCCCTCACCTACCAGTCCTGGTCCTTCTCCACCGAAGACACCCACCGCCAAGCCACCGTCGTAGTAACCCCCACCCACACCGGCGACCCCGACATCACCATCAACAACTTCCTCAACACCGCCTTCTGCAACTGACCTCCTGAGGCCCCACCATCCAGTGGTGGGGCCTCACGACTATCGTGCAGACGTGCCTGCAGTGCTGTTGTTCCTCGACGTCGACGGCCCGCTGATCCCCTTCGGCGCGAAGAACTATCCGACCTATCGGCCGACGAGTACGGCGCTGAGCTCTGGATCCAATCCCCTCCTGGAACGGATCAACCCGGATCACGGTCCCCGACTGCTGGCCTTGGGGTGCGAGCTGATCTGGGCCACCACCTGGATGACCGACGCGAACGAATGCGTCTCCCCATGGCTGGGCCTCCCGGAGCTGCCGGTGATGACCTGGCCGGAGCCGTCCGACCAGGACGAGCAGGACGAGCGCGCAGGGCTCCACTGGAAGACTCGCGCCTTGGTCGACCGCGCGGCCGGTCGGACGTTCATTTGGGTAGACGACGAGATCACCGCCGCAGACCGGGCCTGGGCGCGCGCCAACCACCGGGGCCGAGCGCTGCTACACGCCGTCGATCCTCAGCGCGGCCTCACCCCAGCTGACTTCAGCGCTCTCCGCGCGTTCGTGGCAGGCGGTTGAGTTCCGGCGAGCGGTATTTATCGTCCGCCTCGTGCATCTTGTCGGCATGGCAAGGGGCAGGAGGAGGACCATGGCTGAGGACATCGACGTACGCGCGCAGTTGCGGGCGCAGATCGAAACCCGGCGGGCCGGCATCGCGGCGTTCCTGCGCGAGGTCCGGCCGCGCCGCAACCGGCTGACCAACATCAGCATCGTCAGCAGCGCCTTGGCCGCCGCCTTCGTGGCCGGCCCGGCGCTGATGGGCGTGCAGTTCACCGAGCGAGTCAAAGGAGACTTGTCCCTCGACACCTCCGCGGCCGTCTGGCAGCCGCTGTGCCTGGCGGCCTTGATCGTCTCGTTGATCTCCGTCATCTCGAGCAACCTGAGCAAGTCCCAGGACCTCGCCGCACGCGTCACCGCCGCCGAGGTCTGCAACACCGAGCTCGAAGGCGTGCTGACCTCGCTCCAGTTCGGCCACCTCTCGGTCGAGGACGCGCTCGACCAGTACCAGGAGAGCGTCAGCAAGATCCCCTTCGTCGAGGAGTGACCGCATGTCACATTTCTCCTGATCTCATTCGTCATATGAGTGTGGAGAGAAAGCAAACAGCGCACCGAGCCCTGGTCGACCAGATCCTGAACGGCCCGGGTACGACGTCCGCCGACGAGCGCGCCCGCGCCTTCGGCAACGCCGTACCCTCGCATCCGTTGATCGACAAGGTGGCCACGAGACCGACCCAGATCACCGACGAAGACTTCGCCGCAACCGGCCTCACTGATGACCAGCTCTTCGAACTGGTCATCGCGGCGGCCGTCGGCCAGTCAGCACGCATGTACGACGCCGGCCTGGCCGCCCTCGCCGAAGCCACCGGGGAGGCCGGCTGATGCGCCCCGCCATCCTCAACCACGGCTACCGCCGCCGTACGAAGCTCCTCTTCGCCATCATCCGCCTGTTCTCCGGCCACCCCGTCCCCGACGCCGCCAAGGTGGTCTTCTACCGCCCTGACTTCTACGGCGCCAAGGCCAAACTCTTCACCCACGAAGCCATGCGCGGCCCGTCAGCCTGGTCCGTAGCCGACCGAGAACTGATGGCCGCCTACATCTCCAACCTCAACCAATCCGCCTTCTGCACCCGCGCGCACACCGCCACCGCTTCCCAGGCCTACCAGGACCCGAGTTTGGTCCAAGCAGTCCTCACCGACCTCGACTCCGCCCCCATCACGCTTCAGCTCCGAGCCACCTTGGGCATGCTCGCCCACCTGACCCAGCACGCCACCATCACCCCCGACCACATCCGCCAAGTCCTCGCCACCGGCGCGACTCCCCAACAAGTCAAGGACGCCCTGGCCGTCTGCACCGCCTTCAACACCACCACCCGCCTATCCGACGCCTTCGCCTTCGAACTACTACCCCCAGCCTCCTTCGAAGCCGGCGCCAACTACCTCCTAAAACACGGCTACCGCTAGACACGAACCGGCCTCGGTGGCACCTGGTCGGGTACGACGCACACGGTCGTGGTCGAACTCCTCGCCCAGTTCCTCGCAGAACGCGAGACAAACGACGCCACGACGCGATAACTCAGCGGCGGTCCGGCAACCAGTTCGGCTCGAACGGCCCGCCGTAGCTACTGTTCGGCGGCCCGCCGTACCTACTGTCCTGCGGTCTGCCGTGGCTACTGGTTGTTGGTGTTTGAGGTGTTCTGGGCTTGGCTGTCAGGCGGAGGTGTTGACTCAGGGGTCTTGCGGGAGCGGAATCTTGAGCGGAACTTCGAGTCGTACTCCAGGGCTGTGTATCCCGAGGAGTGCACCGCCAGCGCGACGATTCCCATGGCCAGGAAGACGATCCCCGCGACCATGGAGATGTGCCAGAACGCGGCCGCGACACCGACGAACGCCGAGCCTTGGGCCAGCGACTTCGCCACCTCGACGAGCCCCGACTTGCTCACCCGGCGCCGGAACTCCTCCTGCCAGTTCAGCATCAGCAGCGCAGCAAGCAACGGCAACGACACCGCGAACGCCACCACACACACCATCGCCGACGCATCCAGCGACTCCACGGTCAGGAACGGCTGCACTACCACCAGCCCAGCCGCCCCCAACCCGCCATAGATCAGGTTGGACTGCCGAATCCACTCCCGCTGAGCCGCCGGCTCCTCCGCAGCCGCCCGAGCCTCCTCCCGCGCCAGCGCAGCCTCCGCCTCAAGAGCACGAGCCTCAGCCAGGAAGTCCTTCTCCTCGTCCACGCCCCACATCCTCCCGTGCCCCGACCGGGGCCGCATCCACCGACCTCTCGCCGCAACGCCCCATCATGAGTCATCCGCCCGACCCTCTCGCCGCGACGCCCCATCATGAGTCATCCGCCCGACCTCTCGCCGCGACGCCCCATCATGAGCCAGGCGCGTCGCCAAGAGCCACGAATCGCGGCCCCAGCCAGGACCCACGCTCGCCGTCCGACGCCAGCAGCCGAAGTCCACTGCCTCCACGATCGAGACACCAGACCGGCATCCGGACACAGCATCCCCTACCGAGTCAGTCATTTACCCGGTGAAGTCCGCGCGATGGTGCGATAGCCTTCTGCGCTGTTGGCCGCCGTCGAGGATCCGCCCGCGATGGGGCCGCTTCTGATGCCTGGGGGGCTCTTGAAGCGCAAGGCTGTACTCGTTGCTGTGCTGATCGTCGTGGCGACTCTCGCCACGTTCTTGCCGAAGTTCAACGGGGCGCAAGCCGCCACCAGCGTCCCCGGAGTGCCGCAGTGGGTCACGTCGTTCCCGGTCGTCGGCGCGGCCGGAGTGAAATGGGAACCGCCGACCGAAAACCCCGACAGCCCGCCTGAGTCTTACGTGGTCATGCGGCAGCGGGAGAACGGGCACTGGGAGGACGTCTCCGGCCCCGTCGATCCGTCGACTCACCACTGGATCGACACCTCGCTGCAGCCCGGTGAGAGCCACCAGTACTACGTCCTGGCGAAGAACGAGGTCGGCACGAGCCAGGGGAGTGGCATCGCCACGGCGACCCGGCCGCTGCAGGATCCCGTGACCGGCTCCGTCAACGCGCTCACCATGGATGTGAACCCGGGGTACAACGGGATCTCCGAGCTGACCAGCGAGGTCGCGACCACAGTCACTGTAGGCCAGCCCGAGGGGGCGACCCGGACTCTGTCCGCGGGCGACATCCAGCTCACCCTGCCGGCGCTGCTGGAACCCCGCACCTTCTATCCCAGCCTCCGGCTGCGCCAGGGCGACGTTGATTGTGGCGTGCCCGACAACGCGCAGCTCTCGATCACCCAGGTGGCGTACACCGCGGATCTGAAGATCGCCCTCATGACCGGATGGTTCTCGGTGAGGCCGTGCGGTGTCGACAGGGAAGAGGTCATCGGTGAGATCCGCATCAACAGCACTCAGCCCTACTCCGCGATCTCGGTGAGCTCCCACAGCGTCGACTTCGGCCGGGTGCTGGTCGGGACCACTGCCGAACGCCCGATCACCATCACGAACGCCGGGACGGCTGATCTGACCATCACCAGGACCGAGCTGACCGCGGGCTTCTCGGACCGATGGGGAGTCCGGAACGACTGCAGCGCGCCACTGGCCCCCGGATCCAGTTGCACGATGACGCTCACGTTCAAGGCGACCACGACGTACCCCATCGACGCGTCGTTCCGCATCTTCGACTCCACTCGTCGGGGGTCGCGGCACATCAAGGCCGTCGCCGCCGGCGAGTCCCCGCCGGCGGCTCCGGATTCGGTCGAGGCGGTGGCGACGCTGACCGGCGTCGATCTCTCGTGGACCGGTCCGAGCCAGGACGGCGCCAGGCCGGTGCAGGGCTTCGTCGTACGTCGGATTGTCGACAATACGGCGACCGAGTACCGGCTGCCCGCCGACCAGCACCAGTGGATCGATCCCGACCGAGCACCAGGCGTCTTCTACTCGGTGTCCGCCGTCAACGAGCTCGGAGAGGGACAGCGGAGCTTCCCGATCGAGCCGGCGCCGGCCAGGGAACAGATCACGCTCTTCAGCGGGCCGACCGGCGCGGACTCGACGCTCGGCACGTTCGGTATCTGGGGGACCCAGATCGTTCCGTTCGGCCCAGGCGCTCCCTCGTCCAACCGCGCCGAGCTGGCTGTCTCACCGGACGGCCGGAGCGTGGCGTACACAACCGACGAGGGCGGCAGCAGCGTGCTCTGGGCCCGCCGAGCCGACGGGCCGGGCAGCCAGCCGGTCACCCGAGTCGTGACGGCCGCGGCCATCCACACGCCGTCCTGGTCACCGGACGGAACGCGGATCGCCTACACGACCAAGGACGGCACGGCTTCTTGTGTAGACATCGTTCCCGCCACGGGTGGCGTCTCGACCCGCGTCGGGTGCTCCCTGGACTTCCCGGTCTGGCATCCGGATGCACAGTCACTGATCGTCCGTGACTCGCGCATCAGCGGAGCGCCACTGGCTCGGCTGTCGGCCCGTGCGGACGGCACCCGGATCGCCGTCCTGTCCGGCGCGAACGGCGCCACGCACACGGCGGCATCCCCGGACGGCAGATGGCTCGCGTTCGTTCCTGCCGGTCAGTCGAACCGTGTCGGCATCGTGCCGCTGAACGGGGGCACTGTCCGACTCAGTCCGGAGCTTCCCTCGTCGTCGATCCAGCGGATCTCCTGGCGGCCGGACGCGAACGTTCTCGGCGTACTCAGCCGTGAGTCCGGTGTCGACCGCATCCATTCCCTTGCGGTGTCGGCCGGCGTCCCGGGGTCGTCGCGGGTGTTGCTGCAGTCGGCTTCCGGCCAGACGATTCACGACGTTCAATGGCAAGGGCTCGCCACCTTCATCAAGCCGACGCCCGCGGTCACGGGTCCGTCGCCGGCGATCGCGTTCGACACCAGCGGTTTGGAGAGCGGGTCGGCCATCACCTGTCAGATCGACGAAGGCACTCCGGTGACCTGCGCCTCGCCGTACCGCCCGACGGGGTTGACCACCGGACCGCACACTCTGCGCGTGATCGCCCAGGAGCCGCATGGGCAGACGTTCAACGGCCGTAAGGTCATGGCGGCGCGTGCGTTCACGGTGGACGCAATCGCGCCTGCGGTCCGCCTCGTCACCCCGACGTTCGCGGCTACCGTCGCGTCGAGCGCCACGGTGACCTACTTGGCCAACGACTCGTCGGGGGTCGCGACGTACGACGTGCGTTACCGGGCGGCATCCTCATCCGGTGCCTTCGGCAACTATGTGTACCCGACGACCGGGACCGCATTGCGCAGCTACGTCCTCCCACTGACGGGCGGGTATGAGTACTGCGTCTCCGTCCGCGCCCGCGACCGCGTCGGCAACACGTCGGCCTGGACCGCCGAGAGGTGCTTCTCCAGGCCGCTGGACGACCGTTCGCTGAGCGCCGGGACCGGCTGGGTGCGCGGCACCGGGTCGGGCCTCTACTACAGCACGGCAACCTCCACCACCAAGTACGGCGCATCGCTGACCCGAACCGTCAAGATGAAGCGCGCCTACCTGCTGGCCACCAAGTGCTCCACGTGCGGAGTGGTGGCGGTCTATCTCGGCACCCGGTACCTGACGACGATCAACCTGTACGCCGCCACGACACAGCGGCAAGTCCTGATCGGTCTTCCGGTACAAACCTCGGCGATCACCGGAGCCCTCCGGATCTCCACCAGATCCACCGGCAAACTAGTCCAAATCGACGGCCTCGCCATCCGCCAGACCTAACGAACCCTGACCGTCGGGAGAGCCCCACTCTCCCGACGGTCCCATGAACTCAGATCAGCTGAGTGCCATCGTGACCTACCAAGCCGTCTGGTCCCCGCTACACACGATCTCAGGCATCCTGGACAGAGCCTTGACCGAGATCTTCATGCCCGACTACACGGACCGCCTAAACGCCGCACGCCACCGCCTCCGCGAAGCAATGGGCAGCGACAAAGAGCCATTCGAGACAGAACCCGAACCGTAGCCGCCGACCTCATCCCACACCGTCGCGATCGGCGGGCTCACCGCCTTCCACATGACAACGGGACCAAGGTCACTCGCTCTACGCGGTTGCCCGTGACCACGATCACCTCGCAAAGACGGTCAGCGTTGGTAGTCAATTGCGCGCGATCAGCGCGCACCCCGGGCGGTAGCCCGTAGGCGGCGGCGAGAGCCGATCTCATCCGTTCGGGGTGAGGCGCTGGGCCGAGGGTGTCGCGAAGCTCTTTGGTGATCAGGCCTGCCGAGCTGCCTCTGTCGATGTGCTAGGGACTCTGACGATCATGACGGCCGAGAACGCCCCGAAGTCTGCTTCGTACGGCGTGCACTCCGAGGTAGGGCGGTTGCGCAAGGTGTTGGTTTGCCGGCCTGGGCTGGCGCACCGTCGGCTGACCCCGACCAACGGCGATGACCTGTTGTTCGACGACGTGTTGTGGGTGGAGAACGCTCAGCGCGACCATGCCGACTTCGTCAATAAGATGGGCAACCGCGGGGTCGAGGTCGTCGAGCTGCATGAGCTGCTCGCCCAGACCATGGCTATCCCGGACGCGAAGACGTGGCTGCTGGAGCGCAAGATCGAGCCGAACCACGTTGGTTTGGGCCTGGTCGACGGTACCCGGGCATACCTGGAGTCGTTGTCTGACTCCGAGTTGGCCGAGTACCTCATTGGCGGCCTCGCGACGTCTGACCTGCCGGAGGACTTCCGTCGCTCCGACTATGTCGCCTTGGCGCGCGAGTCGACCGGTGCGCGCGAGTACCTCATGCCGCCGCTACCGAACACGTTGTACACCCGGGACACCACCTGCTGGCTGTACGGCGGCCTGACGATGAACCCGCTGTATTGGCCGGCCCGGCACGACGAGACGTTGATCTACAAGGCGATCTACCAGTTCCACCCCGACTTCGTCGGCTCCACCCTGTGGTGGGGTGACCCGGAGAGGACTGGGGCCAGGCCACCTTCGAGGGCGGCGACATCATGCCGGTGGGCGACGGCGTCGTCCTGATGGGCATGAGCGAACGGACGTCGCGCCAGGCCATCACGCAGGTGGCGGCCGCGCTCTTCGCGAGCGGCACGGCTGAACAGGTCGTCGTCGCCGGCATGCCCAAACTGCGGGCCGCGATGCACCTGGACACCGTGTTCACCTTCGCCGACCGCGACATCGTCACGCTGTATCCGACGATCATGGATGCGGTGCACCCGTTCACATTGCGCGCCGGCAACGCCGGCGCCTTGCACGTCACGGACGAGAGCCGACCCTTCGTCGACGTGGTCGCGGCGGCTCTCGGATTGTCCGGCCTGCGGGTGATCGAGACCGGCGGCGACGCGTACCAGTCCGAGCGGCAGCAGTGGGACAGCGGCAACAACGCGGTGGCGGTCGAGCCGGGTGTGGTGTTCACCTACGACCGGAACACCCTGACGAACTCCTTGCTGCGCAAGGCCGGGGTCGAGGTCATCACGATCGTCGGTGCCGAACTGGGCCGGGGTCGTGGCGGCGGGCACTGCATGACCTGCCCCATTATCCGCGAGCCGATCTCGTTCTGACCGGGGTAGCCGTTACTCACGAGAGGCAGTCTGATGGGCGGTGCTGTGGAGGAAACCACCAAGGTCGACACCGCCGCCCAGATGTCGCTGCCGACGTTGACCGGCATGGTCGTCGGCTCGATGGTCGGGGCAGGAGTCTTCTCGCTTCCCGCCCGGTTCGGCGTTGCGACCGGGATTCTCGGATCGCTGATCGCCTGGGCGGTAGCCGGCGCCGGGATGCTGATGCTGGCCTTCGTGTTCCAAACCCTTGCGATCCGCAGACCCGACCTCGACTCCGGTGTGTTCATCTACGCCAAGGCCGGGTTCGGTGACTACGCCGGCTTCAATTCCGCCATCGGTTTCTGGGCCAGCGCGATCGCCGGCAACACCTTCTACTGGGTCTTCATCACAGCCACCCTCGGCACCTTCTTCGACGCCTTCGGCGACGGCGACACCGTGCTCGCCGCCGCCCTCGGTTCGGTCGGCGTGTGGTTCTTCCACTACCTGATCGCCCGCGGGGTCCGTGACGCCGCAGTCATCAACCGGATCGTGACGGTCTTGAAGGTCATCCCGATCCTGGTCTTCATCGTCGTGCTGTTCGTCAACCTCGACGCCGGTGTGTTCGCCGACAACTGGACCGCCTACGGCTACGGCGACCTGGGGAACCTCAACGAGCAGATCAGAAACACGATGCTGGTGACCACCTTCGTGTTCCTCGGCATCGAAGGCGCCAGTGTGTACTCCCGCTACGCCAAGAAGCGCGAGGACGTCGGCAAGGCCACGGTGCTGGGCTTCCTGTGTGTGCTCTCGATCTTCTCCCTGGTGACCCTGTCCAGCTACTCGGTGCTGCCGCAGCCCGAGCTCGCCCAGACTCGCCAGCCGTCGATGATCGGCGTGTTCGAGTCAGTGGTCGGCGACTGGGGCGAGGTGTTCATCAGCGTCGGCGTGATCGTCTCGGTGCTGGGCGCCTACCTCGCCTGGACCCTGATGGCGGCCGAGGTCATGTACATGCCCGCCCGCAACGAGGACTTCCCGGAGTTCCTGGGCCGGGAGAGCGACAACGGCACCCCGATCACCGCTCTGGTGGTCACCTCGCTCGCTGTCCAAAGCCTGCTGGCCCTGACCCTGGTCCTCACTGACGCGTTGAACTTCATGCTCGATCTGACCACCAGCCTTGCCTTGATCCCGTACTTCCTCGCGGCCGCCTATGCCCTCAAGCTCGGGCTCACCGGTGAGACCTATGAAGAGGTCGGCGCCGGCACCCGCCGCAAGGAGACCATCTTCGCGGGGATCGCGACTGCGTACACGTTGTTCCTGTTCGATGCCGCCGGGCTGAAGTTCCTGCTTTTGTGCGCGATCATCCTGGCTCCGGCAACTCTGCTGTACGTCAAGGCTCGGGCCGAGCTCGGCCGGCGCATCTTCACACCCACAGAGATTGTTCTGTTGGTGCTCATCATCATCGGCGCCGGCGTGGGCGTTGTCGGACTGTGGACCGGACGAATCAGCATCTGACGGGACGGCGCCTGCGATGAGTGACCAGATCGACACCGACGCGGGCCGTGCACCGGCCCGGGAGCCGTCGCTGGCCGACGCGATCATCCCGCTGGTCGTCCTGGCCGTGTTCATCGCCTCGGCGCTGGCGCTGTTCGGCCTGGACGCGCTGGACGGTCCGATCCAGGTCGGGTTGGTGCTGTCCGCGATGGTGGCGGCCCTGATAGCAGTAAAGAACGGCAACCCGTGGTCGCGCGTCCAGACGGCTGCGCAGGGAGCCATGGCCTCGGTGACCAGTGCGACGTTCATCCTGCTGGCCGTGGGCGCGCTGATCGGCGTGTGGAACCTGTCCGGCACCATCCCGACGCTGGTGTACTACGGCATCCAGATCCTGTCGCCCAGCTGGTACTACGCGGCCTCGGCGATCATCTGTGGCGTCATCGCGCTGAGCATCGGGAGCTCGTGGACGACGGCCGGCACCATCGGGGTCGGACTCGTCGGGATCGCTGCCATGCTCGGGGTGTCCCCGGCGATCACGGCGGGTGCGGTCATCTCCGGCGCCTACCTGGGCGACAAGGCGTCTCCGTTGTCGGAGACCACGATTCTCACCGCGCAGATGGTCAAGGTCGACGTCTACCAGCACATCAAGCGCCAGATCTGGACATCGATACCGGCGTTCGCGATCGCTCTGGCCGCGTTCTTCGTGATCGGCTTCGTGCGCGGTCCCGACGTGCACGCGCCGCTGTCGGAGGCCGTCGAGCTGGCCTCGCTCAACCAGGTCTACAACATCACCATCTGGAACCTGCTGCCGTTGGTGCTGCTCGCGATCCTGTCGATCCGCAAGGTGCCGGCGTCGCTCGCGCTGACCTTCTCCACACTGTTCGCCGGGGTGCTGGGCGCGTTCCTACAGCCGGACGTGTACCGGGACTTCGTACACCACGTGGACCCCGAAAGCGCCTACCGCGCGGTGCTCGGCCCGATCAAGGCTGTCTGGTTGGCGATGGCCAACGGATTCAGCATCGACACCGGCATCGGCGACATCGACCGGCTGCTGGCCCGCGGCGGCATGGACAGCATGCTGCTCACGCTCTGGCTGATCTTCGGGGCCGTCACACTGGGCGCGCTGCTGGAGGAATTCGGGCTGATCAACCGCCTGGTCAACCCGATGATCAGCGCCGCCAAGGGCACCGGCAGGCTGTTCCTGACCGTGTTCGCCTGCGCCTCCGGGCTCAACATCGTGGCCGGCGACCAATACATCGCGCTGGTGCTGCCGTCGCGCATCTTCCGGGCCGAGTTCGCCAAGCGCGGACTGGCCCCGACAAACCTGTCGCGGCTCGCAGCCGACAGCGGAACGGTCACCTCGCCGCTGGTCCCATGGAACTCCTGCGGCGCCTTCATGGGCGCCGTCCTCGGCGTTTCGACCCTGCTTTACGCGCCTTACGCCATCTTCTGCTGGGCCAGCCCGGTGCTATCGGTGCTCTACGGATTCACCGGCTTCAAGATCGAGCACGTCCCACCCTCTCCCGCCGAGGATCCACCCGCCCCCGACGAACAAGCCTCGTGACGCTGAACCGACCAACAGGCCGCCATAGTCGGCCATGTAAGGGCGAAAGCTGCCGCGCCGCAGCGTCAGGCTCATCCGCCAACACAGCCGCCGACCACATCGCCGTGGCCCGCGACGCCCTCGAGCAGCTACCCGGGCACCGGCCCGGATCGTGGCACCAATACCGCAAACAAAGAAGAGCGAGCCCAGGACCCGGTTCTTCTTGGCGACCAAGAGGCCCAAGAATGTCCTCGCGCCGCTCATGGTGTACCCACCCAGGCCGTTTGCCGCACGCTACTGCTGCAGTTGTTGCTACACCCGGAGGAGCCTCGGCACGAGGCCATCACTAACTGCAGATCAGAGGGGTGGTCAGGGGCGGTCTCGAACCGCCGACCTTCCGCTTTTCAGGTCGCGCGGCACCCAGTGGTCATCGCGATCGCGATCGTGGCTTCGGTCGTCCTGAGGCCTGGCGTGCTGGTAGTGAGAGCCTGAAATTGCTACAGCGATAGCTACACTCCGACGGTCCTGTATTGCTTCCTCTGTTTGTTCCAGCCCTCAGTTGACGCCGTTGGAGGCTGGAACACAGCGGGGGCGACTTGTGTGGCGGTGGTGGATGGGCCGCGGGCGGTCGCTGGGTCAGCCGCAACACCCGGGTAATCAGTCACTAGGTGAGGCGGAAGCTCCCAAGCCGGTGCACCGTGGAGCGAGGGCCCGCGTGCCGGTACTCGTGGGAAGTGCTTGTGACGAGCTCCCACACTGGCGCGAAGAACCCCGCGTCAATCATCGAACTGTTCGAGTCGATTAGCCCCCGAGGTAGGGGCTCGTAGGGTTCTTCCACATTGAATAGCCAGGCGGACACCAGATTGCCCCCACTCGCAAGGAGTTGGACTTGAGCTCGCAGATCCGTGAGGCGGTCGCGAAAGGTCTGATGCTCGTCAGTCATCAATAGAGAACCGGCCGCCCTCATGGGCGATGAAGTTCCGTGCCTCCCGTGCCTTCTGGAGCACCTGTGCGTGCTCGGCCGCTGAGGGCAGAACCTGTGCAAGGTTTCTCGAACGTTCCTTGAGCATCCGATCCCTCGGCAGCGCTCGGATCAAGTCGTCGAGCTTGGCTACAGGGTCCGCCTGGCTGCCCGCCGCCAGGTGCCCGAACCGAAGCAGCGCTTCGCACTTGTCCTCGTAGGCCTGGGCAACGTAGAGCGCCCGACCGCCAGCGAGCGATGCCGCATCGGTCCGGGGGTTGCGGATGGGTTGGAGATGAGGGGTCCATGGCATGCGAGCACGCTACGCGGGCTGTAGTCAGGTGATGTGGTGACCGCTGTGGACGGCAAGGCGATCGCGTCAGGGGACGCGCTGGTCGCCGCAGTCCGTTTGCACCGCCCTGGCGATCAGGTGAAGCTCACCCTCACCCGCAACGGCAACTCCCAGTCCGTCACCGCGACCCCGGGCTCCGACAACAGCAAACCCACCGGCTGACCGGGCGTCTCACCCTGGCGAGGACTGCGCCGCGCACCGGGCGGCGCAGTCCTCTTTGTGTCGTGAGGGTTCTAGTACCGCAGCGCGGTGAAGCCGTCGATCCAGGCGTACGCCGTACTCGCCGAGACGATCGAGACCGTGCCGGAGACGTACGGCGTGACCGGCAGATAGTAGGTCCGCCTGCTCCAGCTGGTCGCGGCGAGCGAGATCCGGCCGAGCTTGCGGCCCGCGTGCCAGACGTCGACAGCGCCCTGACCCGGTCCGCTCAGCGCGACCACGGCGATCCGGTTGCCAACCTGGCCGGTCCGGTACAAACCCGCGCCCGGCTTGTTGAGCCGCGAAGCGGTGCCGTAGATGCCCATCGCGGTGTTGGCCCGGGTCACCGAGCCGACAATACTGAGCGAGCGGTCGTCGAGTGGTAGCGACGTACAGACCGAGGGCGACCACGCGGACAGGTTCCCGGCCGCGTCGCGCGCACGCACCATGAAGCAGGTGTCGGAGCCGCCGGCCACGGTCATCGAGACCGATGTCGCCCGCATCTTCTGCCAGCCGGCCGGGAACACCCACTGCCCCAGCGAGCGACCGGCCGGCGCGGTCCGGTACACCACGTCGTACGTGCTCAGCTCGGTGTTGTCCCGATACGAGTAGCGGAAGGTCACCGCGGACGTGTACCGGACCCGGTCACCGGCCGAGATGCTGAACAGCGTCGGCGTCGTCGCGTCGACCTGGGTGCAGTACGACGCGCTCCACGGGCTGACGTTCCCGAGCTTGTCTGTGGCGCGCACCTGGAAGCAGGTGTCCACTCCAGGCTTGGCCGTCATCGTCACCCGGGTGTCTGTCGTCGCCTGCTGCTTCCAATCGCCGTACGCGCCGCTCGTCCCAGTGCGCTGCTGCGTGCGGACGTCGTACGACGCAACGCCGCTGGCGGGCTCGGTCTCGGAGGTCGGGTCGGCGAATGCGTAACTGAAGCTGATCGACTGGGTCGGTGACGTCCGGGGGCCGGCCGTAGCCGAGGTCAGCGTCGGCGCAGTCTTGTCGGTCCTGGTGGTCGGTGGCGCCGGCTCGAGCCAGTCGACCTTGGCGACACGGACCTGTTCGGCGTTGTCGATGTAGGCGAACCTCGGATCGCCGGCACCGGCCTCGGCGATGATCCGCCGAGTCTCCCGCCAGGCTTGGGCGGCAACGAACCCGTAGCTGCGGTGCGGTAAGTCTGGGTCGTTCAGATCGGTGACCACCAACTCCGGAGGATTACCGACCGAAATCACGAGCGCCGCGACGAAGCCGTCGCCGAGTACTCGGCTCCAGCCCGCGCCGACCGTCAGGGTCCGGTCCGGCACCACTCCGAGCAGGTCGACCACGACACCGCAGTACGTCGCCCAGCGACCAGCAACTTGCAGACCGGCGCCCGGCGCGCAGCTCTGCGGGACGGTGGCCTGCACGGTCTTGGTCCGACCGGTGCTGGTGTCCTTGCCGGAGAGAATCCCGGTGCTGTCCGGCCCGGTCCATACCCACGTGCCGTCGATGGCCGTTTTGGACCGGTCTTTGACGACGGCGTCGACCGGTTCGCCGGTCCGTGCGTCCTGGAGAACGTCTCCGACTCCGTTGAGGAAGGCGGTCAGCAGCCGGCCGCCGCGCCCGAGCCGGACGGTGTTCAGAGAAGTCCGGGGAATTTCGCGGTGTCCGCCGGGCCACGCGACGACGTACTGCGGTTGGATAATGCCGGAGGTGCGCTGCGTCGTGACCAGCACGTCGCCGGAAAGCTGGAACGGCTCGTCCGGGCGCTGCAGGCCTGGAATCGACGTCCTCGGCTGGGTCCATTCGGCGCCGGCGGTAGTCGTGATCTCGGACATCGGGACGTCGGAGAACGCCATGTCGCTCGAGTCCATCCAGGACGCGACGACCCGGTCTCCGGACATGCCCACACCCCACCCCAGCTCTCGTGACCTGGGAAGTGGCATGACCTCCCGGCGACCGCCGTCGCCGGACAGGAGGTCGAGCGACGTTGGCCGTCCGACCAGGAACGAGCCGTCGTCGAGTGCGGTGCCACCGCGGGCGTCGGTCAGCAGCGGTGCGCTCACGGCTCCGTCCGCTGCGGCGATCCGCCGTACGTCGAACTGGTAGTCGGCGGTCTTGTGGAGCACCAGGAGGTCGTCTGCCAGGGTCTGCAGATCCTGCGTGAAGGCCACCTCGACGGTCCCGGTTGCCGGACCGGCCCGGTCGGCCCACGCCACCTGCTGGCCGGTCGCGGTCGCTCCGGTACGCCAGAACACCCGGCCGGGCGTCAGCGCCGCCCACTCCGGCGACACTGTCGCGACCGTCTTGCTGGTGCCGGTCTGTACGTCGATCAGCCGCAGGTCGTCCACTGTCTTCACGAGCAGGTGGCGCTCGTCCTGGTCCATGCACACGAGCGTCCCGATCGGCGCGGTGGCTAGTTCGCGCTTCGCACCGTCCGGCTGCTGGATCCAGAGGTGTTGCACGTCGTTGTCCACCGTCCGGAAGACGACGCCTACCTCATGCAAACAGGCTGCCCAATCCGGGATGAGCACGGTGCCCTTGGACTCCGACGTCGCGGGATCGATGTACTCGTAGTTGAACTTGCCCACGCTGGGTGAAGTCGTCTTGACGAAATACTTTCCGGCCATCGCCGGTCCGGAGTACTCCGAGGAGACATCGGGAATCACGATGTGCCCGTCGGCCAGGCTGGCTATGTGCCAGTTGTTGTTGCTGTCGCCGCTCCACGGGTCTTGGTGGTACGCGAAGTACTCACTCGAGGTGCCATAGGTGACGAACGGATGCTGCTGGTCGTCCCACAGCGGGGCCAGCAGCTCGCCCTGTTCGGCGGTGACGGCCGCCTCGGCAGCGGTGGAACGGAAGATGGTCAGTGGGACAGTCACGGCTCCGGCGGCGATTACAGCCGCGCTGACGAGACCGGCAACGACGACACGCGGGCGGCGCATCAAGACTCCTGTCGCTCGGGGGACCAGCGAGTTATAGCAGGGCCCAACGACAGCGGCTAGACCAGTTGCAGCATGTGGCAATGGGGTATCGCTTACCGTGAACGCGGTATTACTAGACGTCATGAAGTTTCAGATCCACCGGGGCGGGCGTCGGTTCGCGACGATGTCGACCTGGCTCGACTCGCGGCAGTCGTTCTCGTTTTCTGGGACCACTACGACCCGGCGAACGTGGGCTTCGGGTACCTGATGACGCACAACGTCGAGATCGTTGCTCGAGGCAACGGATCCGGACAGCATCCGCATCAGGATCTGGAGACCCTTCAGTTGGGTACTACGGTGAGTCCTGGTGCACCGGGATGCCAGGTCGATTTTGGCCGGCTGGTTGGAGTGTGGCAGACGGGAAGACGCAGGGGCATCGCGTCGCGGTGGACTCAAGGGCGGCAGGATGCGGTACGTGCGTTCCAAAGGGTGCGAAACATGGATTCACTGCCGCTGTGGCGTCCGATGATGCTCGTGAACGGGAAGTCAGCCGGAGCAACGGCAATCCGGGCAACCGGTCTGACCGGGTTGGGGTTGACCCATTGACCCGATTGCAGCAGTCCTGCGACGGCGGGCTCAGCCGTGAATCCGTCTCGGGAAAGCATGTATAACCAGCCGTGGGTGAGCAGCTCCGCGTCCGGCTGGTCGCTGTCGACGGAAAAGAAGTACTGCTGGTGCTGCGTGTCGCCAGGTATCGACCAGACGCCGTTGCGCGTGGAGCGGAAGCCTTGCCCACGGGTCAGGAGGGCGAACCACATCGCCCACACTGGATCGTCCGTCGCGAAAACCGCGCGCTGGCTACCAAACGCCGTGCTGTCGTCGGACTCGCGGTCCGGTCTCAGCTCGCTGATACTGTCGCGCTGACTGCCATGGAACAGCACTTGCCGGTGGCTCGCGAGCCACCGCACGTAGGTCATCGTCTGCCGTGGCGGCTGCAGTCCCTCCCGTGAGCCGGGCGGATCGACGTAGCTCCTTGTGAATTCCTCATACTCACGGTGGGTCGCCAGATCGAGCGGTGGTAGCTCAGGCAACCGAGGCAGGCGCAGTAGAGCATGCAGACCGGCCCCGGCTACGGACCGCAGCGTGGTTGGCATCGCAGGCATGCAAACATCTTCCCGCAGAGGCAGGGCAACGGACTCGTGATGAGTCGCTCGTCCGCCCTGCTAACGGGCTTGCTAACAGCGGCCATGGATCGTGCTGGACAGCCCTGGACAGTCCGTCCGCATCGGCGGCTGCAATCAAGCATGCCGTGATCGAGGATAGACAGCTTGAACTCGACTACGGATCGGATTGGCCAGCCGCTACGGCCCGATCTAGTGCGGCCACAGCCTCGACGAGCTTGGAACCCCCACGGACGGCTCGGATACCGAAGAGTGGACGCATCGCAGCCCGCCACGCTTCTAGGAGCGGAGCGCCGGACGCGAGGATCAGCTCGGCCTTCTCATGATTCCTCCGGTCGCCCAGGACGAGCCCTCGTGATTGATTGGCGAAACGAGTGAGAGGGACGAGGATCCGCTCGAACGGGATGCCGGCGTCGAGAACCGCCTGCTCAAGGTCGCGCGATGTTGCGGCGATCGTTTCCTTCGCTGCGTCCAGCTCCGCCAACCACATCTTGCGCGCGTCCGCCGTCAACGTTCCCGGAGTCTCGGTGCCCAGCTTTGCGGCAGCGACGAGGATTATCGTCAAGCACCGAAGCACAGTCGAACGAGCTCGATGAGCCGCGAGGAGGCGCTCCTTCCGAGCCTCCAGTCGAGGTTTCACGGTCCAGTCGACGCCCAGTGCAACAGCCGCGGATGTCAGCGCGGACACAATCACGGTTGAGCTGACGAGGTCCGGCATTCGATGGCTCCTACGAGTCAAACGGCGTGCAACATCCGTGCAACTGCGGATGGTTGCTGAGGGGGACTCACGGGGACTGGCAGTCGGGCCAGATTGGCCCGAGTCACGCTCAAGAAGGGTGGTCAGGGGCGGTCTCGAACCGCCGACCTTCCGCTTTTCAGGCGGACGCTCTACCAGCTGAGCTACCTGACCGGGGAGAAAATTGGCGGCGGTGTTTTGACACCGCCGCCTCTCCTGGCGACCCAGACGGGACTCGAACCCGCGACCTCCGCCGTGACAGGGCGGCACGCTAACCAACTGCGCCACTGGGCCAGATTTCTCGATGATCCTACAGCATCTTCGAGGTGCTTCTGACACCGGCCTTTCGGCCGTATCCCCAACGGGATTCGAACCCGCGTTACCGCCTTGAAAGGGCAGCGTCCTAGGCCACTAGACGATGGGGACTCGGACCCGCGGGAGCCGAAGCTCCAGGGACAGCCGTAAGCATAGAGGAGTTGGGCGCTGGCTCCAAAACGAGTTACTCAGCAGGCATCGACCAGGGTCCGGAGACCCGCAGGGGCGGGCGCCGTACGCCGGGTGAGAGAGACGGCGTACGGCGCCCTGAGGGGGAGGGCTAGCTGGTTGCGTCAGGGGCGATCAGCTGCGGGTACTGGGCCACGAACAGCTGGTAGAAGCTCAGCGCCGGCAGGATGTGTCCCTGTTCCCGGGCTGAGTCCGCGACGCCGTATGCCCAGAGCGCGGACCGCATCCGCTGGTTGGGCGTTCCGTGGTGGCCGCCCTCGGCGAAGCCGCAGTCGCCCAGCTGGTAGAACAGCTGGCTGAAGAGCTCGACCCGCTTCCACTGCAACGCCGCACCGCGGGCGTGGGTGAGGAAGTACGCGCTGTACGCGTCGGCCATCAGTTCGGCCCACCGGGAGGCCTCAGGGGCCGGCAGGTCGCTGCGCATCAGGTCGCGGGCGTACTGGATGTGGTGACCGAACTCATGCGCCAGGATGGCCTGCGGCGCCACGTCACCCAGTCCGACGCGGGCGAAGCCCTCCAGTACGCCGTCACCGAAAGCGATCCGCTTCGGCGAGACGCGGTACCCGGGGATGACGTCGCCGCCGGGCGCTGCGTACGCGTTGAAGGTGAACAGGGGCAGGTCGCCGTACCCGAGGGCCGCGCTGTTGAGCTCCCGCGCGACCAGGTCGGCCGAGACTCGCGAGGCGACCGGGTCGAGGTTGTAGACAGCGGTGAAGACGCGGTAGTTCACCTCGGCGTCGAGCATCGACCGGCCGTGGGCGGCCACGAGCTCGATGTCGCCGGACGGGATGTCCCAGAACGTCCGCAGGTCGCGGTTCGTGCGGTTCACCACATTCGTGAACTCACCGTTGGCGCCGTAGGTGTACGGCGCGGGCTGCGGCAGGTACGCCGCGTCGACCAGCGCCATCTGGTAGATCAGCACGTGCAGGACGGCCAGAATCTGCTCGAAGGTCCAACCCGCGACATCGGGCATGATCGCCGCGACCACCGGTGGCACGGCCGCCGAGCACTCGTACTGCGTTGGGTCGATGGCCTCGATGAGCGCGTCCAGCGCCGGGTTGTCCGGCAGCCCCAGCTCAGCCTGGACCGCCGCCGCGTGTGCGCGCATTGCCGGTAGATTGTCGACAATCTGCTGAAGCTCGGGCGACAGACTTTGCGGTACGGCGCTCTGCATCGGAGCGGCCGGGGACGCAGTGGCCGCGGCCGCGGGCGGTGCGGCGAGGCCGAGTACCAGGGCGATGGCAGCGATCGCCAGGCGCATTCTCATCCGAATCTCTCTCCTCGGGGGAACTGGTGGGGACGGCAGCAGTATTGGCATCGAGTAGCGCCCACTACGAGGCCTTGCGCTGTCAGAAACCGGCATGTCAGCAACCTGTCGCCACCCCTGCCGCCGGTGGTACACAAGGGCATGGAACCGCTTCAGGCGCTGGGCCTCTCGGCCCCGGCGCAGGCGCTGCTGCTCGACCTGCTGCAGCGCCCTGACACGGCACCGGTCGACCTGGCAGCGCAGCACGAGCAGGTGGACAGCAGCCTCGAGGAGCTGGCCGAACTCGGCCTCGTAGAGCGCAACGGCGACGCCATGGCCGTTCGCCCGCCACGGCTCGCGATGGAGGCCCTGGCGGAGCGTCACACGCGGCAGGCGCAGCTGGCCCGCGACAGCGCGGAGGTGCTCGGCGAGCTCTGGAAGGCCGCAGCCGGTAAGCAGGACTATCTGGAGGTCCTGCCGACGTACGCCGCTTCACAGGCGGTCCTGAACTCCGTCCAGACCGACGCGCAGCAGCATGTCCGCGCCATGACCATGGGCAACATCGCGGCCCGGCAGATACGCATCGTGGACGGGATGTTCGAGGCCCTGGAACGCGGTGTCCAGTACGACGTGATCTACGGAGCCCACGTCCTCCAGGACGCCAACGCGCTGCACATGGTGCAGGCGTGCATCGACGCCGGTGAGACGGCGCGAGTCTTCCCACACGTGCCGCTCAACATCACGATCGTCGACGACCGCTGGGCACTGGTGGGCGCACGGGCCGAGGTCCGGCGTTTGCGGCTGTCGTCGTACATGACTCGCCCCTGCTGGCAGGGATGGCGCGGATCTTCGAGGCACTGTGGCGGATCGCGGTGCCGATCACGAGTGGTACCGAGCTGAACGACGTGAACGCCGGGCCGAGCCTGGAGGAGAAGCGGCTGCTGACCTACCTGAGCGCCGGCCTGACGGACGAGTCGATCGCCCGGGAGTTCGGCGTCAGCGAGCGCACCATCGCCCGCCGCATCGGCCGCCTGCAGGAAGCACTGGGCGCCCAAACCAGGTTCCAGCTCGGCGTCCAAGCGTCAAGGCAGGGCTGGCTCTGACTCACTACGCTGGCAGCGTGATCGAGATGAACCGGGCGGACTTCGAGGTGCTGGTGTCCGAGGCGCTGGACGAGGTGCCGCCGGAGCTGGCGGCGCTGATCGACAACGTCGCGATCTTCGTCGAGGACGAGCCGCCGGCGAGCGATCCGGAGCTGCTCGGGATCTACGAGGGCATCCCGCTGACCGAGCGCGGGCACTACTACGGCGGCGTACTGCCGGACCGGATCACGATCTACCGCAACCCGACGCTGGCGATCTGCGACACCGTCGAGGACGTCGTCGACGAGGTGAACATCACCGTGGTGCACGAGATCGCGCACCACTTCGGCATCGACGACGCCCGCCTCCACGAGCTCGGCTACGGGTAGCCGTTGCCACTTGGTGCAAATCACCCGTAAGAATGCGACGCGGATCACGCGCTTGAGGTAACCTCACTCGGCCGGTATCGGGGACCGGCCTCTTCGTCATCGCCAACCGATTGAGGCCCCCTGTCGTGAGTGACCCGACGTCCCAGCCGCCTGCCTGGAACCCCGACAACGAACCGACGCGCGCGTACCCCGTGCCGCCGGCCCAACCAGTGAGCCAGCCGCAGTACTACGGCCAGCCCCCGCAGCACAGCGGGCAGCCGCCGTACTACGACCGGCCCCCCACTCAGCCGCAGTACTACGGCCAGCCACCCATGCAGCCGCCGCACGACGGCCAAGAGCCCGGCTACCACCTCCCGCCGCCACGCAAGAACAAGACGGGATGGCTCATCGCCGCCGCGATCGCCGTCGTCGTCTCGCTGATCGGTGGCGTCGGAGTGTTCGTACTGACCCGCTCCGACGGAAACACCTCAGCGGATTCGCCCTTGCCCACCGCCACGTACTCCGACGGTCTGTCCTCCCCCGACCCGTCGACCCAGCCGTCCGCGACCCCCACCGACACCCCGACCACGGTCCCGACGCCTACTCCGACTCCGTCTCCGACGCCCACCGAGCGGCGGCGTACGTTGAAGGACGTCGACCAGGGCATCAAGGTGTACGACGACGTCTACGTCAAACCCGCGACCGGCTGGCGGAAGGACCGCTCGACGCAGTACTCGGTCACGCTCGGCTCCCGGAGTCGCGCCGGTGCCGTGTTCGTGATGGTCAATCCCGTCGGCTATCCCGCCCGGGTCGCGGTCTCGGCCGTGGCGGCGGACCTCATCAAGGCCGATCGCCTCACCGGCGTCCGGAAATCGTCCGTCAAGACGCTCAGCCCGGCGAACTCGAACATCGACAACCAGGCCCAGTTGACCTACTCAGGCCGGTACACCACGTCCGGTGGCGGAGTTCTCTCGCTCGTCGCCAAATGCACGACGATGACCGGCGTCGAGTCGATCCACAACGTCACCGTCACGTTGTGCGTCGCCGCCCGCAAGGACGATCAGACAGCGGTCTTCCGCGACGGCACGCGCATGCTGGCCTCCGTCGCCAAGTCGATCTGAGGCTCAGGCCGAACGGCGGAACAGGAGCTTCCAGGGCATCAGGGCGGACTCGAGCTGCACCTTGAGGCTCATCTTGGAGGCTCCGGCCGTGCGCTCCTCGAAGCGGATCGGCGTCTCCGCGATCCGCAGGCCGCGGCGGACCGTGCGGTAGTTCATCTCGACCTGGAACGAGTACCCGTTGCTCTGGATCGTGGTGACGTCGATCCAGCGCAGCGTGTCGGCCTTCCACGCCTTGAACCCGGCGGTGGCGTCCTTGACGTGCAGCCGCAGGATCGCGTTCACGTAGAAGTTGGCCCAGGCGGACAGCGCCCGGCGGTGCCAGGCCCACTCCGCGGCCGCGGAGCCGCCCTCGACGTACCGGGACCCGATCACCACGCCGGCGTCCGTCGTCCGCAGCATCTCGACCATGGTCGGGATCACCGAGGCCGGGTGCGACAGGTCCGCGTCCATCTGGATCACGATGTCGGCGCCCTCGTCCAGCGCGCGGCTGATGCCGGCGATGTAGGCGCGGCCGAGGCCGTTCTTCTCGGTCCGGTGCAGTACGCCGACCTGCTCGGGCGACGCCTTCGCCAGCTCGTCGGCCACGTCGCCGGTGCCGTCGGGGGAGTTGTCGTCGACCACGAGCATCTGCAGGCCCGGCAGATTCAGGTCGGACAGCAGCCCGGCCAGCACGGGCAGGTTCTCCCGCTCGTTGTAGGTCGGCACGACGACCACGATCTTGCTCAGCTCACCCATGACATTCCTTCTTCGGGGACCACCGGACGCTATCGCATCACCCGGTCTAGGGTCTTACAGGTGACCTGGATAGGCGTCGATGTCGGTACGACGAACCTGAAGGTGTGCCGAGTTCCGGGCCGCGCCGGGCCCGCCGTGGTGGTCCGGTCGGTGCGTACGCCGGATGACGCTGGGGAGTTGCAGGACGCCGTACGGCGACTGGTCGGGGAGCTGTCCGACAGGGAGCGGGTCGAGGGGATCGGCATCTCCGGGATGGCGGAGACCGGTGTGCCGCTCGACCGGGACCTGCAGCCGCTCACCAAGCTCATCACCTGGCGTGACCAGCCAGGCGTCGAGCAGGCCGAACAGCTGCGGGCTGAGGTCGGTCCTGAGGAGCTGTACGCCCGGACCGGTCTCCGGCTGAGCGCCAAGCTGCCCGTGGTGACCTGGCGCTGGCTGGGCGACACTCTGGCCCGCACCAGGCTGTGGGCGGGTGCTCCTGACCTGGTCCTGGCCGCACTGACGGGCACCTATGCGATGCACCTCACGCATGCTCAGCGCCTCGGCGTACTGGACCTCCGCACCAGGCAGTGGGACCCCGACCTGCTCGCGTACGGCGGTCTGGACCACCTGCCGCCTCTGGTCGAGCCCATGACGGTCGCAGCGACCACACCGGCCGGCGTGCCGGTGGTGCTGTGCGGTCACGACCACCTGGTCGGTGCGTGGGCCGCAGGAGTGCGTGAGCCCGGTCAGGTGGCTGACTCGCTTGGTACGGCGGAGGCGATCATCACACCGAGTCCTGCGCCGGTGCTGGACGACGTACTGCGGCAGCAGGGCATCAGCACCGGGTGGTACGTCGACGGACAGCATGGGTGTGCGATCTCCGGCAACGGCGCGGCGGGCGGTCTGGTCGAGCAGAGGCTTGCTGCGCTCGACCGCGGTTACCCGTGGCTGAACGCCGTACTGGATGAGGTGGAGTCGCCGAGTGAGCGGGTCATTGCGCCTTATCCACAGGGGCGTCAGGCGCCTGCGCCGGATCCGGCATCGACGTACGACGTGCTGCGGCCGGTCGATGATCCGGCCGAGGAGATGCGGGCGTTGGTGGATGCGCTGAGTTTTCACGCGCGGTGGATGGCTGAGGAGCAGACGCGGTTGCTCGGGATTCCATGGCGGAGCACGGTGGCGTTTGGGGGTCCGGTCAGGCTTGGCGGGTGGATGCGGCGGAAGGCGCTCGCGTCGGGTGGGCGGGAGTTCGCCGTACTCGACGGCGAAGCGACGGCGGCCGAAGGGGCCGCGCGGATGGCGGCCGAGGTGGTGACCGGTACGCCGGTGGAGCCGTTGCGGGCAAGGGTGATCGAGGTTTGTCCACAGTTGGCTGAGGTGTGGGATGGCGCGTTCTGGCATCGATTCCATAAAGTGGTGTCGTGAGCCCGACACTTGATGCCCTTGCCTATCCCGACGGCACCTTCGCGATGGTCGCGATGGACCAGCGCGAGAGCCTGCGCACGACGCTCGCCGAGCACGGGCGGCCCGATGATGCCGCGGCGATCACGTCCTTCAAGGCCGCCGTCGCGGAACACCTTGCGCCACTGGCGTCCGGCTTCCTGATCGACAAGGGGTACGACGCTCCCCGCGAGCCCGGGTGGATCCTGGCGGCCGATGCGCTGACGCAGGAGCGTGGCGGGCCGGTCACGGACACCCAGCTGGACGAGTCGGTGGATGCCTCCGCAGCGCGTGCTGAGGGGGCGGTCGCGCTCAAGCTGCTGGTGATCTGGAAGCGCGACGATCAGGCTGCGCGGCGGGTGGAGATGGCCGCGGAGTTCGTACGGCGATGCGCGGACGCCGGACTGTTGTCGGTGCTGGAGCCGGTGGCGCAGCCCGCGCCGGGTGAGGACGACTTCGAGCTGGACGCGGCGATCGTGGAGGCGGCCGAGGCGCTCGGGCCGGTTCGTCCTGATCTGTACAAGGCGCAGGTCCCGAGCCGCGGTCTCGGCGATCCGAACCAGATCATCAAGACCTGCGAACAACTGACCAACACGCTGGACGTGCCGTGGGTCGTCCTGTCGAACGGCGTCGCCCGCGACGACTTCCCCCGCGCAGTCGAGCTCGCCTGCCGCGGCGGCGCCTCAGGCACCCTCGCCGGCCGAGCCCTCTGGACCCCAGCCCTGGAGACCGACGCCCCGGCCGATGCCCTCTCAACAACCTGCCGAGACCGCCTGGCCCTGATTGCCAACATTGTCCACACCCACGCCCGCCCATGGAAGAACGCCGTCAGCAACGACCAAGCAGTCTTACCAGTCGATCGTCGTGAGGTGGGTCAGGGCGTCTTCGCAGGCGAGGAGTAGTAGGCCTATGCACCAGGAGTGGGAGAGGGTGAGGATGGCGCCGGGTGGGCCGAAGCATTGGGTTTGGTAGTAGCGTTCGGTGACCATGCCGCGGCGGGCGTTGAAGTCGCCGTCGCGGCGGGCGACGAACTGGCGGGCGAATCTGAGGTGCTCGACGGCTGCGAGGGCGTAGGAGTCGTCGCCGGTCCAGGTCGCGAGGGCTGCCAGTTCGGCCGTGCAGATCAGGCCGTAGTTGTGCAGGTGCTGGTTCGACGGGCTGGCGGTGTCTGCGCCGCGGCTGCGGAAGTTGTAGGCGCCGAGAATGGTCTGCGGCGAGAAGCTCACGTCGTAGCTGTACCGGAACGTGAGCATCCAGTCGGCCGCCGTACGCGCCAGCTCGAGCCAGCCGGGATCCCGGTCGATCCTGTAGAGAGCGGCGTACGCGATCAGCGCGGCGTAGCCGTCCTCGGAGGTCGGCGCCAGGTCGACATCCTCCGGGGCGCCGCAGAGCGTGCCGTTGCGGACATCCGCCGCGTAATACGCGCCACCCGACCGCGCCGCGGCCAGGTGTCGCTCGTCGCCGAAGACTTCGTAGGCCTCCGCCATCGCGGCGACCCAGGTCAGGCCGGCCGCACCTCGTCGCGACATCACCTCACCCGATTCCAGGTGGTACAGGCTGCCAAAGTTGCCCTCGGCATCTTGCGCCGACAGGGCGAAGCCGAGGTTCTGCAACGCCGCATCCCGCCAGGTCGGATGCTCCACACGCTCGGCCGCCAACGCTCGCACGGTGAATAACGTCGCCTCGGCCAGCGTCCGCGCATGCAGCCCGCCGGGCACCGGTGTCCACGACTGTTTCCAGCCGCCCTCGGCGTACCAGCAACCCCAGAACGTCCCGGCCGGTGTGAGGTTGCTCGTGATGTGGTCGATCACCGCCGTACCGGCCTCGACGTACGACGGATTGCCGACGCGACGGCCGTGTCGCAGCAGCGCGTGCGCGTACGGAATGCCGCTCACCCACGCGACGTGCATCGCCAACCGGTCGTTGCCGCCTTCGCCGCCGATCAACTCCCGGTCGAAGAGCGCGGTCTCGACGAGCACCGCGGGGTCCTCGCGATAGTGCCACCGCCAGAGCCCGTACGACGTGAGCTCGGCAGCGTCGGCGAGGTCGACCCACGGCTCGACCGGCGGGTTGGTCGCCCGCTCGCGAGCTCGGAGTCGACGCAAGACCGGTGCGAAGCCGGCGTGATCGGCCGGCAGGTCCCAGAGGCCGATACGCAGTTCGTGCGCATCGCCGGGCTCCCAGCGGAACGACTCGGCGAGCGAGGGGACACCGTGTGGCTCGCCGACGTAGCTGAAGGGTTCTTCGCGATAGGGCAGTGAGACCCAGATCGACGCTGGCCGATCCGGGCCTGCTCCGAGGCCGAGGCCGCTGAGACCCAGTGCAGTGTTGGCGTCGACCTCGAGAGCGACTCCGCCGTTCGGACCCCAGCCGAAGACAACCGGTGTGGCGGCGCGGTCGGCGCGGAAGGACCAGTGGTCTGCAACGAGGTCGGAGGCGTCCAACTCGCCTGGGGAGTAGCGCGGGTATCGGCGGATGCAGGCCGGGTCTCGGTTGTCCCCGTAGAACACTCCGGGAATCAGCCAGCGGGGATGCTCCACGGCCGGCACCGGCACCTCGACGCGGATGCGGGCATCTACCGGCTGCGAGCCGTCGTACCGAACCCGCAGCCGCACCTCATGCTCGCCATCGGTCAGGGGATCGACCTGGACGTCGACCTGCCACGCGTCGTCCGGGAGAGCCGTTCCACCAGCGTCCTCGACAGTGACCTTCACCGGATCAGGCTCCGAACGGCGGTGGCTTCGACGGGTTCCACTCGAGCAGATCGACCTCGACCGGAGTGGCCTCGGCCGACGACGGGAGTTGCAAGGTCTTCACCTCGTGCGGTCCGAAGGATGCGTCGACCGAGCGGCCCAGGAACGGCAACTCAACTCGCACCTCTGCCGGACGGCCGCTGATCTCGTAGCCGCGGAGGACCACGGCGCCGTTGTTGTCTTCGGCTCGCTTCAGGACCGAGAAGATCACGTCGTCCGAGCCGTGCACGGTCAGGTAGGACTGCGAGACCGGCAGCGGGCCGTCATGGAAGCACTCGATCAGCGGTGTGACCGGTTGGTTGAGCTCGGCCGCGCGTCGCACCACACCTGCGGCGCGCCAGTCACCGCCGTGCGGCTGCAGCCGGTACGTGAACCGCTGGATTCCCTGATCCAGGTACTCGTACACGCCGTCGTCGTCCAACTGCCGCGGATCGTGCCAGGCGTAGACCGGCGACCGCACGACTGTCATCGCCAGCACCGGCTTCCCGGCCTTGGAGCCGTCGACGGCGAACGAGTACTTCCCGTCGTTCAGGACCGCGACGCCGCCGCCGGCGCCCGAGATGTCCACCCACGCGTGCGACGGCACCTCCTCGCGATTCTGCTCCCGCACCAGGTGCCCGTACGGAATCTCGTGCGTCGCCTCGGACTTCTTCACCGCGAACGGGAAGCACAGCTTCAGCGCCTTCAGCTTCTCCCGCCAGTCGATCGTCACCCGTACTTCGACCGCGTCGGACTCCGCGTCGAGCACGAACTCCTCCACCAGCCGGGACTCGCCGTACCTCGACTCCACCCGGACGACCTGCCGAACGGGCCCATCCGCGAGCCGCCGGACCCGACTGACCTCGAACGACCCTGCCGTGTTCCACAACGACCGGACTCCATGGCTCCAGGTGTCCGTGTCGTCGTCGATCACCTGCGCATGCGCGACCCCGGAAGCCGCCAACGAAGGCCCGTCCGCCAACCCCAGCGACCGCAACCAGCCCGTCTTCGGGTCCACCTCGGCCCGAACGACCCCGTTGTCCAGCACCAAGTCACCAGCTGGCTGACCAAGGTGGTACGACGACCCGTCACCCGGACGCATCGTGTACAGCTGGTACCCGAGTGGTGGAACCGTTGCCTTGAAGGCGATCCGCCGCCGCCCGTTCGCCGTCGCCGCCGACCGGATCTCTTGAACGTCGATCAGCCGGCCGTCGAGCCCTTCGGACAACGCGATCGCACCCCGCAGCGGCGCCGGGTACCCGAGCTCGAGCTCCACCGTCGCGGTCACCGGCCAAGGGTGCGGGTTGAACACGGCCACCGGCACCATCGCCGACTCGGCCGGGATGTCGATCTGCCGCGCGATCGACTGGATCGAGCGGTTCGCCAGCCGGGCCGCGATCGCCTTCGCCTCACCGAGCTGGTCGCGGGCATCGTCGTACGCCGGCTCGATCGCCGTGCCGGCCGCGATGTCGTGGAACTGGTTGAACAGCACCTGCTTCCAGGCGTGACCGAGCTCGGCCGTAGCATCCGGCGTCCCGCTGATCACCGCTGCGATCGTCGTCCACTTCTCGGCCGCGAGCAGTGCTTGCTCGGCCAGCCGGTTCTGACGCTTCACGCCGGAGTGTGCGGCGTAGCAGCCGATCGCGTGTGGCTGCAGCTCGGTCGGATGCACCGGGATGCCGTCGAACGTGCGGGCCTCGTCGAAGAACCGGCGCATCGTCGACGGGAACATCTCCGGGAACAGGTCGCGCCGGGCGAGCTGCTTGATCGACTCGATGTTCTCGATCGTCGGGCCGCCGCCGTGGTTGCCGACGCCGTAGAACACCATCAGCGGCTCGGTGGTCGCCGGCAACTGTTGCAGCGCCTTGGTGACGTGGCCGGAGATCTCGCCGCCCGGAGAGCAGTACTCATGCGGGATCCGGTACGCGAGCACGCGGGAACCGTCCGCCGACTCCCACCAGAACTTCTGTCCCGGCAGCTCCCGCTCGTGCTTCTGCGGCCGCAGGAACGCGTACGAGTCGAGCCGGGCCTTGCTGAGCAGCTGTGGCAGCGTCGCGTTGTGGCCGAACGGGTCCACGTTGCAGCCGACGGTCGCGATCACACCCAGGTGCTCGGCCAGCCACCGTTGCGAGTACAGCGCGTGCCTGACGAAGGCCTCGCCGCCGGGGATGTTGCAGTCCGGCTCGACCCACCAGCCGCCGACGATCTCGAACCTGCCCTCGGCGACCCGCTTGCGGATCCGCTCGAACAGGCCCGGATCGTGCTCGGCGATCCAGCTGAAGTACGCGACCGAGTCCGCCGTGAAGACGTAGTCCGGGTACTCGTCCATCCGGTCGAGCGCGGACCGGAACGTGGCCCGCACCTCCTGATACCCCTCCTGCCACTGCCAGAGCCACACCGCGTCGATGTGAGCATTGCCGATCATGTGCAGGGGACCACGTGTCATGACGTCTCCACGATGTCGGTGCTGAGCGCCCAGCGGTCGACCAGTTCGCTGACCAGGTGCAGGGCGAGGACGTGCATCTCCTGGATCCGGGCGGTCTCCTCGGCCGGTACGACGACCGCCAGGTCCGCCGCCGCCGCGAGATCCTTGCCGCGCGTCGACGTGAAGGCGACCGAGCACGCGCCCTTCGCCCGCGCCGCCGCGAGACCCTTCACCACCGTAAGCGACGTACCGGATGTGCTGAACCCCACCACCATGTCCTGTGGACGAACCAGCGCGGTCACCTGCCGCGCGAACACGTCGTCGTAGGAGTAGTCGTTCGCAATGCAGCTCACCACCGCAGCGTCCCCGATGAGCGCGACCGCGGGGAGCGGGCGGCGTTCGCGGAGGTAGCGGCCGATCAGCTCGCCCGCCAGGTGCTGCGCGTCGGCGGCCGACCCGCCGTTCCCGTACGTGTACAGCACACCGCCGGCCGCGAGCCGGCGGATCAGTTCGTCGGCGACCGCCTGCACCTGGGGGAGTTGGTCCCGCATCAAGGCGGTCACTTCCGCATGCCGCTCCAGCTGCCCGTCCAGCAGGCCGTCCACCCAGAGCTCGGTCATCGGGTCACCTCCAAACGGTCGAAGGCGATCGCCGCGGCACCCAGCACCCCGACCGCATCACCGTGCCTGCTGAGCACCACGTCGCACGCCGCGGCGGCCGGTGGCATCGCCTGTCGCAATGCAGCGTCCCGCACGGGCGCGAGCAACTGGTCGCCCGCCCTGGTGACACCACCTCCGAGCACGACGAGCTCCGGCTCACAGACGTTGATCAGTACGGCGACCATCCGGCCGAGGATCGCGGTCGTCTCGTCCCACACAGCCCGCGCGACCGGATCACCAGCCGCCGCGTGCTCAGCGACATCCCTGGCTGTGATCGCCGGCAGCACCGCAAGACTCGACCCCGCCATCACAGCTTCGGCAGCCCGACGCGCGATCGACGTCCCGGAGACGTACGCCTCCGCACAGCCGCGGGCGCCGCAGCCGCACTGGCGCCCCTGCCAGTCGACGACCACGTGCCCGAGCTCGCCGCCCTGGTCGGCCGCGCCGTGAAACAGCTTGCCGTCAGCAACGACACCGCCGCCGAAGCCGGTGGAGACGGTCAGGTAGACCAGATTCCGCACATCCCAGCCACCCCAGCGGTACTCGCCGAGCGCCGCCGCGGTCGCGTCGTTCTCCACGTACGCCGGCAGGCCGAACCGGTCGGCCACCAAGCTGCCGAGCGGGACGTGGTCCCAGCCGGGCAGACCCGGCGGGCCGAGGATCACCCCGGTCCGCGGATCGAGCGGTCCACCGCACCCGACACCCACCGCGGCCACCTGCCCGGCGACAGCCGCCGCGGTGCCCGTCCCGGCGACGGTTGGCGCGATGCCCGACCCCGCGACGGCCGCCACCGGCACCGAACCGGCCTCGGTCAGGGCCTGCTCGCCCAGGTCCAGCAGGCGCTTGACCACGGCTGCCGGGCCCTCGTCCACGGCGGTCTCGACCTGGCAGAAGGACCGCGCCGTGCCGTCAGCGGAGACGACGCCGGCAGCGAGCTTGGTGCCACCGACGTCCAACGCGAGCACGGGCGGCAGATCAGCGGGATGCACGCTCAGCCTTTCTGCGCGGTCGTGGCCACGCCGTCGAGGATGTACCGCTGGCCGAAGGCGAACAGGACGATCATCGGCACCACCGCGATCACGCTGGCAGCCACCGCGATCTCCCACTCGTAGTGACCCGAGAGGGCGAACGCGTCGATGATCTGTTTCAGGCCGCGCGGCATTGTGAAGTACTCCGGGGTCTGCAGGTAGATCAGTGGCTTCATCAGGTCCGACCAGCTCGCCTTGAACTCGAAGACGAACACGATCACCAGCGCCGGCTTGCAGAGCGGGAACGCGATCCGCCGGAACAGCCCGAAGTACCCGCAGCCGTCCACCCGGGCCGCCTCGAACAACTCGCGCGGGATGCCGAGGAAGAACTGCCGCAGCAGGAACACGTAGAACGCCGAGCCGAACAGGTTCTGCGCCCAGAGCGGGATCTGGGTGTCGATCATGCCCAGCCGGTTCCAGATCAGGTACACCGGGATCATCGTCACCGCACCGGGCAGCATCATCGTCGACAGCAGCACCCCGAACAGCAGGTTCCGGCCGCGGAACCGGAAGTACGCGAACCCGAACGCGACCAGCGCGCTCGACAGCGTCACGGCCGCGGCGGCCATGAAGCCGACGGTCAGCGAGTTCGTCAGCCAGCGCAGCACCGGCGCGGCCTCCCACACGCGCACGTAGTTCGACGGCTGGAAGATCTCCGGGATCAGCCGGTTGTCGAACACCTGCGACCGTGGCTTCAGCGACGCCGACACCAGCCACACCAACGGGTAGCAGAACGCGAACGTCGCCAGCGTCAGGAAGAACAGGAACGGCAACCGACGGTAGGGAATCGTCATCAGCGCTCCCCGTGGTAGTACACGTACCGGTTGCCGATCCGGACCTGGATGAACGTGATCAGCAGGATGATCACGAACAACAGCCACGCCATCGCCGAGGCGAAGCCCATCTTGAAGAACTGGAAGGCGTTCTGGAACAGGTAGACCATGTAGACCAGCGACTCCTCCGACGCCGCCGCCTTCTGCTGCGGGCCGTAGAACATCGTGTAGGCCTGGTCGAACATCTGCATCGCCGCGATCGTGTTCGTGATCACGGTGAAGAACAGCGCCCCGGAGATCATCGGGATCGTGATCCGGAACAGCCGGGTCACCGGCCCCGCACCGTCCAGCTCGGCCGCCTCGTACAGCTGCTTCGGTACGCCGTTCAGCGCCGCAAGGTAGACCACCACCGTGCCACCGAGTGTCCACAGACTCACGATCGCCAGCGACGGTTTCAGCCAGCTCGGATCGGTGGTCCAGTTCGGCCCGTTGATGCCGACCCAGCCGAGCACCTTGTTGACCAGGCCCTGCTGACCGTTCAGCAGGAGCAGGAACATCGCCGCGGCGGCCACCGCCGGCGTCATCTCCGGCAGGTAGAACGCGGTCCGGAAGAAGCCCCCGGCCCGGCCGACCCGCTGCAGCATCATCGCCAGCGCCAACGCCACGACGGTGCCGAGCGGGACGAACATCGCCGCGTAGACGAACGTGTTGCTGAGCGACTTGAGCACCCGCGGGTCGTCGAACAGCTCGCGGTAGTTCTCCAGGCCGACCGCCCGCGGCGCCTGGATCATCTGGTAGTCGGTGAACGACAGCACCAGGCTGGCGATCATCGGCCCCGCGGTGAAGATCAGGAACCCGATCACCCACGGCGAGACGAACAGCCAGCCGGCCCGGTCCTCCCGCTTCGCCAGCGGGCTGCGCCGCGGCTTGGGCCGGCGGCGGTCGGGCTCGGCCTGCCCGCCCGCCACCGGACGCTCGACGGTGGTGGTCATCGAATCAGCCCTGGTTGACCTTGTCGAAGGCGGCCTTGGCCTCGGACTGGGCCTGGTCGAGGGCGGCCTGCGGGGTGGCGGACCCACCGAGCGCCTTGCCGACCGCGTTCTTCCAGGCGGCGTCGATCTCCGCGCCGGCCGGTGACGGGTTCATCGACTTCGCCTTGTCCAGCACGTCGTAGTAGTTGTTGATCGCCTGGTCGAAGCCGGCGTCACCGGTGGGCTCGAGGTATTTCGCCTTGATCTCCTCGTCGGCCTTCTTGTTCCCGGTGAACAGGCCGGTGAAGAAGCTCTTGTCCTTGGTCACGGTCTGCATCCGCGCCTCGGCAGCCTTGTGCCAGGTCTCCAGCGACGTCATCGTCTTCGCCCACTGGCAGGCGGCGTTCATGTTCTTGGCGCCCTTCGGCACCACCCAGGCCGAGCCGCCGATGGTGCTGATCGGCTCGCCCTGCCGGTTGGTGAACATCGTCGACTGCAGTTCGAGACCCTGCTTGCGCGAGTCGAGCAGGACGTTGACGTACCAGTTCTCGATCGGGAACGCGGCCAGTTGGTCCTTGGTGAACTGGTTCTTCTCGCCGAACAGATCGAAGGTGTCGCGGAAGGTCTTGAAGTTCGACCAGCCGCCCTGGTCGGTGATCAACTTGATCGTGTACTGCAGCGCCTCGACCGCCTTCGGGTCGTTCAGGTTCGGCTCGCCGCCGGGCTTGACCAGCTCGGCGCCGTTGGCCATCGCCCAGAGCGGGAAGAAGTCCGGCATCTTCGGGTCGTAGCCGATCCGGGCCGGGCGGCCGCTCTTGGCGACGTACAGCTTCTTGACCGTCTGCTCGAGCTTGTCCCAGTCAGCGGTCTGGATGTCGCTGGTCTGCACGCCGGCGGACTTCAGCGCCTTGCCGCTGATCAGGTTGGTCGAGACCGTGTAGAACTCCGGGATGCCGTAGGTCTTGTCCTTCAGCTTCACCTCGTTCATCGCGGCTTCGCGGTACTGGGTGGTATCGATTCCACTGTTCTTGATGCAGTCGTCCAGCGGCTGGATCGCGCCCTTCGCCGCGTACGTCCCGATCAGGTTGCGGGCCATGTAGACGACGTCCGGCGGGTTGCCGCTGGACACCGCGGTGAGGAACTGCTGGGCGTCGAAGTCGCCCTTGTTGTTCTTCACGGTGACGGTCGGGTACGCCGCCTTGAACGCGTTCACCCGGGACTGGGCCACCTCGTCCTCACCGCTGAAACCCATCACGTTCAGGGTTCCCGACGGGGTCGAGTCGGTGGAGCCGGGGGTGCTGCCACCGGAGTCCTCCTTGTTCCCGACGCCGGCGCAGGCGGTCAGAACCAGGGTCCCGGCGGCCAGCGCCACGGGAAGGCGCAGGTGCTTCATTGCGTGTGCTCCTAATCCTCGACAGGGGGCGAGTGGCCGAAATGTGGTATCGATGCCACATTTGGTTGCAGAGCACGTTAGGTGTGAGATTCTGCCGACGTCAAGACGTCAGATGGGAGGTTGTGGACAACAGACCGGGAATCAGCGCGGCGCGGGACCGGTGGAGCCGCGCACGATCAGCCGCGGTGGCACCCGCACGATCCGCCGCTTCGTGGGGAGCTCCCCGCGGATCCGGGCCAGCAGCAACCGCGCGCAGCTGCGCCCGAGCTCGACGGTGTGCTGGTCGACCGTGGTCAGCGCCGGCTGGACCAGCGACATCCACGGCACGTCGTCGTACGCCGCGACGCTGAGCTGGCGAGGGATCTTCAGCCGCCGGTCCTTGATCTCGGCCAGCGCACCCTGCGCCAGCACGTTGTTCGCGGAGATGATTGCGGTGACGTCGTGGTCGTTCAGCAGCTTGCGGGTCGTCTCCCGGGCCGCATCCGCGTCGAAGCTGGTGTACGCGATCAGGTCCTCGTCCAGGTCGACGAAGTTGTCCAGGTGCGCGGCCCGGAAGCCGGCCAGCCGCCCGGCGCCGGTCGACCACTTGGTCTCGTCGATCAGCAGCCCGATCCGGGTGTGCCCGAGAGCCAGCAGGTGGTCGGTCAGCTCGCGCGCCCCGGCCTTGTTGTCGCTCATCACCACGTCGCCGTTGCCCCGGCCGAGTTCACGGTCCGCACACACCACGTGGACGCCGTTCTCCTGCAGCACCCGCGGGCACTTGGCAGTGACTGGCGTGACGATCACACCGGGGACCCGCATCGCCAGCAGTGTCTCGGCGGCCCGCATCTCCTCTGCCGGGTCGCCGTTGTCGTTGACAAGCACCATCTGGTACTCCGCCGCCCGCAGCTCCTCCTCGATACCGGCAGCCAGGTCGGCGTAGAAGGGGTTGCGCAGGTCGGAGATGAGCACGCCGATCGAGGTCGACGTACGGCTCCGCAGGTTGCGGGCGTTGTGGTCGAGCACGTAGCCGATCCGCTCGGCCGCTGCCCGCACGCGAGCCCGTACGGCGGGGGACGCGTAGCCGCGGGTGTGCAGCGCGCGTGACACCGTCGACGGTGAGACACCGGCCTCGCGGGCCACGTCCTGCACCGTCGGACGCCGTACAGACGGCTGCGCAGGCTGGACCGGCTGCTGTTGCACGGCCCGTGCTGCCTGCTGCCCCCGGGGACTCATGGGCCGCAGTCTAAAGGCTCCGGGCCGCCCTGTAGCGGTTCCAGCTGTCCTTGATGGCGTCGAAGTCGTCCGGAGCGAAGTCGTAGCGGTCCGTGTCAGTACCGTCCACGTAGTACAGCGCCGGCACGCCCAGACCGCCCTGCATCGCCACGTACGTGCGCCATTCACCGTGACTCGGCATCATCCAGCCGTCGGTGTCGATGCCCAGCTCAGGACATACCGCCTGCACCACCTCGGCCCGATAGGCCATGTGACGAGCGACATACCCGGGCTCGGCGGTGTGGTCGTGCAGTACGTCGTTCAGCCGGATCACGTCGGTCACGTCGAGGAAGGCCGGGTTCGGCGTGTGCGTGACGACCAGTGCGTCCGGCTTGACCCGCTTGGCCGTGTCGTAAACGAGCCGGAGCTGCTCGTGCAGCAGCGCGGCACCCCACCGGCGTCCGCTGTGCCGCAGTGACGAGCCGCACGGCGTCCGCGCGGTGAAGTCGACCTTGAACCCGTCCGCATCCAGCCCGTCTGCGGACAGCATGTAGGTCACGGCCTCGGTGATCAGTGACGCGCAGGCAGGAGAGTCCGGATCGAGGCCGACCGGGTTGCCACCGGCATCGGTCACGCAGGCGTCCAGCGGAGCGCCCTCCTCGTCCCACGCCTTCCACCACAGCAACACCCGCTGCCCGGCCGCATGCCGCGCGGCAATCCAGCCCTTCAGGTCCTGCCACTTCACCGGATCGGGCTGGCAGGTCGCGTACGACGCCTGCCACTTGTCGTCGATCACGATCGTCTCCGGCACGATCCCCTGCCCAGCAAGGGTCTCCAGGAACGCGTCGTAGTTCGTCTGGGTCGCTAGCGGCTGTGGAGCCTGGTCGGTGCGAACCCCCAGCGCACACTGCGCTCCCCACCCGCAGAAGATCGTCCCGCGCCACCACTCCGCGTCCACTGCCGTCCGGGAAGGCACAACGCCGTACGAGTCGAGCAATGCCCGATGCTGCACCAGGACATCCGACGGGGACTCACCACCCAGGTGTACGACGAGCGGCGGCGTGCGGAACTGCCCTTCGACCACGGTCTGGCCCTCGTAGTCCAGCCGCAGACTGAAGCCACCGGTCACAGGCAGGTAGTGGTAGCTGGTGAAGGTCTGCTCGGCGACCGGTGCCACCACACTGAGGCCCAGCCACTGGTCGTCCACGGCCGCCGCGAAGCACCAGGGCGCGGGCGTGAACAGCCACCGCTCGATGCCCGGCTCACCGCCCTCACCGCACACACTGATCGTCGCCGGCTCCAGCGCATCCCGGATGACACGGGTCGGGTGGTCCGGATTGGGGGAGTACGCCTGCTGCAGCTGCGACCCGCTGGGCAGGAAACCCCGCGGCGTACGACGCCCACCGAGCAGGTGCATATCGGTAAGCCGCCCCCGGCCGGTCACCACTGTCGACGTCTCGATCCGGTCGGCCAGGAACCGCGTGGTCGTGACTCGCGTGTCCCACACCGTGCTGTGAGCAGTCGCAGTGACGACCAGTCCTTCAGCACCCTCGACGACATCCACCGCGATGTCGCCGTAGCTCTCGTCGAACCCCTCCACTGTGTCCAGCGAGGCGAACAGCCGCAGCTTCAGCACCGGCCGTCCATCGACGACCACGCTGGCGTACGCCTTGGCTTCCTGTACATCGACCGTGTACTTCAACGACCCGTCCTCACGTCTACTAGTGCCTCTGCCAACTGACCCACGTACCGCCCGTCCCGGGTGATCCCGGCCGCGATCCGCGCCTGCCGCACCGGCTCCCCGACATGTGGCACCACGAGGAACTCCTGCGACGCCACCTGTGAGCACTCCCATCCGGAAGGCACCACCAGCGACGCACCCGCACAGCTCACCCGCACAGTGAACGGCTGCCCGTCCACCGCATCGATCCGGTACGGCGTGATGCGCACAGCACCCGTGAACACCGGGTCGTCCGGCAAGAACAACTCCCGGTGTACCCGCGCAACGGCATCGCCAAGCCGCACCAACTCGTCCAGGTAGTCCTGCGTCACCGGTCGCGGGTCCCAGTGCCCGGAGATCATCAGAGACGGCTGCAGCCGCTGGTAGAGCGCAGCCGAGGCCACATAGTCGTCCGCAGCGAAGGCATTCGCGTACTGGAAGTTCGGGATCTCCGCCGACTCACCAGGAACCCAGCTACCCGTCTGCTGATCTCCTGTGGACAGCACCCGCTGCCCGTCCACCTCGAAGCCAATGGCCGACGCGTACAGCGTGTGCCCCGGCAGAGCATGCAGGTCCAGTTCGTACTCGCGCCACCGCACACTCGTCCCGTCCGCCACGTGCCGCGCGCAGGGGATCGGCTCGAACCATAGACAGGGCAGGTCATAGTGCGTCGGGTTCTCCAGCACGTGGGCCACCGGACTCGACGCCCACACCTCCGTCCCGTGCACCTCGCGCATCAGGTTGAACGCGGCAACGTGGTCGTCGTGGTAGTGGGTGGGGATGGCAACCTCGACCCGCTCGATGCCGTAGTCGCGTTGCAGTGCGCGCAGGCTGGGCAGCCAGGGTCGGACATGGTGCCGCGGGCCACCGATCGGGATGCCCGTGGTCAGGTCGTAGCCGTAGTCGATCAGCAGCGCCCTACCGGAGTCGCTGAGCAGGACGTAGCTGTGTGACTCGCTCGTGCGGTTCATCAGCAGGTGCGGGCTGAGCTCTACGTACGGCCGCTCGAGCTTGTCGAGCAGACCGGTCGGCTGGCCGAGTCGCACCTTGATCAGCTCGCCCAGCGCGTCGCAGGTCTGCCGGACGGCGAGAGCCGGGTCTGTCATCGGCGAGCCGTGACTGGGCATCAGTGCGCGCGGTTGGTGGTCCAGCAACTGCACCAGGGAGGCCATGGTCAGCGCGGCGCCCTCAAGACCGACGTACGACCACTGCAGCGCGGCAGCCGACCACACCTTGCCCGGGCTGTGCAGCAGGTCGCCGGTGAAGGCATAGCCATCGATCAGGTAGCTGACGCTGCCTGGCGTGTGACCAGGTGTCGGCAGCGTCCGCACGTCCAGATGCCCGATGCGGGAGACGCTGTAGTCCTTCATGACGCCGGCGACCGGCACCGGCTCCAGCAACGAGAACCGGTCCGTGTGCAGATCGTAGTTGTTCACCACACGTCGTTGCTGCCAGTGATGATCCACACCGGCGATCAGGTCGACTTCGCCGGCGGGCGCCCAGATCCGGGCGCCGGCTGCCACGAGCCGTGGCAGACCTTCGACCTGGTCGCGGTGGTGGTGCGTGACGAGTACGTCGGTCACCCGGTCCACGCCGTACGACGGCAACTGGTCCAGCCAGCGTCCGCTGCCGGCGTCGATCGCCACTGCCGACCGCGTCGCCGGGTCAACGAACAGGTAGACCACACAGGTGTCCTCGATGGCGTGCAACACACCCAGCACCCTAGAGGCAGGCTGGAATCGATTCCACCCCCGCCCGGGGGCTCAGAGCTCGGCGAGCGCCTCGGTGGCGGTGGAGTAGATCCGGAACTGGCCGCCGAGACCGGTGATCGCCAGCGGCCGATCGACCGGGCGGCCGACGCCGACCAGAGCCAGGGTGATGTTGTGCAGGCCGGCCAGGTTGCGGGCCTCCACGAGGTTGCCCAGTCCGGCCGAGCTGCAGAAGGTGACGGCAGAGACGTCGATCAGCACCAGTTTGGCCGGTGGGGCCACTGCGGCGCGGATCGACTCGGCAGCGAAGTCAGTGGTCGCGATGTCGATCTCACCGGACAGCCGGACCAGCAGCACGCCTGGTTCCAGCTCCTCGGTCACAGCGTCGAAAGTCGTTTTGATCATCTCGCCGTCCCGCGGCTCTGGGTGGCTGGTCACGCCGGTCTCTCCCCCGGACAGTCCCGCGGACGCCGGTCGGTCCTGGCGAGGTGGAACTGCCCTGCCCTCACCGTATGCCCCAACGCGCAAGCGTCACAACGGGTCTGACCCGGATGACCTCGGAGCGTGATCTAACCACGGGTGTAAGCGCTACCAGCCAGTGCATTTGCCATGTGCAGACGCCTCGTTCACCTGCCTGTGCAGACGCCTCCTACAAAGGCAATCGTCACTCGATCGAACGCATCACCTCACGGCCGCCGAAGGTCCCGATGCCCTTCCGGGACGGGTTCACTGGGGTCACCAGGGTATGCGTGATAGACACGTTATGGAAGCAATCTGACACCAGGGGTGAGGCTGCGATGGGTGCGCTCGACGGCAAGGCCGCTCTCGTCACCGGCGGTTCGCGAGGGATCGGGGCAGCGATCGTCCGGCGGCTGGCCGCCGACGGCGCCGTGGTCACCTTCACCTACCTGTCGAGCGACGCCGCGGCCGCCGAGGTCGTCGACGAGGTCAAGGCGGCCGACGGCCAGGCGATCGCGGTGCAGTCCGACCAGGCCGACCTGGCCGGCATCCCCGACCTGTTCGCGCGAGCCGCCGAGCCGACCGGGGCCCTGGACATCTTCGTCGGCAACGCGGCCGAGGTGACGGTGAAGCCGATCGACAGCGTCACCGAGGACGACTACGACCACCTCTTCGCCACCAACGTGAAGGGTCCGTACTTCGCGATCCAGCAGGCGGCGCGGGTGCTCCCCGACGGCGGCCGGATCATCGCGCTCTCGACGCTGAATACGGTCGTGCCCGGTCCCGGGATCTCGCTGTACGCGGCGAGCAAGGCCGCGCTCGAGCAGTTCGTCAAGGTCGCCGCCCGAGAGTACGGCGCCCGTGGAATCACCGTCAACATCGTCTCGCCGGGTGCGACCGACACCGACATGTTCCGCGACTCCAACCCGCCGGAGGCCAAGGCCGCGCTGGTCGGCATCACCGCGCTCGGCCGCGTCGGCGAGCCGGCCGACATCGCGGACGTCGTCGCCTTCCTGGCCGGTCCGGACAGCCGCTGGCTGACGGGGCAGAACCTGCGCGCCACCGGAGGGTTGCTGATCTGAGCACCGCCGACCTGCTCGCCGACGTCGACGCCGCGGCCGACCCGGCCGCGGCGAAGATCCTGGCCGGCTACTTCAAGCTGGGACCCGGTGGCTACGGTCACGGCGACCAGATGATCGGCGTGAAGCTGTCCACCATCCGCGGCCTGCTCAAGCCCTACCTGCGCGCCGGCCTTCCGCTCGCCGAGCTCGAGGAGGCGCTGAAGAGCCCGATCCACGAGCACCGGCTGGCCGTGCTCTGCCTGCTCGCCGACCGCGCGTCCCGCAGCCTCAAGCCGCGTACGGCGGACCCGGCCGAGGTCACCGCGATCTACGACCTCTACCTGCGCAGTACGGCGTACATCAACAACTGGGACTTGGTCGACTGCAGCACGTCGGAGATCGTCGGCGGGTACCTGCTCGACAAGCCGCGCGACGTGCTCTACACGCTGGTCCGGTCGCCCTCGCTGTGGGAGCGGCGGATCGCGCTCGTTGCGACCCACCTGTTCATCAGGAACGGCGAGAGCGCGGACACGTACGCGCTGTCCGCGCTGGTGCTCGACGACCGCGAGGACCTGATCCACAAGGCGTCCGGGTGGATGCTGCGTGAGGCCGGCAAGCGAGTCTCGGAGGACGAGCTCCGGGCGTTCCTCGACGAGCACGCGGCGTTGATGCCGCGGACCATGCTGCGGTACGCGATCGAGCGGCTGGAACCCGCCGTACGCAAGGAGTATCTGGCGCTGCGCTGACGTTTTCGCGCAGGTCGAAAGGCCTCGGGATCCCGCGACGGAGCGTTACCCTGACGCTCAAGTCGATCGCGGAAGGGGCCGCCCCCATGAACCCGAAGCGCATCATCAAGCTGTTGCTGCTCGCAACACTCGTCGCCGCCGGGCTGGTCGCTGTGCCGACCACTGCCACGGCAGCGCCCGGATTTCAGATGCCGATCCCGTGCGGGCTGCGGTGGACCACCGCGACGCACGGCGGCCACGCCAGCCAGTGGATGCTGGACATGGTCTCGCCGAGCGGAGCCACCCGCGGCACTCCGGTGCTCGCGTCGGCCGGTGGGACGGTCAGTGCGTCGCTGCTGTCGTCCAGCGGCGGCCACATGGTCGTCATCGACCACGGTGGTGGCTGGCAGACCCGGTACCTGCACATGGACCGCCGTGACGTTGCCGTCGGCAACGTGGTAGCACAGGGCCGGCAGATCGGCATCGTCGGCAACACCGGTGACAGCACCGGGCCGCACCTGCACTACGAGCAGAAGCTGAACGGCACCGTCCAGCAGTCGTGGTTCAACGGGCACGCCGTACCGCTCACCTGGTCGTACAACCAGCACTTCGAGACCAGCGCCAACTGCGGCGCGGGCGACGGGAAGTTCTGGGTCGACACGTTCGCCAACGCACCCGGTCACAGCACGCCCGGCGGCACCCAGACCGGCACCCTCTACAAGGGCACGAACTACGTGTTCTGCAAGGTCTGGGGGCCGGAGGTCCGGGTCGGCACCGCCTACAACCACTGGTGGATGAAGACCGACCTCGACGTCGGCCCGGCGAATCAGTGGGTGTCGGCGTACTACCTGTCCCGCTGGGGCAACGACGAGGCGAAGGACAACAACGGCCGCGACCTTCCGAACTGCTGAAGGCCGGTTCGCCATTTGTCGACATGTCGCCGTGCCGGGCTGGGCTCAGGAGGCCTCGCGGCTGTCGGCGTACGGCGGTGCGGTCAGCGCGCAGTGCGGGTGGTGAAGGACCTCGACCGGCCTCTCGGCGCGGCCGCCGATCGTGAACCAGGAAATCACCCCACCGGCAGCGCACAACGCCCCGGAGATCCACAGTGCGTTGGCGAACCCATTGCTGAAGGCAACCGGATCGAGCCATGAGTCGCCGGTGAGCCCGGCCGCGATCGGGATCGCCGCGACCGCCATCAGCTGCGCCGACCGGGCGATCGCGTTGTTCACCCCGGACGCGATCCCGGCGTGGTGGTCGTCCACCGACGACAACACGGTCGCGGTCAGTGGCGCGACGGTCGCGACCAGCCCGAGGCCGAGTACGACGACCGCCGGCAGCACCGCGGAGACGTAAGTCGAGTCCATGTCGATCCGCAGCATCAGTAGCAGGCCCGCCGCCATCAGCAGCGGTCCGACGGTCATCGGGATCCGCGCACCGATCCGGTCCGCGAGTCCGCCGGCGTACCCGGACAGCGCCAGCATCAGCAGCGTCATCGGCAGCAGTGAGGCGCCGGCCCAGATCGCGGAGTACCCGAGTGCGGTCTGGAGGTAGACGACGAGGAGGAACGTCGCCGTGCCCATGCCGCCGTACACGACGACGGTGACCAGGTTGGCGCCGGTGAAGGCCCGGTTGGCGAAGATGCCGGGCGGAATCATCGGGTGCGACTCCCGGCGCTCGACCTCCACGAAGACCGCGAACGAGAGGACGCCGACGATCAGCGAGGTCAGCACGAGCGGGTCGCTCCAGCCGCGTTCGCCGGCGCTGATCAGGCCGAAGGTGAGCCCGGCGAGGCCGATGGTCGCGACCGCGGCGCCCTTCAGGTCGAGCTTGCCGGCCGCGGTCTCGTCGCGCGTCTCAGGGACGTGCCGCAGGGTGACGAGCAAGGTCAGCAGGGCGAGCGGGACGTTCAGCAGGAAGATGTACCGCCAGGACCCGCTGTCGACCAGGCCGCCGCCGACGAACGGGCCGATGGCCGCGGCGACCGAGGTGAGGCCGGACCAGGCGCCGACCGCCTTGCCGCGGTCGGACGGCGCGAACGTGGTCTGCAGGATCGCCAGGCTGCCGGGGGTCAGCAACGCGCCGCCCATGCCCTGCAGGACCCGGCCGGCGATCATCACCTCGAGGGTCGGCGCGACCGTGCACACCACCGAGGCGATCGCGAACCAGATCACTCCGACGACGAACATCCGCCGCCGGCCGAGCCGGTCGCCGAGCGAACCACTGAGCAGGATCAGCGCCGCCAGCGGCAGCATGTACCCGTTGACGATCCACTGCAGTCCGGCGACCTCGGCGTCGAACTCCTCGCCCATCGCCGGCAGCGCGACGTTGACCACCGTGCCGTCGAGGAACGCCATCCCCGACCCGAGTGCCGTGGCCGCGAGGACCCACCTCGCCCGGCTGGTGCCGAAAACGATCCGCTCGTCCGTCATGGACTCACACTAGGTGCTTACTACGGCTGCGGGAGATCCAGTTGGAGAACGACGAGGGCCTTGTCGGCCGGGATGCCTGGGAGCACCGAGAGTTCGGGTGGGTTGCCGACTGCGCAGCGGGTCTCGGTGAGCAGTGGGCAGACGACGTTGAGCAGCTCGCCGCCGTTGACGATCAGGTTGGTCGGCAGGCCGCCCTCGGTGATCGCGGTGAGCGGCCGGATGGCCGACGCGGCCCGCTCCGGCTTCGACTCCGTACGCCGTACCGTCGAGCCGGACAGCCGGTAGATCAGGCGCAGGTTCGTCGCGGCCGTGGTCAGCGGCACGTCGGTCGTGGTGGTGACGCTGGAGCTGGCCAGCGGGATGGCCGCGCCGTTGGCCAGCACCCGCAGGTTGGTCGCGATCGGCGAGGTCTTGGTCATCATCCCGGGCAGCTGTTCACCGGACGCGGGCAGCTGGACCTGCAGGATGCTCGTCGGCTTGGGCAACATCACGTCCTCGGTGATGTCGAACGACCCGTCCGCCAGCGGTACGGCGACCATCCGGATGCCCGGCGTGGTCGCGCCGGGACCCGGGCTGCTGGCCGGCGTCTCGCCGGGCCGAGTGGTGCTGACCGGTCCAGAGGGAAGGCCGGGGCTGGGGGCCACCGGGCCGGCCGTGTCCGGTGAGCAGGCCACGGTCGCGCTGAGCCCCAGAGTCAGCGCGGCCGCGGCCAGCCACCTTGTCCCCGTCCCCGTCGCCCGTCGCCCGAGGTCCTCCACCCCCGATGGCACGTCCGGGAGGAACTCCGCGCCCGTCCTCGACGCCCGGTCCGGCGAACCGCGTTCAGACACGTCTCATCGCCCCCAACGGATTCGGCCGTTTCCTCTGGCGGTCGGATCGGACTTGCGCATACGATACGCCGGAATTAGTGGGGTGCGGCAATTACTGCCGAATATTTCCTGGGGACTTCGAGGGGGCACAAAATGGCGAGACGGAGCGTGTCCGGACCATTCCGGGCCGTATTCGAAGCAATTTCGAGAATTCCTGGTCCGGTAATTAGCCGGGTGATTCCGCTGGCGCTGGTGGTGACTGTCGCGGCGGCGCCGGCCGTCCTCGTGGCGCCGGCCGAGGGGGCCGCGGGCGCCAATCTGTACGTCGTCCAGGGCCTGCCCGGGCGATCGCTCGACATCAGCATCGACGGCCGCACGGTGGCGACCGATGTCGCGACCACGAAGGTGGTCGGGCCGTTCGGTGTTGCCGCAGGCAAGCGGATGCTGACCGCCCGGCAGGACGGCAAGACGGTGATCTCGCGGGAGGTCTCGGTCGGATCCGGGGCCAGCGTCGACGCCGTGATCCACCTGCCGGTCTCGCCCACCGGCGCGCCGGTGCTGACGTCGTACGTGAACAAACTGAACGCGATCCCGCGCGACAAGGCCGCGCTGCGGGTCGCGCACGACGCGGCCGTCGGGCCGGCCGACATCCGGGTGAACGGTCAGGTGGCGTTCGCGAACGTGGCGAATGGGGAATCGCTGGAGGCGGTCGTCCCGGCGGCCACCTACAAGGTCGACATCGTGCCGGCCGGCGCGAGTTCACCGGTTGTTCTCGGTCCGTTGGATTTGCCGGCTCGGGCCGGTTATCTGACCCGGGTCTTCGCGGTCGGTAATCCGAACGCGAAGACGATGAACGTCGCGCTCGGGACGATCAAGTTGCCGGGTTCGGGTTCGGGGACACCCGGGCTGGTGGACACCGGGACCGGCGGTCAGGCGGCGGAGCTGAACCAGGCGCACAGCTCCGCGGACCTCTGGCTCGTGGTCATCCTGGCCGGTCTGCTGGCTGCGGTGGTGACGGTCCGGAAGGCGGTCCGTCGCTGAGGAAGCTCCTGCTCGCACTGGTGTTGTGCTGCGCGGGCCTGGAGGGGTGCGCTGCGCAGGCGGACAACGCCGTGCCGGACCCCGGGGCGGGCGGCGGTACCCCAACGCCGTCGTCCGCTCCGGCTGTACGTGGCGCCCCTGGGTTCGTTCCGGAGATCGAACCCAGGGTCACGCCGTCGCAGACCGATCCGGCGTCCGCACCGCCGGCCCGGATCGGTACGCCGGCCCCGAGCCAGCGGATCTGGTTCGTTCCGGACCAGGTGGTGCTGCCGGGTGGGGCGACGGCTCCGGTGATCCCGGCGAGCACGGTGAGGGGTGAGCTGAAGGTCCCGGAGGAAGGCCGGCGCGTCGGTTGGTGGGACGGCGGTGCTCAGGCCGGTGACCCGTTCGGGTCGGTGGTGCTGGCCGGCCACGTCGACACCAAGACCGAGGGAGTCGGGCACTTCGCCCGGCTGCTCCGCATCAAGCCGGGCGAGCTCGTCGTACTGCATGGCGCCGGCCACACCGCGACGTACCGGGTCAGCTCGATCGTCTCGGTGCCGAAGAACGCGCTCGCGACGAAGAGCGGCGCCTTCGACCAGAAGGTCAGCCACCGGCTGGTCCTGATCACCTGCACGGGCGCGTACGACGCCTCCCGCGGCGGCTACGAGGACAACCTCGTCGTCACCGCCACCGCGGTCGGTCCGGCCCGCTGACCCGACCGCTAGGCTCGGCCGTTATGGCGAGGTATTTCAACGTGCACCCGGAGAATCCGCAGCGGCGCGCGATCGGCCAGGTGGTGGACCTGGTGCGCGACGGCGGGCTGATCGCATATCCGACCGACTCGTGCTTCGCGCTCGGCTGCCAGCTCGGGAACCGGGACGGGATCGAGCGGATCCGCGCCATCCGGCACCTGGACGACCGGCACCACTTCACGCTGGTCTGCCAGGACTTCGCCCAGCTCGGGCAGTTCGTGCACATCAGCAACGCGGTGTTCCGGTCGATCAAGGCGGCCACGCCGGGCAGCTACACGTTCATCCTGCCGGCCACGAAGGAAGTGCCGCGCCGGCTGCTGCACCCGAAGAAGAAGACGGTCGGCGTGCGGATCCCGGACCACGTCGTGGCCCAGGCGCTGGTCGAGGAGCTGGGCGAGCCACTGCTGTCGAGCACCCTGCTGCTTCCGGACCACGAGGTGCCGATGACACAGGCCTGGGAGATCAAGGAAGAGCTCGACAACCAGGTCGACGCGGTCATCGAAGGCGAGACCGGCACCGAGCCCACCACCGTCGTCGACTTCTCCGACGACTTCGCCGAGGTGGTCCGGGTCGGCGCGGGGGACCCGGCACCCTTCCAGTGAGGTCTTGCGGTTGGGAAGATCATGCCCGATCGTGGCTGCGTAGAAGTTGGTCAGTAACCAGCGCACCTCACCCGCCCCGGAGGAGCCATGAGACGACGACTCGTGTTCGCGGTGCTGGCCGCCGTACTGCTGATCGGAGTGCCTGCGCCGGCGCAGGCGTACGCGAACGCGTTCTTCCCGACGCAGAGCAGTGGCAATCGTGGCGCCGACGTACTGGCGATCCAGTACCTGCTGCAGCACCACGGGCAGTCCGTCTCCGCCGACGGAGTGTTCGGCGCGACGACGACGGCCGCCGCCAAGGCGTTCCAGACGTCGAAGGGCCTCGGCGCCGATGGCATCGTCGGACCGCAGACCTGGGGAGCGTTGGTGCCGACGATCCGGTCGGGCGACAACAACGCGGCGGTGAAGGCGCTTCAGGTCGAGCTCAACGCCAAGCGGCGGCTCAGCCTGCCGGTCGACGGAGTGTTCGGTACGGCGGTCCGCGACGCAGTGGTCGCGTTCCAGTCCCACGCCGGCATCGGCGCGGACGGGATCGTCGGCCCGATCACCTGGCGCAACCTCGCCTGGCACTACGACTACCCGGACTTCGCCGCCAACCTGTGCGACCAGGACCCCGACGGCAACGGTACGGCGGCCAACTGGGCCACGTCGGCCGCAGTCGCCCAGCTCGAGCAGGCCGCGCGATCGTTCCGCGGCACCGCACAAGGAAAGGTCCCGTACGGCGATGCCGGGTTCGAGCACGGTGGTGACATCCCCGGCCACGGCAGCCATGAGGTTGGCCTGGACATCGACATCTGGCCGATCCGCACGGACAGCGCCCAGTGCACCGCAGGCCGGATCACCTGGGAGTCATCGACGTACGACCGGGCTGCCACTCGCCAACTGGTCCAGGCGATCCGTGCCGCCGCACCGGGGCACGTCCGGATCATCTTCTTCAACGACCCGGTCCTGATCAACGAAGGACTCACCACCGAGTGGCCGGCCCACGACAACCACCTCCACGTCCGCTTCTGCGAGAAGGTCCACCCCAACAGCCTCTACACCTGCTGATCGAGCAGACTGTGGGCGTGACCTACACCTTGGAGCTCAACCCCGACGAACTGCTCACCACCACTCGAACGGTGCGCAAGCGGCTGGATCTGGAGCGGCCGGTGCCGCTGGACGTGGTGCGGGAGTGTGTGGAGATCGCGTTGCAGGGGCCGTCGGGGAGCAATCGGCAGACATGGCACTGGGTGGTGGTCACGGATGCGGACAAGCGGGCCGCCATCGGGGAGTACTACCGGCTCGCCGTCGAGAAGTACCTGGCCGGCACCGGTGCCGCCGGGAAACTCTTCGCGGACGACCCGGTGCGCGGACCGGTACAGCGCCGGATCGGCAACAGCGTCGCCTACCTGGGTGAGCGGATGGGGCAGGTCCCGGTCCTCGTCATCCCATGCCTCGAAGCCCGCGCGCTGCCGGCGGGCAACCAGGCCGGGTTGTGGGGCTCGATCCTGCCGTCGGCGTGGAGCTACATGCTCGCCGCACGCGCCCGCGGCCTCGGTACGGCGTGGACCACGCTGCACCTCAACTACGAGCAGGAGGTCGCCGACGTCCTCGGCCTGCCCGAGGAGATCCGGCAGTCGGTGCTGATCCCGACCGCCTACACGGTCGGGACCGACTTCAAGCCCGCCCCGCGCCAGCCGCTGGACGACGTCCTGCACCTCAACGCCTGGTAGTCACCGCACCTCCAGCTCGGCCAACTGCATCCGGTACCCGCCTTCGCCGTCCGGCCGCAGCTCCGTCCCACGGACCTGGACGTACCGCGCGGTCGTCGGCGGGAAGGTGAACCATACCGGCGCGGACCCCGACTGGGCGTGATCGGCCACCGTCGCGACCGGCGTCCAGGTGACACCGTCGGCCGACGTCTCGACGGTGAAGTCGACCGGGAACCCGTTCCCGGTGTTGGCCCCTCCGATCGCGGGTACAGATCCACCCGCCCAAGAGACCGCACCGACCCGAGATCCACCTGCAAGGTCTGGGCGTCCGTCGCACTCGCGGCTGCCGCACTGGTCCACCCCATCGACGCAGCGCCAGAGGTTCGCCGACCATCGACGACCGCGCGGATTCCACCCATCCCCGTCGTACGACGAACTGACGCTCACTGCGGCGCCTTCCGCCGGGTTCACCTCGGGATTCAGTCGGACGTTGTCGAAGGCAACGTTCACGCCGCCGCTCGCCAGCCCGATCCCGCCGGCCCGGAAGGCGGAGTCGGTCACGATCAGCACCGGCGCATGCCCGGACCCGGCGTACACCTGCAGGGTGCTCCCGCGCGCGACCACGCGCAGCCGGTTGAACTGGCCGGCCGCGTATCCAGGCGCCTGCGCCCGCGCGAGCGTCGTACCGCTGCGATAGACGAAGACCTCGCCGTTGTTGCGTTGGGCCACCAGATAGCCGCTCTCGAAGTCCGTCGGGTTGAGGTTGCGGACCACGATCCCGGCCCAGTTCTCGTTGCCACCGGTTGGGTTGACCCCGCGGATCTGCAGGTCCACGCTCGCCGCGACATCGCCGTACGCGCGTCCCTCGAGGCCGGCGACGTGGTCCCAGCGGCTGACGTCGGTCTGCGTCAGCATGCCACCCGAGGCCGACCATGTTCCGCTGTTCGTCTGCCAGGACTGGGATCCGGCTGCGAAGTCGTCGGCGTACGGATAGGCCTGGTCGGGGCCACCGGCGACGAGCGCGTCGAGGACCTGACGGTGTACGACGTCCACGGCCGTGCCGGATCGATCACCTGTGTAGGAGTTGACGAGCAGCGAGTTGGCCAGCGCCTTCGCGAGCAGCGGTTTGGTCGCGGCGAGCTTGGTGAAGAGCTCGTAGTCCTCGGCGCCGTCGAGTTGCGCCTCGCTCCGGATGCTGTCGTAGACGTCGTACGCCGCTCGGTTGGGCCGGACGATGAAGTTGTCGCCGTTCTGCCTCCCGTCGAAGGTGTCGTACTGGAGGTACGGTCCGCCGACGTGCTCGAACCAGTAGTTCCAGCCCCAGTGCAGGTAGCCGATCGAGTCGGTCTTCCACGCCAGCAGCGGAGTGAGCCGGGTCTTCGCGAGGTGCGACACCAGGAAACGGTTCAGGTAGGGGCCTTGCGGGCCGATGCAGTTGTAGAGCCACAGTTCGTTGCCGCCCAGCCGCTTGCTCTGGTAGTAGCCGACGTTCTTCTCGTACAGGTCGAGGATCGGCGTGTTCGCGGTCAGGTTCGGCGGCGGGTTGTGGATCGCGAGCTCGGCCTCGTTCAGCTGCGGGTTCGGGAAGTACTGCCGGGTACTTGGCGTAGAACCAGTTCGCCGCGGTGGTGTCGGCCGTGTGCCGGGTCTCGTCGTTCGCGCTCATGTAGAAGAGGTCGGTCCACTCCTTCGCGTCCAGGTGCTGCTTGAGCGCCGGGAACAGCTTGTCCAGGTACGCGTTCGCCTCCGCCGACTGGGACGGCACCGGGACCATCTGCGTCGATCCGTCGGACGCGCGCTTGAGCATCTCCAACTGCGATGGACGGCCGACGGCGGGGTCGCTGCTGATCAGGAGCGTCGGCGTGTAGATCCACTGCAGTGCGCCGGCATCCCGGTAGACCCCGATGAACCGGTCGAAGTCGGTCCAGTCGAAGGTGTAGTTGCCTGCCGCATCGATCCGGGCCCGCGGGATCAGCAGCGCCTGGAAGTCGGCGTACACGACGTTGTTCCGGTGCTTGGCGTGGTTGCGGGCCATCGCCTCGATCACCTTCCACCAGTTGGCGTCGTACATCTGGACGCCGTACTGGACCGGGATCGCCTTGATCGTGCCGTCGTAGTCCCAGCCGGCTGAGGTGGTCCAGTTGTTCAGCTTGAAGGTGGACTGGTCCGTCGGCGGGATGGTCACCGGGTAGACGGTCAGCCGGACGGGTACGACGACGCTGCCTGCGCTGCTCTGGACAGTCGCCGTACCGGTGTAGAGGCCCGGGGTCGCGTCGGCCGGGACGTGGACGCTGTAGTGGTACGGCTGGGTGACGTTCGCGGCGAGTGATCGCGGAGTGTTCTCGACGAGCGCGTCGTAGTACGCCGTACCGCTGCGGTCGGGCGGACGGCCAGCTGCGCGGCCTCGGTCTCGTTGCGGGCCGCGTACAGCTCGATCGACGTGGGTGCGCCGGCGGGTCTGGTGGTGCCGGGGAACAGGCGATCGCTCGCGTTGTGGGTCCAGACCGGCGGTGGCGCGGCGGCCGCCGGAAGGGGGAGCGCAGCGGCGAGCAGTACGGCGGAGCGCAGGGCGGCTGGGATGCGCATCGGGTCCTCCAGGCGGGACTCGGAAAGTACGCCCGAGTGTGCGGAGACGCCTGGAGGGAATCAAGTGAGCCTACTGGCCGGAAACGGTCAGGAGGCAGCCATCTCCTCGATGGTCAGCCCACTCAGCACCGATCGCGGTTCGGCGACGGTCAGGTCGACGTCCGGATCGGCCGCTGCGTCCCGGACCTTCACCAGCAGCCAGTCCGCCCCGGTCCTGGTGAAAGCCCAGGCCCCGTTGAGTTTCACGCCGTGCAGCTGCACCTTGAAGTGCCCGCGCTCGATCGCCACCGCCGGGTCCACCGGCTGGTGGCGATCGTCGCGGGTGAGGTTGCTGTAGATGCCGGCGTCCCACACGATCACGGCACCGCTGCCGTACGCGCTGTCCGCGATCACGCCCTCGTACGACGCGTACTCCAGGTCGTGGTCGGTGGTGAAGACCGCCAGCCGTTTCACGGTCGGGTCCAGCGACGGCCCGCGCGGGACCGCCCAGGACTTCAGGACGCCGTCGACCTCCAGCCGAACGTCGTAGTGCAGCCGCCGGGCATCATGCAGCTGCACCACGAAGATCGGCTTGGACGTCAAGCGGCAGCTGCCGAGGGTGGCTCGATCCGGTTGCGCAGCCGGTTCAGGATGCCGCGGAGCAGCCGGGAGACCTGCATCTGGCTCACTCCGATCTCGGCGCCGATATCGGCCTGGGTGTGTCCTTCGATGAAGCGTAGTTCGAGGATCTTACGCTCCCGCGGCGCCAGGTCGCTGAGCACCGGCTCGAGGACGGCGACCGCCTCGGTCCGCTCGAACGCGCTGTCGTCGGTGTCCGCGATGGTGTCGGCCAGGTTGGCGGCCGTGTCGTCGTCGACCGGGCGGTCCAGCGACAGCACCGAGAAGCAGCCGTCGGCGGCCATCGCGGCCTCGATCTCGTTGACCTCGGCACCGATCTCGGCGGCGAGCTCGGCGAGCGTGGGCTCGCGGTGCAGGTCCTGGACGAGCTGCGGGCGGACCGAGGCGATCGAGCCCTGCAGTTCTTGCAGGCGGCGCGGGATCCGGACCGTCCACGAGCAGTCGCGGAAGTACCGTTTCACCTCACCCCTGATGGTCGGCACGGCGTAGGCGAGAAACGGGGTGTCGGTGCCGGGGTCGTAGCTGCGGGCGGCCTTCACGAGCCCCAGGTACGCGACCTGGTCCAGGTCCTCGGCCTCCACACCGCGGCCGCGGAAGCGGGTGGCGATGCTGTGGGCGATGCTCAGGTTGAGCTCGATCGCCTCACTGAGGAGGGCCTGCCGGAGAGCTTCGTCCGTGCTGGCGGCCCGCCGGCTGAGGAGGTTTCGGGTCGTCGTGTCCCGGCGCTGCTTCGGATCGGTGCTGCGCGGCTCGTCGACGGTGCTGCTGGAGAGTACGGTGACCATTTTTGCTGACCTCGCGACGTTGAGTCACGGCGCGGCACATGTCTGGACCGCGGTCAGTGCTATCTGATCGGAACCCTACCCCGGCTCTCCCGGCGTTATTCCTCTGTATCGATTTCGACGAGGAGAGAAACCATTCCGGACGGCCCGGATCGACCTTAGGGTCTGGCCATGGACTGGAAGCTTGAGTTGGTGTCGGTGCCGGTGACGGACGTGGACCGGGCGAAGGAGTTCTACACCGAGAAGGTCGGCTTCCACGCCGACCACGACCACCAGGTCACCGAGGAACTGAGATTCGTTCAGTTGACCCCGCCGGGCTCGGCCTGCTCGATCGCGATCGGCAGCGGGATGCCGCAGGGTGAACCCGGCTCGGTGCGTGGGCTGCAGATCGTCGTACCCGACGTCTCGGCGGCTCGGGCCGAGTTGGCCGGCCGCGGCGTCGAGGTGTCGGACCTGCAGGAGTTCCCGTGGGGGACCTTCGCGTTCTTCGACGACCCCGACGGGAACTCCTGGGCTCTCCAGCAGTTGCCGGAGTGGCGCTAGTCAGCTGTCCCAGTGGGGTAGCTGGTCGTTGGGATCCTCGTCCGGGGCGTCCGGGTTGGAGGCGGGCTGCTCCAGCGGTGAGTCGTCGTCGGGGCGGTCGGCGACGGTGGTTCCTTCGTCGATGGAGGGATCGACCAGGTCCGGCATCTCCGGATCCGGGTTGTCCGGGTTGCGGGAGTCGCCCGGGCCGACCGGCACCGGAGGGATCGGATTCGTGCTCATGACTCCACCTCCTAAGGGTGAGATCTTTCCGGTACCCAGGGGGTTGGCGGTCAATTCGAGTTATCGCTAACGCTCTGTCATGTCGCGGTTGTAGGGTGGCCTTTGGTTGAGTAGCCAGCCCCCGACGCTGGTTGCCGTGTCCCTGCGAGGGCGACGATGACCGATCTTCAGCATCACTCCACTGCCGTTCGAGGTGCCATGTCCGTAGCCACATCTCCGACCCGGCCGGTAGCTGTCCAGGTCCGCATCGGCGGCCGCTGGATCGCGGGTCAGGAGCTCGGTCGCCGGACCGGCGCGGCCGGTGCCGACGAGGTTCTCGTCAGCCACCACGGCCACCTGGTCTGGGTCGACCAGCACTCCATCCGCAGCGCCTAGGACCCGGAAAGACCTTACCCACAAGGGATTTCAGCAAAGAGTTTTCGCAACGAGGTTGCCGATCTCGATCGCCGACGCGGACTGCGCGGGGTCGAACAACCGCCTGGTCAGTGCGAACGAGACGCCTGAACGCGCGCCGGCCCAGGCGGCGCTGCCACCCATGCCCGGCAGGCCGAACGACGTCGGGCTCTCCTCCGCACTCGAACCGAGCCGCCCGATCGCGTAGCCCAGCGCCCAGGTCGCGTCGTTCCCGAGCAGCTCGTCCTTACCGACGAAGGCCGGCCCGGTGACCTCGGCAACCCGCTCCGGCCGGATCAGCCGGACCCCGTCCACCTCGCCGATCAGGGCGGCGTACAGCTTCGCGATGCCACGCGCAGTGAGGATGCCGGCCGACGGAGTCTCGGCGGCGAGGTGCTCAGGACTGTTGCACAGCGCGGCCCGCGGGATCACCGCGGCCGGCGTGACCTTGCTGAACATCCCGGCCAGCATCGCGAACGTGTCCTCGGCGCCGGCCGGCTCGATCAGCGTGGCAACCCGGTGCTGCTGGTCCAGCGGTACGCCGAAGTACACCTCGTCGGCGATCCCGAGCGGCTCCGCGATCTCCCGCAGTACGTCGGAGATCGTCCGGCCTGTCGTCCGCCGGACCACCTCGCCGACCAGGTAGCCGAACGTCTCGGCGTGGTACGTCGTCTTCGTCCCCGGCTCCCACCACGGTTCGGCGGCCGCCAGGTACGAGGTGATCTTCGGCCAGTCGTGCAAGTCGTCGGTCGTCGTATCCGGCGCCAAAGCCGGCAGGCCGACCGAATGGGTGAGCAGATGCCGCAACGTCGCCTTCTCCTTGCCGTGGACCGCGAACTCGGGCCAGACGTCCGCGATCGGAGCGTCGTACTCGAGGACACCGCGGTCAGCCAGCACGTTGGCCACCGTCGCCGTCGCGCCCTTGCCGGTCGAAGCGCTGTAGAAGAGGGTGTCCGGTCCGACCGCCTCGCCGGCGACCGCGTCGACGACGAGCTCACCGTCCTTGTAGACCGCGACCTGCAGCCCGAGCTCGGTCCCGGCCAACTCGTCGATCCGCCGCTGCACCTGCTCCTGAAGATTCGTCACGCTCGTCATCCTGTCTGTGAGAGTTCAGTCACCACCAGGTCGGAGCCGCCCGGCCGGTTTTGACACACCTTGTTAGAGAGCTGTTAGAGGCCGGGTTTGCAGATCCCGGAGCTACGTAGGCTGCGCGCCGTGGCGGCGACAGAAACGCAGGAGAACGACGCCGTCGGCGTACCCCCGCCGCGGCACGGACGGTTCGTGGGCTGGCTGCTGCACGACCGGCCCACCGGGCACGCCGGGCCGCACCGGCCGGCTCCGCACCCGACCCATCGCTGGTGGAAGGTGATGTGCCTGACCGGGGTCGACTACTTCTCCACCCTCGGCTACCAGCCCGCGATCGCCGCGGCGGCCGTCGGCCTGCTGTCGCCGCTCGCCACCTTGATCCTCGTCCTGCTGACGCTGCTCGGGGCGCTCCCGGTCTACCGCCGGGTGGCCGCCGAGAGCCCGCACGGCGAGGGCTCGATCGCGATGCTGGACCGGCTGCTCGGCCGCTGGAAGGGCAAGTTCACCATCCTGGTGCTGCTCGGCTTCATGGCCACCGACTTCATCATCACGATGACGCTGTCGGCCGCCGACGCGACCGCGCACGTGGTCGAGAACCCGTACGTCCCGCACTGGTTCGAGGGCAAGGAGGTGGCCATCACCCTGGTCCTGCTGGCGTTGCTCGCGGGCGTGTTCCTGCGCGGTTTCGGTGAGGCGATCGGAATCGCCGTGGTCCTGGTCGCGGTCTACCTGGGGCTCAACCTGGTCGTCGTCGGCGACGCGCTGTGGAACGTGATCACCGCGCCGGGGCTGGTGACGAACTGGCGCGGCCTGTTGGTCACCGAGCACTCCAACATCTGGGTGATGATCGGTATCTCGCTGGTCGTGTTCCCCAAGCTCGCCCTCGGCCTGTCGGGGTTCGAGACCGGCGTCGCGGTGATGCCACAGGTCAAGGGCGCAGCCGACGACGACCCGGCGCATCCGGCCGAGCGGATCCGCAACACCCGGAAGCTGCTCACCACCGCCGCGCTGATCATGAGCGGCTTCCTGATCACCAGCAGCTTCACCACGATCGTGCTGATCCCGGAGCACGAGTTCGAGGACGGCGGCGAGGCGTCCGGGCGGGCGCTGGCGTACCTGGCGCACGAGAACCTCGGCAACGTCTTCGGGACCGTGTACGACGTCAGCACGATCCTGATCCTGTGGTTCGCCGGAGCGTCGGCGATGGCCGGCCTGCTCAACATCGTCCCGCGCTACCTGCCCCGCTACGGCATGGTCCCGGACTGGGCCCGGGCGACCCGGCCGCTGGTGCTCGTCTTCGCGGTGATCGCCTTCGTGATCACGCTGCTGTTCAAGGCCGACGTGGACGCCCAGGGTGGCGCTTACGCGACCGGCGTACTGGTGCTGATCCTGTCTGCGTCGGTGGCGGTGACGCTGTCCGCGCGGCGGAAGGGCCAGCGCGCGAAGACGGTCGGCTTCGGCGTGATCAGCCTGGTCTTCCTCTACACCACGATCGCGAACATCATCGAGCGCCCGGACGGCGTCCAGATCGCGTCCTTCTTCATCGTCGCGATCATCCTGACCTCGCTGATCTCCCGGGCCACCCGGTCGCTGGAGCTGCGGGCGACCGAGGTCCGGTTCGACGACGAGGCGCGCCGGATCATCGAGGCGGCCGCGGTCGACGGCGAGCTCCGGATCATCGCGAACGAGCCGAACGAGCGGGACGCGACCGAGTACCAGGAGAAGGAGGCCGAGCAGCGCGAGGTGCGGAACCTGCCGGAGGGCCTGCCGATCGTGTTCCTCGAGGTCACGCTGACCGACGCGTCGCAGTTCGAGACCGAGCTGGACGTGACCGGCGAGGAGCTGCACGGGTACTCGGTCCTCAAGGTGGACAGCCCGAGTGTGGCGAACGCGATCGCGGCGCTGTCGCTGCGGATCCGCGACGAGTGGGACGTGATGCCGCACATCTACTTCGCGTGGGCCGAGGGCAACCCGTTCTACTTCCTGTTCCGCTACCTGATCTCCGGTGAGGGCGACGTCCCGCCCGTGACCCGTGAGGTGCTGCGGCGCGCCGAGCCGGTCCGGTCGAAACGGCCCTGGGTGCACGTGGGCTGACACACTGCCCTCGTGGACTTGCGGCAGTTGGAGTACTTCGTGGCGGTTGCGCATGAGCGCAGCTTCACGCTGGCGGCTCGGCGGCTGCATGTGGTCCAGAGCGCGGTCAGTGCTGCGATCGCTGCGCTGGAGCGCGATCTGAAGGTCACGTTGTTCGAGCGCAGTGCCCAGCGGGTGGTGCTGACGGAGGCGGGTACGGCGCTGTTGCCGGAGGCGCTGGCCGTGATGGACGCCGTACAGGGGGCTCGTGATGTCGTCGACGAGCTCGGTGCGGGGATGCGCGGGTCGGTGCGGGTCGGGCTGCTGCCGGGGCTCGGGCTGATCAACCTGCCGGCGGCGGCCGGTGAGTTCCGGCGGCGGTATCCGAACGTCGAGTTGCAGTTGCGGGCCGAGGCCGAGGGGTCGGCGGGGGTGATCGCGGGGCTGCGGAACGGCGACATCGACTGCGGGTTCCTCGGGGTCGCGGCCGGGAGCGCGCCGCGCGACCTGACCACATGGGAGTTGCTGCGGGTGCCGCAGGTGCTCGCGGTTCCGGTCGGTCATCGGCTGGCGCGGCTGCGGTCGGTGACGCTGGCGGACCTGGCCGACGAGGCGTTCGTCGACTTCCCGCCCGGGTCCGGGACGCGGACGCTGATCGACCAGAAGTTCGAGGCGGCCGGGATCGAGCGGAAGGTCGTGGTCGAGGCGCTCGGGATCGAGGGCGGGGTCCAGTTCGTCGCGCACGGCGTGGGGCTGGGGATCCTGCCCGGGTACGCCGTCGCCGAGATCGACTCGATCCGCGCGATCTCGGTCGCGGACGAGTCGTTCCGCTGGACGCTGTACCTGGCCACGCTGAAGAAGCGCAAACCCTCCGCCGCCCTCCGCGCACTTCTCGGCCTCGTCGGCGCCCACCTCCAACACCCACCCGGCACCGAACTGGGCGCGGACGTGGATCAACAAGACTGATCCATCCAACCCGCCCGAAGGCCGTGCTTTTGAATCAATGAAACTGATTCACCCATCGAGTTGATTCGTTGGACGTGATGCATCGAACGGCAGCAAGATCTTTGGTGTCAGCAAGAAACCGAAGACTTGAAGGAGCGGGACGATGAACAACACCACCACCGAGCGAGTCGCGATCGTGACCGGCGGATCGAGTGGCATCGGGCGCGAGGCCGCGGCCCGGCTGGGCAAGGACGGCTACGCGGTGGTGATCGGGTACGCCGGTAACCAGGCCGCGGCCGAGGAAGCCGTCAAGGACGTCGAGCAGGCCGGCGGGCGGGCGATCGCGATCCAGGCCGACGTCGCCGACGAGACCGCGGTGGCAGCGCTCTTCGACCGGACCGAGCAGGAGTACGGCGGTGTCGACGTGGTCGTGAACGCGGCCGGGATCATGCCGCTGTCCCCGCTGGCCGACCTCGACCTGGACGTCTTCGACCGCGTCGTACGGACCAACCTGCGCGGCACCATCGTCGTCGACCAGCAGGCCGTACGGCGGCTGCGCTCGGGCGGCGCGCTGATCAACGTGTCCAGTTCGCTGACCAAGCTGGCCCGCCCGGGCTACTCGGCGTACTCCGCGACCAAGGGCGGCGTCGAGGCGATCACGCTGATCCTGGCCCGCGAGCTCCGCGGTCGCGACGTCACCGTCAACACCGTCGCCCCCGGCCCGACCGCGACCCCGCTGTTCTTCGAGGGCAAGCCGCAGGAGCTGATCGACCGGATCGCCGCCGAGCCGCCGCTCGAGCGCCTCGGTGAGCCGTCCGACATCGCCGAGATCATCGCCTTCCTGGCCGGCCCGGCGCGCTGGATCAACGGCCAGGTCATCTACGCCAACGGCGGCTCGGCCGCCTGACCACCACCCACCTCTTCGTACTGAAAGGACACCGATCATGAGCAAGACAGTTCTGATCAGCGGCGCCTCCAGCGGCTTCGGCGCCCTCACCGCCCGCGCTCTCGCCGACGCCGGACACATCGTGTACGCCGGGATGCGCGACCTCGGCGGCCGGAACGTGACCGCGGCAGCGGACGCCAAGCAGTACGCGACCGAGCACAACGTCGACCTCCGCCCGGTCGAGCTCGACATCAGCTCCGACGCCTCCGCCCAGCAGGCCGTCAACACCGTCATCAGCGAGCAGGGGCGTCTCGACGTACTGATCCACAACGCCGGGCACATGGTCACCGGACCGACCGAGGCGTTCACGCCGGAGCAGCTGGCCGAGCTGTACGACACCAACGTGCTCGGCACCCAGCGGCTGAACCGGGCTGCGCTGCCGAAGCTCCGGGAGCAGCAGGACGGGTTGCTGCTGTGGGTCGGCAGCTCCAGCACACGCGGCGGCACCCCGCCGTACCTGGCGCCGTACTTCGCGGCGAAGGCGGCGATGGACGCGCTCGCGCAGAGCTACGCGCTGGAGGTGTCGCGGTTCGGGATCGAGACCACGATCGTCGTGCCGGGCGCGTTCACCCACGGGACCAACCACTTCGCGCACAGCGGGTCGCCGGCCGACGCCGACGTGGTCACGGCGTACGAGACGAAGTACGCCGGCCTGATGGAACAGGTCGGCCAGAAGCTCGCCGAGCTGGAGCCCGAGTGGGCCGACGTCGCCGAGGTCGCGAAGGCGATCGTCACCGTGGTCGGCACCGAGAAGGGCCGGCGCCCGTTCCGGGTGCACATCGACCCGTCCGACGACGGCGCGGCCGTGGTCAACGCGGTCGCCGACCGGGTCCGCACCGAGCTACTCCGCCGGATCGGCCTCGAGGACCTGCTCCACCCGGTCGGGTGAGGAGGTTGATCGACTTCCACGCTCACTTCCTGCTGCCGGAGTACGTCGCCGCGGCGGAACGGGCTGGACACCTTCGGCCAGACGGGATGCCCGGCTGGCCGGAGTGGTCTGTCCGCCGCCACCTCGAGGTGATGGACCGGAACGGGATCGACACCGCCCTGCTGTCCGTCTCGTCGCCCGGCGTGCACTTCGGCGACGACTTCCGGGCGCAGGTGCTCGCGCGGCGGGTCAACGAGAGCGCGGCCGAGCTGGGCCGGGACCACCCCGGGCGGTTCGGGTTCTTCGCCAGCCTGCCGTTGCCGAATGTCGAGGGCGCGCTGGTCGAGCTGGAGTACGCGTACGACGTCTTGCACGCGGATGGCGTCGTACTGATGAGCAACGCGGGCGGACTGTATCCGGGGGAGCCGTCGTGGGACCCACTCTGGCGCGCGCTGAACGCCAGATCGGCTGTGGTGCTGCTGCATCCGACATCCCCGCCGCAGTGGCGTCAGGTGGCGCTGGATCGCCCACGCCCGATGATCGAGTTCCTCTTCGACAGCGCCCGCGCCGTCACCGACCTGGCCTTGACCGGCATCTTCACGCGCTACCCGGCGATCAACTTCATCGTCGCGCACGGCGGCGTACTGCCCCTGCTCGGCGATCGCATCGACCACTTCCGTCGTACCTATGACCCCGACAGCCAGCCCAGCGTCACGCCGCAGCTGGAAAACCTCTGGTACGACGTCGCCGGGACCCCGACCGCGGCCACCGGCGATCGCGCCCTCTACGGCAGCGACTACTGCTTCACTCCTGCCGATGCGGTCGGGCGCCAGTTCGCGGCGCTCGACGCTCGATCCGGCGACTGGCGAGAGCGTATTCACGCCAACGCAGGACGCCTGGTCGGCGCCAAGGTCGCGACGTGAGAGACCCCGGCGGGCCCTGACAGCTCCGCCGGGGTGGCTGTTGATCTCTCAACAGCCACCGGATCGTACGCGGTAAGCCCTGTCCTGAGGAGAGTTCGTCCCAGGAAAAGATCAGCAGGCGGTGACCGGTCGCTGACGGAGCGGGACTATCGTTGGGTCCTGCAACCAAATACCGGCTGGGTCCGACCTGGTCAGCAAGAGGCTGCTCGTCCAGCTCGCGATCATCCGGGACGGCCTGTCGGGCACCCCGCGCCCGCGTCCGGCGGGCAATGGGTACCCGGAGGTGGAGGTCGAGGCGCGTCGAGCGTTCGGGTGATGATCGGCCTGTCGGGGCTGGATGGCATGCTCTCGGCATGGACGTGGATCAGGTGCTGGGGTTGGCGCCCGATCCTGCATCGGCGAAGGCAGCCCAGGCCCTGGCGCGTACGACGAGGTGGCCGACGACCGGTGCGTCGGACCGAGCAGTCTGGGGAGAGTGTCAGGGGAGCGGCAAGCAGCCGTACCGGACCACGGTTGATCTGAGTGGTCCGGCGTACAAGTGCTCCTGCCCGAGCCGGAAGTTCCCGTGCAAGCACTCGCTCGGGTTGCTACTGCTTTGGGCGACCGGCGAGGTCCGATCGGGTGATGAGCCGGAGTGGGTGAAGACCTGGGTGGACCAGCGCGTCGCCCGGGCCGAGCGACCCGAGCGGAAGCCCGGTGAGGTCGCTGATCCGTTGGCGGCTCAACAGCGCGCATCGAGGCGCGCGGACCGGGTCTCCGCGGGCATGGCCGAGTTGGCGAGCTGGCTCGACGATCAGGTCCGTCAAGGGCTGGGTGGCTTCGACCAGCGGGCGTACAGCGAGCTCAGCCGGCTGGCTGCGCGCATGGTGGACGCCCAGGCGCCAGGCGTTGCCGGAGCGGTACGGCGTGCGGCCGGCGTCGTCGGCCGCGGTCACGGCTGGCCGGGCGAATTGCTGGAGGAGTTGTCACTCATCCACTTGATCGTGTCCGCGCACGGTCGGCTGGCCGACCTCCCGCCGTCGCTGGCCGACACCGTGCAGTCCCGGATCGGCTGGACGGTCGAGACCGCGCGAGTGCTGGCCGAGGGCGAGAAGGTTGAGGACGACTGGCTGGTGCTCGGCCGGGTGATCGAGCCCGACGACCGGCTGACGGTCCGCCGGGTCTGGTTGCGCGGAGCAACAACCGGTCGGCTCGGACTCATCCTCACCTTCGCCGCCGCCGGACGTCCGCTCGACCCACTCCCGGCCCGCCCGGGTGAGTACGTGCCCGGAGCGCTCTCCTACTACCCCGGCGCGCTGCCGATGCGCGCACTCCTCACCCAGACCGCTCCACGGCTGCCCGCGCCCCGGCCCGCCGGACTGGGTGCGCGCCAGGCGCTGGCGTCGTACGTCGAATCCGTCGCGGCCGACCCGTGGAACGAGCGCTGGCCGCTGGTCCTGCAGGACGTCCGCCCGGCCGCGTACGGCGAGGGCTGGGCGCTGGTGGACGGTGCGGGTGACGGGCTCGAGATCCTGCCCGGCCTGGATCCGGTGAAGCTGCTCGCGGTCTCGGCCGGTGATCCGGTCACGGTCGCGGGTGAGTGGAACCGGGCCGGGTTCCGGCCGATGACGTGCTGGCACGGTGACCGGCCGGTGATCGTGTGAAGGGCTGGGACGGGCTGGTCAGCTCGGCGCTGCTCGGGACCGATCGGCGACCGGTGCACTTCGAGGACCTGCCGGAGCACATCCAGGAGCGGCTGGGCGACGGCGGGCTGCTGGACGCGGCTGCGTTGGCGACCGTCTACAGGCGCGCGGGCCGCAAGCCGTTGCGTGACGTCGAACCGTTGCCTGCGGCCCCTGGTGAGGATCGTCCGCTGCCCCGGCCGGTCGCGATCCGCAGGCTGGCCGCGATGCTCGGTGGTTTCCAGACGACTGCGCTCGGCGAGTGGTTGCGTGCGGCGGATGCCCGTGGATGGGGTGTTCCGCCGGAGCATCTGCCGGCGCTGGCAGACTACGCACGGCACCGCGCGGAGTACCGGCCGCTCGTCATCGCCGCGGCCGGACGCCGGGCGACCTGGTTGGCCGACCTCAATTCCGAGTGGAAGTTCCTCCATGCGGCGGTTGCCGAGAGCAATGATGTTGCGCTGTGGACGCATGGCAACTCGCTCCAGCGTCGGACTTGGTTGCGTACGACGCGCCAGCAGGATCCAGCCGCCGCGCGCGCAGCGCTGCAGGGAGTCTGGCCGACCGAGTCCGCCGCGACCCGGGCCGAGTTCCTCGCCGTGCTCGGCGACGCCTTGTCGCTGGCCGACGAGGAGTTCTTGGAGGCCGCGCTCGACGACCGTTCCAAGGATGTCCGTCGAGGCGCCGCCCGCCTGCTCGCCCGACTCCAAGGATCCCGGTACGGCGACCGGATGGCCGAGCGACTGTGGTCACACCTGGTCGTCAGCCAAGGCGTCCTGGCGGTCGACCTGCCGAAACGCCTCAGCGCCTCGATGGAACGCGACGGCCTCGACTCGCAGAACCCGGAGGGCCTCGGCAAGCGCGCCTGGTGGTTCCTGCAGATCGTCGCGAACACCCCGCTCGCGGTGATGGATCCGTCCTGGCTGCACCTGCCGGTCGAGGGTTGTGCCCCTGAGGTCCTGCAGGCGGCGTGGGCCGAGGCCGCCGTACGGGAACGCTCGGAGAGCTGGGCACGCGAGTTGCTGAAGGCAAACGCTTCGACGGGCACTCGTAGCGCGGCCGAGTTGCTGCGGGTCCTGCCTGCTGAGGAATGGGTCCGAGCGGTGCAGGCATTGCAGGAGACCATCGACCTGGCCGAGTTGGTGGGCGGGCTGCCGGTGCCGTGGCCGGCGTCGCTCGGCTCGCTCATCCTCGACCAGTTGGCTGCTGCCGGGACCGCGCGATCGTCGGCCCGGCTGGCGAGTATCGCGGCCCGGGCGGCGCCACCCGACGTACTGAACCATCCGATCACCCGCGAGCCGACCGGTGAGGAAGACACCTGGCGACGCCGGCTGGTGGAGACCCTGACCTTCCGCCGTGAAATGTACGAGGAGCTGTCATGAGCACAGAGGTTTTGCGCCCGCACGCCGAGGAGGAGTACGCCGGTGAGCTCGCCGCGCTGCACGCAGCCGACGACCGGCCGCGACCACCGGCCTGGCGGCTCTCACCGTCGACGGTCGTCACCTACCTCCTCGGCGGACGCGCCGGCGACGTGGAGATCTCACCCAAGTACGTCGGCCCGCGCCGGCTGATCGAGGTCGCGGTGGCCACGCTTGCGACGGACCGTGCGCTGTTGCTCCTCGGCGTACCGGGGACGGCGAAGACCTGGGTCAGTGAGCACCTCGCGGCCGCGATCAGCGGCGACTCGACCCTGCTGGTGCAAGGTACGGCGGGCACGGCCGAGGAGTCGATCCGGTACGGCTGGAACTACGCCCAGTTGATTGCCCAGGGCCCCAGTGAGGCGGCGCTGGTGCCGAGTCCGGTGCAGCGGGCGATGGCCGAGGCGAAGATCGCCCGGATCGAGGAGCTGACCCGGATGCCGTCCGACGTCCAGGACGCGCTGATCACGATCCTGTCGGAGAAGGCGCTGCCGATCTCCGAGCTGGCCACGGAGGTCCAGGCCCGCAAGGGTTTCAACGTCATCGCCACCGCCAACGATCGCGACAAGGGCGTCAACGAGCTCTCGAGCGCGCTCCGGCGGCGGTTCAACACCGTCGTCCTGCCGCTGCCCGACTCGGCCGACGACGAGGTCGAGATCGTGTCCCGCCGGGTCGCGCAGCTCGGGACCGCGCTCGAGCTTCCGCAGCCGGACGACGCGCTGGACGAGATCCGCCGGGTGGTGACGATCTTCCGCGAACTGCGCTCCGGCCGCACCGAGGACGGGCGGACCGCGGTCAAGTCACCCTCGGCCACGCTCTCCACTGCCGAGGCGATCAGCGTCGTCACCGGCGGGCTCGCGCTGGCGGCCCACTTCGGCGACGGCGTGCTGCGGCCGACCGACGTGGCCGGCGGCATCCTCGGTGCGGTGATCAAGGACCCGTCCGCGGACCGGGTCGTCTGGTCGGAGTACCTGGAGACCGTGGTCCGGGAACGCGACGAGTGGGCACCGTTCTACCGCGCCTGCCGAGAGATCACCGGTTGACGTCCTCCCCATCGCGAGAGACGGGGATTCCAACTACTACACGGAGGTAGCGTGTTGAGGTTCACGCTTCGGCGAGACCCGTACGGGCGTCTCTCGGCGTGCGCTGACGGCCCGTCCGG
>NZ_JBFAHB010000021.1:0-111396 GCF_040653975.1 Kribbella sp. NPDC050820
CGATGTGTTTGTTTAATTACCCCCCGGGTGGGGGTTGTGCGATCGATACGCCCGCTGGGCGGGTTTTAACCCACCAAACGACAGCGGTTGTGGAACAGGCCGAGCCCCTGGCTGAGGCAGGCCCGTGGAACAGGCCGCGGGGGAGGTCAGTCGAGGTCGGCGAGGGCTTTGCGGGCGGCTTCCAGTTCGGCTTCGAGGGCGGCTACCTTGGCGGCCTGCTGCTCGCGGGCGGCTTCGATGACCTCGTCGATCGGGGTGGAGAGGTCCTCGTGCAGCTCCTTGGCGGCGCGGGAGACCGCGGCGGCCGCGACGGCGAGGTTGCGGGCCAGGTAGGTGGTGCCCTGCTTGAGCTCGGCGTGCCACTCGCCGTCGGCCGTGCCGGTGACGGTCAGCGTCAGCTCGAGGGTCTTGGTCTTCTTGCCGGCCGCCTTCTTCGCCGGAGCCTTCTTCGGCTTCTCCGCGGCCACAACAGCCTCGGGAGCCTCGACAACCTCGGAAGCCGGCGCCGGGTCGGCAGCCGGGCCAACGGTGTCGGGAGTGTCGGCGACGTCAGACGGCGCTTCTACTGCCAGAGTGTCTACAGTCATCGTTGCGGCGATCTCCTTCTGAACATCGCCCGCCGTGAGCGGGCTGGCGCTGAGCGTCTATTAGAACATACGTTCGAAGCCCAGCGCCAATCCGCCACACCACATCAAACCTCAGCTTTGCGTCTCCGACCGGTCGCCCGACCACTCGAGGTGGAAGGTCCCCTCGCGGTCCGTCCGCCGGTAGGTGTGCGCGCCGAACAGGTCACGCAGACCCTGGATCAGCGCAGCCGGCAGCCGCTCCGCCCGCAGACCGTCGTAGTACGACAGTGCGGCCGAGAACCCAGGCGCCGGTACGCCGACGGTCGCAGCCGTGGCGACCACTCGACGCCAAGCCTCCTGACCGTTCGAGACGGCGTCCTTGAAGTAGTCGTCGACGAGCAGCGACGGCAGGTCGGCGTTCCGGTCGTACGCCTCCTTGATGCGGTCCAGGAAGCGCGCCCGGATGATGCATCCGCCCCGCCAGATCGTCGCCATCGCACCCAGGTCGATGTCCCATCCGTACTGCTCGCTCGCCGCCCGGATCGCGTCGAATCCCTGCGCGTAGGCGACCAGCTTCGACGCGTACAGCGCGTGCCGCACGTCCTCGATGAACGCGTCCCGGTCCACGTCCGCCTTCGTGTCGGCCGGCCCCGGCAGCACGCCGGCGGCAGCAGTACGCCGTACGACGTCGCCCGACAGCGACCGGGCGAACACGGCCTCGGCCATGCCGCTCACGGGGATGCCCAGGTCGAGCGCAGACTGCACGGTCCACCGACCGGTGCCTTTCTGCTCCGCCTGGTCCAGTACGACGTCCACGAACGAGCCGCCCGTGGTCGGGTCGGTCTGGCTGAGCACCTCGGCAGTGATCTCGATCAGGAACGACTCGAGGTCGCCGGTGTTCCACTCCCGGAACACGTCGGCCAGCTCGGCCGGCGACAGACCCAGGACGTGCCGGAGCAGGTCGTACGCCTCCGCGATCAGCTGCATGTCGGCGTACTCGATGCCGTTGTGCAGCATCTTGACGAAGTGACCGGCGCCGTCCGGCCCGACGTGCACGCAGCACGGCTCGCCGTTCACGTGCGCGGAGATCTTGGTCAGCATCGGCTCGAGCGCCGCGTACGACTCCGGGGAGCCGCCGGGCATGATGCTCGGGCCGTTCAGCGCGCCCTCCTCGCCGCCGGACACGCCGCTGCCGACGAAGTGCAGGCCCTTCTCGCGCAGCGCGGTCTCCCGGCGCCGGGTGTCGGCGAAGTGCGCGTTGCCGGCGTCGACGACGATGTCGCCCTCGTCCAGCAGCGGCACCAGCTCGTCGATGACCGCGTCGGTCGGCTCGCCCGCCTTGACCATGATGATGATCTTGCGCGGCTGCTCCAGCGACGCGACCAGCGCGGGCAGGTCGGCGGCGGGGACGAACTCGCCCTCGTGGCCGAACTCCTTGACAAGGGCGTCGGTCCGGCTCTGCGACCGGTTGTGGACGGCGACACGGAACCCGTTGCGCGCCAGGTTCCGGGCCAGGTTGCGGCCCATCACCGCGAGGCCGGTGACGGCGATCTGGGCTGGAGCAGAACTCATCGAATCTCCCGCTGGTCAGTGTGGTGTCGGGACCCAGTCTGTCGCGCGCGGCAAGGGCGCGATCCGGCGGGCCCGACCCGTGGGACGGCCAGCCAATTTGCCCGCGAGGTCTTCTCAACCACCCGATCGCGATGGTAGACATCTCAGAAATCGATTTCCCACGAAGTCGGAAGGCCGCCCACATGCTCCGTCGTGTCGCCGCGCTCGCCCTCAGCGCGCTGCTCGCCCTCCCTGTTCTGACCACCCCGAGTACGGCGTCAGCCGCCAAGGAAGCCGCCAAGGAAGCCGCCACGGAAGCCGCCAAGGAAGCCGCCGAGCAAGCCGCCAAGCATGCGGCGCTGAACGGCCCGGTCGGCTGGGACGTGTACCGCAATCTCGACCGCCTGCCCGAGCTCCAGACCGGCGTCCGGACCAAGCAGTTCTCCAGCTTCGGCCGCGACGGAACCAACAACGACGGCTTCGACGGCAAGTACTCCTGCGTGCGGACCACCGCGCAGGGCTGCGTGATCGCCGAGGACGAAGGCCCGGGCGAGGTCGGGACGATCTGGTTCACCCGGGACGACGGCAACGTCACCAAGACCGGCACGATCACGATCGAGCTCGACGGCAAGCAGGTGATCCACACGTCCCTGCAGGACCTCGCCGACGGCAAGCTGGGCGCGCCGTTCGTGTTCCCGCTGGTCGCGAACGCGGAGGAGACCAGCGGCGGCGTCTACGTCCGGGTGCCGATGCCCTACCAGCGCTCGATGCGCATCACCACCCAGAGCAACCCGTACTTCTACCACGTCGGCTACCGCGAGTTCCCCGACGCGAGCGGCATCCGCACCTTCGACCCGGCCGACAAGGCCGAGGACGTCGTCGCGCTGCTGAAGGCGTCCGGCACGAAGGACCCCAAGCCGGCCCAGCCCAACAGCCAGACCAGGACCACGAGCCTGAACCTTGCCCCCGGCAAGCAGATCACGCTGGCCGACACCACGGGAGCAGGTGAGCTGAGCGCGCTGCGGCTCAAGCTGCCCGAGATCGTCGGCCTCGACCTGAAGTCGTTCGCGGACGACGGACGCGCGTTCACCGGCAGCAGCAAATTCACGGTCAAGGTCGATCCGGCCAACACCGGCGTGCAGCTGATCCGCCGGATGGACCTACGGATCGGCAACCAGCGGGCGAAGGTGCTCGTCGACGGCGTCGAGGCGGGCGAGTGGGCGCCGTTGAAGGCAGAGGGCGCGCAGTGGCACGACCAGGTCGTCGACCTCCCGGCCGCGCTGACCGCCGGCAAGTCGCAGCTCACGATTACCAACGAGTTCGTCTCGTCCGACCTCGACTTCAACGAGTTCACCTACTGGGCCGACTCGATCGTCGGCGGTACGGCGAAGCGCACCGACACCCTCGACCTCGGCCCGAACCACCTCGCGGAGGAGCAGGCGCACGGCTACGTCATCACCAAGCAGAACTGGAGCGGCATGCACTCGATGGCGTACGCCGCGACCGAGGAGGACGCGGCCCGCGTCAAGCCGTCCGACTCGCTGCTGGCCGGTGTCCGGGTGCAGGTGACGATCGACGGCAAGAAGCGCGTCGACGCCCCGATCGGGGAGTTCTTCGGCTCCGGTCTCGGCGAGAACCCGGTCCGCTCGCTGTTCTTCGCGATGGACCCCGACGGCTGGTACTCGTCCTGGTGGCCGATGCCGTACGCCGCCCGTGCCACGGTCACTCTGGTCAACAAGTCGACGTACCCACTGACCGGGCAGGCCGAGACGACGACGGCGCGGGACGCGCGCAAGGCGGTCGACCTGCTGACCGGGAAGACCGGCTACTTCACCGCGATCTCGCATCGCGGCGAGACCACGCAGGGCAGCGACTGGACGTTCGCGGACGTGAGTGGGCGCGGGAAGTTCGTCGGCGTCTCCCAGACGATGGAAGGTTTGCTTGCCGACGGCAACACGCGCGGCTACCTCGAGGGTGACGAGCGGGTGTACGTCGACGGCGAGCGGACGCCGGCGATCCACGGCACCGGGACCGAGGACTACTACGAGTCCGGCTGGTACTTCAACGCCGGCACCTACTCGACCCCGTTCCACGGCAACTCCGCACACGAGGTCAAGGCCGGGTTCTGCACCTATGAGTGCGACGGCGCCTGGCGGTTGCACATCACCGACGCGATCGGGTTCCAGAACCTGCTCGACTTCAGCATCGAGCACGGCCAGCAGGACGATCACCCGGCGATCTACGGCTCGACGGCGTTCCTCTACACCGCCGCGCAATTCGGCGCGCGCGAGACCGACCGGGTCGACACCGGCTCGGCGCAGAGCCGGCAGCAGCACGGGTACGTCGACACCGCGACACAAACTGAGCTGACGTCCGTGTACGAAGGTGAGTACGACGACATCGTGCTGACCGACCAGGTCCGGTCGACGACCCAGCCGATCAAGTTCAGCGTGACGATCGACCCGGCCAACCGCGGCGTGACGTTACGCAGGACGAGTGACCAAAACACCTCCGGCCAATCGGCCAAGGTGTTCGTCGACGGCAAGGACGCCGGCACCTGGCTGCAGCCGCTCGGCAACGATCGGCAGCGTTGGCTGGACGACAACTACCAGTTGCCTTCGGTACTCACCTTCGGTCGCACCGAGCTCGACATCGAGCTCCGCCCGACCGGGCCGAGCTGGACGGCATCGTCGTACGTCGTCCAGTCCCTGGTCCTCCCGTACGGCGACAACCGTGCGCCCGGCGCGGTTGCCGCAGTGACTGCGGCCGGGCGGACGAACAACGCGATCGACGTTCGCTGGTCCGACGCGGTCGACGAGAGCGGCGTCGCGCAGTACAAGGTCTATGGCACAAAGGCCGGCGGCTCCGAGAAGCTGATCGGCACGAGCCCGCTGCCCGGGTTCCTGCACCGGGATCTCGGGCTGCACGAGACCTGGTCGTACCGGGTCGCCGCGGTCGATCTCGCCGGACACACCGGCGCGAAGTCGGCGGTCGCCCAGGCGACGACCGGCAACACGCTGCGGGTCGAGGGTGAGTCGATGCTGCCGCCGGTTTCCTCGACCGTGCCGGTGGATCCGCAAGGCAACTGCTGCGGGGTGAGCTGGTCGAACGGCACCCAGGCCTGGATCCACGGAACCAAGGCCGGCGACAAGGTCGTCCTCGGGTTCACCGTCCCGACCACCGGCTCCTACGACCTGTCGACGGTCCTCACCAAGGCCGCCGACTACGGCATCGCGGAGCTCGAGGTGGCGGGAGCCAAGGTGACGTTCGACGGCTACGTGGCGGCCGGAGTGAGCACGCAGCAAGTGGATCTGGGGACCGCGCAACTCACCGCAGGCAGCCATCAGCTCACCATCACGCTGACCGGGAAGAACCCGGCCGCGACCGGCTACCTGGTCGGCCTCGACTTCCTCGACCTGGTGCTCAACTCATGATCCGCAAGGTTCTTGCCACAATTGTCGGCTTGGCATTCCTCACGACGCCGCTGCAGGCCGCGGCGTCTCCCGATCAGGTGCGCATCACGCCGTACGTCGAAGTCGACAAGGTGGTTGCGGCCGGGCCGTTCACCAAGGTCTACGACCCGAGTGTCGGCGAGACCGGGCCCTGGTACTACAACGATCACACGCTGGTGCAGAACCGTGAGACCGGCGTCTGGCACGTGTTCGCGATCACGCATGCCGAGCCGGCGAACCCGCTCGACGAAAAGAGCTTCGGGCACGCCACCGCGCCGACACCCAACGGTCCGTGGACCAAGCAACCACCTGCGCTGGTCGCCGATCCGGCGGCGGGCGAGAGCCACATCTGGGCCCCGTACGTGCTGTACGAGGCCGGGACGTACTACATGTTCTACGCCGCCGGCACGCCGGACCACACGGCGTACCGGATGCACCTCGCGACATCGACCGATCTCGTGCACTGGACCCGGGACGCGGCGAACCCGTTGTTCACCGACGGATTCGACGGGCGGGACCCGATGGTGCGCAAGGTCGGCGACCAGTGGGTGATGTACTACACGGCCAACTCGACCCCGGCCGGCGGCAACCACATCGTTGCCTACCGCACCAGTCCTGACCTGAAGAACTGGAGCGAGCGGCGGACGGCGTTCCAGCACCCGGTGACGGGGACGTTCGGTGGCCCGACGGAGTCGCCGTACGTCGTGCAGCGCGGCAGTGACTGGTACTTGTTCGTCTGCTGCGACGGCGGTTACGAAGTCACCAAGGTGTACAAGAGCAAGGACCCGCTGCACTTCACGGTCGATCAGCTGGCCGGGACGATCCCGGCACACGCGGCGGAGGTCGTCCAGGACGGCAGCGACTGGTACGCCACCGGAGCCGGTTGGGGGAAGGGCGGTCTGTTCGTCGCGCCGCTCGATTTTGCCAAGGTGCAGGTGACGAAGGGCCGTGTGGTGAGTACGGCGAACTACCGGGCGACGATCGAGACGAGTCCACGCGCGGCGCTGACCGGTCTGCAGGTCGACCCGGACGGTCGCCGTGACTACCGTCCGGTCCTGGACTCGAGCGGCCGCTCGACCGCGCCGTACCTTGCGGTCGGGAACTTCGGCGCGACCGACCTCAGCGGTCCGGCGGCGCGCGTGGACGCCGGCAGATCGTCGCTGAGACTGCGCGGCATCTCCTTCGGGGACGAGCCGGTCACGGCAGACTGGTCGTTCGACTTCGGCGCGACCACGTTCGACACCAGGCTCGACTGGACGGTGCACGACGACACGAACGCTCCGGTCTGGGAGGTCGCGCTGAACGTCGACTCGGCGCTGGCCGACCAGGATGACCCCGGCGGCTTCGGGCGGAACGGCGACGTCCCAGGGCTGCCGCGGTGGTCGATGGCGACCGGCGGCGGACTCAGTGTCGTGACGGCGTACCGGCCGGGCTCGGCGTGGTCCGCGGACAACCACTGGTACGACCCGCCGAACGGCTCGGTCGCCTGGCAGCCGCTCTGGCAGCCGGGAGGACGGCCACTCCCACCGGGTTCGTACGACGGTGGCCGGTGGCGGCTCGGGTTCTCCGGAACCGAGCGGGACGTCGCGTTCGCCGAAACCCTGGCCGATAGTCTCGGTGGGTGACCACACTCAGCCTTGACCCCCGCAGTACCGCACTGGTTCTGATCGACCTGATGCCGCGGATCGTGGCGCTGGAGACGGCGCCGCTGAGCGGTCCGGAAGTGCTTGAGCGATGCGTGGCGCTCGCGAAGGCGACACGGTCCGTCGGCGGGTTGGTCGTGAATGTGCGGGTGGAACGGCCCGGGGTCGAGGTGCAGCCGGAGGGCAGCGGGTTCGCGCCCGGCGCGGCGCCGGAGCCGGGTGATCTGGAGATCGTGAAGCGGACGATCGGCGCGTTCGGCCGGACCGAGCTGGACCACGAGCTCCAGACCCGCGGGATCGAGACGGTCGCGCTGGCCGGGATCGCGACGAACTTCGGCGTCGAGTCCACCGGCCGGGCCGCGGACGACCTCGGCTACGACACCGTCTACATCACGGACGCGATGACCGGGCTGGACGGCCGGGCCCACGAGCTCGCGGTGTCGATGATCTTCCCGCGGCTCGGCACCACCTGCTCCGGCACCGAGTACGTCGCCGCCCTGGGCCCCAACGCCTGAGTTTGTCACCGGCCGGCTCGGGCACAGGGCGGCCATGCTCCCCACTGCGACGTTTCCGGACGCCGCCCGGGCGATCCGCGACGTACTGCTGCCGGTGGTTGCGCAAGGCGCGATCCTGCGTCGCCCGGCGGCCTCCAGATCGGCCGAGCTCCTGCACGCCGACGACCACGCGCTCCGCCGGGTGCGGGCGCTGCGGGACAAGTACGGCGAGGGGCCGCTGCTGATCCGCCTTCCGGGCCGGACCATCGCGCTCGTCCTGGACCCCGGCCACGTCCACCGCATCCTGCACGAGACCCCCGAACCGTTCTCCGCGGCAACCAGTGACAAGGTCGGCGCGCTGAACCACTTCCAGCCGCACGCCGTCCTGGCCACCGACCCGCCGCTGCGGGCACCGCGCCGCGAGCTGAACGAGGAAGCGCTCGACACCCACCAGCCGGTCCATCGCCACGCCGAGTCGATGACCGCCGCCATCACCGAGGAGCTCCAGCTCGAAGGGACGTTCGGCTGGACCGACTTCCGGGCGGTCTGGTCGCGGATCGTCCGCCGGATCGTGCTCGGCGACGAGGCCCGCGACGACACCGAGCTCACCGACCTGCTCGACGTCCTGCGGTCGAACGCCAACTGGGCGACGCTGCATCCACGCAACCGGAACGCGCGGCAGCGGCTCGATCGAAAGCTGGCCGAGTACGTCGAGCACGACGCGCCCGGCAGTCTCGTCGATGCGCTGATGCTGAGCTCGATCAAGCGGGACAGCCGGACCGTGGCGCCCGGGGGAGGGCTCGATCCGGCCGGTCAGGTGCCGCACTGGTTGTTCGCCTTCGACGCCGCGGGCATTGCGCTGTGGCGACTGCTCGCCGTACTCGCGACGAGGCCTGACGTCGCCGAGCAGATCGCCAAGGACGACTCTCCGCTGCGGGCGTACGCCGGCGGCGCTGTTCTGGAGTCGCTGCGCTTGTGGCCGACGACGCTCGTCGTACTGCGCGAAGGCCGGACCGAGACCTTCTGGGATGCGGGTACGGCGCCGCCCGGGACCGAGTTCGCCATCGTGAGCTCGGTCTTCCACCGCGACGACGAGGCGCTGGACTTCGCGAACGACTTCGTCCCCGAGGTCTGGCTCGACGGCCGCTCGGACGGGTCGTGGCCGCTGATCCCGTTCAGCGAAGGCCCGGCGGTCTGTCCGGGCAGGAACGTCGTACTCCTCACCACCAGCACCGCAGCCCACCACCTCACCTCCAACTACGACCTCGACCTGGACCCGCACACCCGAGCCAAACTCACCCGCGGTCCCTTGCCCGCCACCTTCGACCACACGGCACCCCGCATGGGTTTCTGGAGGAAGCCATGAAGGCCAGACCGGCCGAGATCGGCGACCCGACGAGCACGGCTTCATCGTCCTCCGCGACCCCGAAGGCAACGAGTTCTGCGTCATTCAGGTCGACGACTAGACCGCGAGACGGCCACCGTCGATCGGGAGTGTGGCGCCGTGCACGAGGGCGGCTTCTTCTGAGGCCAGGAAGACGATTCCGGCGGCGATCTCGGAGGGAGTGCCGACGCGGTTGAGTGGGGTGGTGCCGGCCAGGTCGCCCAGCCCGTCGCCGAGCACCGCGGTCCCTTCCGTTCGGGTCGGCCCCGGGCTGACCGCGTTCACGCGCACGCCGTCCGGCCCGAACTCCGCCGCCCACGCCTTGGTCAGCAGCTGCAGCGCCGCCTTGCTGGAGCCGTACAGCGCCGCGCCGGCCATCCCGAACGACGCGACCATCGTGGTCAGGTTGACGATCGAGCCGCGGCCGTGCTCGGCCATCAGCGGCGCGAGCTCGGCGACCAGGTAGAACGGTGCGCGCACGTTGACGGCGTACACCTCGTCGAAGTCCGCGGCCGCGACCTCGGCCGTCGGCGCGAACGGGAACAACCCCGCGTTGTTGATCAGTACGTCGACCCGTCCGCGACCCAGCGCGATCGCCTGCTTGGCCAGCGACCGGACGCTGTCGAGATCGGCCAGGTCCGCCTGCACGAAGTCGGCCCGCCCGCCCGCGCCCCGGATCGCCTCGACCGCGGCGGTGCCCCGGGCCACGTCCCGGCCGCTGATCACCACGTGCGCACCCCGCTGGGCGAGCTGATTCGCGACCTCGCGCCCGATCCCGCTGTTTCCGCCGGTGACCAACGCAGTCTGCCCGGCAAAGTCCTGAGTCATCGCAGTCCTGTTCGGTAGTTGGAGTAATTGCTCCAATCCTTCGCCGGAGAAATTGGAGTATCAACTCCAAAAAGCTATGCTGGGTGCCGTGGGACTGACGAAGAAGGGACAGGCGACCCGGGACCGGATCGTCGCGGCGGCGTCCCAGCTCATGCTCGAGCAAGGGGTCGCGCGGACGACGATCGAGGACATCCAGGCCGCGGCCGGGGTCAGCCCGTCGCAGCTGTACCACTACTTCCCGGGGAAGAACGCGCTGGTGCTCGCGGTCATCGAGTACCAGACCGGCCGGGTGATGGACGTCCAGCACCAGGGGCTCGACGAGCTCGACACCCTCGGGTCACTCAGCCAGTGGCGTGACCTGATGGTCGGCATCCTGACCGAGACGCAGTGCGCCGGCGGCTGCCCGCTCGGCTCCCTCGCCAGCGACCTCGCCGAGAGCGACCCGGTCGCCCGCGTGCAGCTGGCCAACGCCTTCGCCCGGTGGGAGGAACTGATCCGCGACGGTCTGGTCCGGATGCAGAAGCGGGGCGAGCTGAGCGAGGCCGCCGACCCCGGCGATCTCGCGGTCGCCATGCTCGCCGCCGTACAGGGCGGCCTGCTGCTCAGTCAGGTCCGCCGCGACCCCGCGCCGCTGCGGACCGCGGTGGACACGATGATCGCCCACCTCCGCACGCTGACGACCTAGGCGAAGAGGCTCGCGTTCGAGTGGGTCCACTCCTGCAGGGTGCGGGGTTCGTGGCCGGTGACCATCGCGACGGTGTCGTTCACCGAGGTTTCGTCGATGATGCCGTCCCCGAAGAAGCTCTCGATCGCATCGGCGTACGGCGCGGGCATGGAGGCCTGCAGTTCGTCATGCGTCTCCGCCCGGCTCATCGGGTACGGCGCCAGCGGACGACCGAGCGCCTCGCCAAGGATCGCCACCTGCTCCGGCGGCGTGAGGGCGACCGGGCCGGTCAGGCGGTGGATGGCGCCGGCGTGGTCCTCGGTCAAGGCGCGGACCGCGACGTCGGCGATGTCGAGGGGGTGGATCGTCGAGATCGGGACCTCGGGGAACTGCACGCGGACCACGTCGCCGGCGCGCAGTTGGTCCAGCCAGCGCAGGGTGTTGGACATGAAGGAGTTGGGTCGGAGGAAGGTCCACTCGAGGCCGGATGCCTTCACCGCTTCCTCGGCCGCGTGATGGTAGGCCGCGATGGCGTTCGAGGTGTCCGCGCTGTCCAGTGAGCTGCTCGACAACAGCGCGACCTTGCGGACCCCCGCGCGTACGGCGTTGTCGAGCAACTCCTCGACCCGGTCGTAGCCGCTCAGCAGGAAGATGCCCGTCACACCGTCGAGCGCGTCGACGAACGTGTCCGGCTGGTTGAGATCGCCGTACACCGGGTCGATCCCCGCCGGCAGGGCGACCTCCTTGCGCACCAGCGCGCGCCCCGGCAGCCCCGCGGCCGCGAGTGCCTCCACCACCGCGCCGCCTGCATTGCCGGTCGCACCTGTCACCAGAACGGTCATGCCAGCTCATTTCTGTAGGCCTGCACGGCTGCCTGAAGCTCCGTGCGCGGGTCGTCCCGATGGTAGACGCGCTCGTCGGGCTCGATGTTGTCGAGGAAGGTCTGGTACATGACGGCGTAGATCAGATGGTTCAGGACCGTCATCGGCCGGAGAGCGCGCGGGGGATCGGCGTCCGGTCGGTGCTTCTTCCACGTGGTCGTCCACACGTCGAGCGCATCGGCCCGTTTGGCCTCCGGCAGCCAGTCGAGCAGCCGCGAGATGTCGGTCGCCGGGTGTCCGACGAAGGTGTCCGCCCAGTCCACGATCGCTCGCGCGGTGCCGTCCGAGCGCCAGTTGCCGGGGTGGAAGTCGCCGTGCACCAAGGTGATCGGCAGTCCCGCGATCTGGAGGTCGGCGACCATCGCAGGCAGTCGGGTCAGCAGTTCCTCGACGTCCACGCGGTCGGTCGCGGGCAGTTCGACGACGTCGAGGAGACGCCTGACTTGAGCAGCCAGGCCATCCGGGAGCATTCGAGGCGCTCGCAACCCGTCGAGGTCGTCTGCGAGTTGGGCCTGTACGGCGACCCACCGGCTGACCACGTTCTCGACGGTGGCCGGATCGGGTTCCCAGCAGTCGACTCCCGGGGCGTGGGCGAGCAGTGACCAGCGGTCCGCCATCGACCGGCCGAGGACGGTCGGCGCGAGCGTCTCGTCGTACCGCTGGACCTGCTCGATGATGTCGGCGTCCACGCTGGCGAACCGGCTCGTCGCCTTGACCCACGCGCCGTCGAACCGCATCAGGCACGACAGGTTCCACGTCTTCACCTGGACCGGCTCGCCCGGTCCGATGATCGACCGCGCCCACTCGGCCATTCGTTCCGGCCCGTCCACCTCGGCCCACGTTGCCCGCCGCGGCTGCGGCGCGACGATCGCGTCCCAGCCGTCGTACGGCGTCTCGTCCAGCACACCGGACCGGGGTTCGCCCATCGCCTGCACGTGGTACACGGTCCGCCCGCCCCGACCGATCACGTCCTCGTCCGCATGCACCAGCCGCAGTACGACGGTCCGCACCCCCAGCACCTGCTCGAGCCGACGGGTCACCCCCTCGACCTCCGACCACCACGCCGGCCCCACCTCGAACGCCGGCAAGCGCCCCACATACCGGGCCCCCACACTCACCAACGCCTCAACCCTCTTGACTTCCACCCGCCAAGTGTCCCCACCCGCCACCCGTAGGTCTCCAGGTTTTCGGAAAGAAGGTGTCGCGAGGTGGCAATGACCTTCCGGAAAGGTCAGCGCACTGGGCAGGACGGACTGCAGGGCGTGGCGTCCAGGCCCGGGTGGGTACGGCGCAGTACCAGCGAGTGTGAGTCGGCGGCGACATCGGCAATGATCGGTCTCAGCGATCCGCGATGGCGCAGGCGCGGACGATCGGCGAGGGCCTGCAGGATGTCCACCGTACTGACTCGGCCGCTTTGGCACGCCTCGGCGATGAGCGCCGCCGACTGCTCCAGCGACGGCGTGACGCCGACGATATCCAGTACGGCGTGCGCGGGTGTCCGCCGCGGTGGGACGACCCGGGAGAGACGGTCGGCCCAGTGCGCATCGCGGTGAATGACGAGCTCGGGCCGCGCCACCACCCGGCGCCGCTCCGGAATCGTCAGGTGAATCGGACGATTGCGGTCCGGTGCGATCAGGCCGAGCTGTTCCGCCGCGGTGTAATGGCTCCACGCGGCGTCGGGTCCGGCGTACAGCAGCGCTGCCAGCAGCCTCTCGTCGTACCCGATCGGCCCGGTGTGTGTCGCGTAGACACCGGGATGGACGGTCTGCCATCGCCTGCTGCGCAACGGCCGCCTGATCCGCGCCGCGGTCCAGCCGGCTGTCAGGAGCTGAGCTCGCGAGACGATCCGGCCTTGGTCGTGGATGAGCGCGTGCAGCCCACCGTCCGCGAGTTGCCGCTCCCACCACCACTCCATCCGCCCACCCTCCCCGATCCCACTCCCGCCCCGCAGACCCCCTGTGGATAACCGGCTCTCCGGAAGAAGGTGGTCGCTCAGTGACCACTTTCTTCCGGAGACCGCCGATGGCTGAGCCGGTGCCAGGTGCGTGGGCCGGACTTGAGTACGACGTCGGCGCTCAGGTCCACGGTGTCGGCTGGATCGGCGGCTCGGGTTCCGTTGATGGTTACCGCGCCGGCGCGGATCAGGCGGCGGAGGGCGGAGTTGCTGTCGGACGGGCGTGCAGCCTGGAGGAGTTCGAGAACGGTCGGTGTGTGGGACGGGACCAGGACCTCCGGGATGTCGGTCGGCTGGTGGCCCTCTGAGAACGTGCGGGTGAACGACTCGAGCTCGGCCCGGGCCGCGCCGGCGCCGTGGTAGCGGGTGACGACGGCTGCGGCCAGCCGGAGCTTGGCGTCGCGTGCCGCCGGCCCACCGGCGGACGCGGCCGCACCAAGAGCGGCGACTGTGTCGAGGGCAAGCTCGGTGTAGACGTGCGCGTAGCTCTCCACCAGCGAGTCCGGGATGCTCATCAGCTTGCCGAACTTGTCCCGCGGGCTGTCGGTCAGCCCGATGTAGTTGTTCAGCGACTTCGACTGCTTCGCCCGGCCGTCGATCCCCGGCGTGATCGTGGTCGTCATCACCACCTGCGGCGGCGCCCCAAGTCGCTGCTGGAAGTGCCGGCCGAGCTGCTCGTTGAACAGCTGGTCCGAGCCCACGATCGTGAGATCGCTGCGCATCGCGAAGCTGTCGTATCCCTGCAGCACCGGGTACACCAGTTCGTGCACCGCGATCTCCCGCCCGGCCGCGACCCGCTCCCGGAACATGTCCCGAGCCATCAGCTGGGCCTGCGTGACCTGGCCGAACAGGCTCAACAGCTCCGCCACGGCCATCCTGTCGTACCACTCGGAGTTGCGGCGGATCTCCAGCACCTCGGGGTCGGTGCGCAGCACGAGTGACACCTGTTCGAGGAAGGACTGCGCGTTCGCCTCGATCTGCGCCGGGGTGAGCTGCGGTCGGGTTTCGGAGCGGCCGGTCGGGTCGCCGACCCGCGTGGTCACGTCGCCGAGCAGGAAGACAACCTGGTGGCCGAGGTCCTGCAGCTGGCGCATCATCCACAGGTTGACCGCGTGTCCGAGGTGCAGGTCGGGCGCGGTGCAGTCGACGCCGTACTTGATCCGCAGCTGCCGGCCCGTGGCCAGCCGTTCGAGCAGCTCGCTCTCGCCGACGATGGTGTCGGTGGTACGGCGTAGTCGCTCGACCACCACCTGAGGTTCGACCATGGGATTCCTCTCGAGACAGGAGGCACCCCGCAGACGCCTCCGGGCGACAAGAAGGCACAGGAACCGGGTTCCTGTGCCGGAGGCTCTGGGTGGAGCGAGGTGTGGGTACTACCGAGTGCCGGCCCCTCCCAGAGCCGGTCGATACGCCACACGTCGCTTGATCACGCTCGACACAGTAGCAAACGACTCGTCGACTAGGCTCCTGGATTGTGACGGAGGAGCGCGTTGTGCTGCTGGACGAGGCCGGCCGGGCGATCGGGACCGAGGCCAAGGCGACGGTCCACCATGCGGCGACCCCGTTGCACCTGGCGTTCTCCAGCTACGTCGTCGACGAGGCCGGCCGGGTCCTGATCACCCAACGGGCGTTGGACAAACCGACCTGGCCCGGGGCGTGGACCAACAGTTGCTGCGGGCACCCACTTCCGGGCGAGCCGGTGGTGGACGCGGTACGGCGCCGCCTCGTCGACGAGCTCGGGATCGTCGCGGACCTGGTCGACCTGGTGCTGCCGGAGTTCCGGTACCGCGCCGAGATGCCGACCGGCGTGGTCGAGAACGAGCTGTGTCCCGTCTACCGGGTTCCCTGGACCGGCGACCCCACGCCGAATCCGAGCGAAGTCGCGTCGTACCGCTGGGCCGAGTGGCCGCTCGACCTCCCGGAGCTGTCTCCGTGGTGCGTCCTCCAGCTCACCGAGCTGCGCCGACTCGGCCCCGACCCGCTGGCCTGGCGCACCGCCGACCCGGCCGACCTCCCACCCGCCGCGCGCCTATGATTTGAGGTCGCGCTCCAGCAGATCGGCGTGCAGCGCGACGGCCGTCGTGCTCGCGTGGCCCGCCGCGCCGATCGCAAAGAGGCTCGGTACGGCGGTCGTTCCCACCGCATAGACGCCAGGGACTGTGGTCCGGCCGTTGCTGTCGACAACCACCGCGCCATCGTCGACCTGGCAACCGAGGCGAGCCGCCAGATCACTCTGCTGATGCTGGCGAACGACCACGAACACAGCCGCTGGGAGCAGCACATCACCGCCCTCGAGTACGACACGACCATTAACCACAGCCTCGACCTTCTCCCCGCGCACCCGCACGCCGGCAGTGTGCAATCGAGCCAGTTGTTCGTCGCTCAACTCGTCGCCGTCGGTGCAGAGCACGACCTCGTCGCTCCACCGGCTGAGCAACAGTGCGCGTTCGACCGACCGATCCGGCAAGCCCCGCATGCCCAACTGCACCAGCGGCTGGTCGCGAACTTCCCACCCGTGACAATGCGGACAGGCGACCACCAACCGTCCCCAGGCCTCGGCGACGCCTGGCACATCCGGCAGTTCGTCGCGCAACCCGGTTGCGAGCACGATCGCTCGCGCCTGCACGCTCGGACCCTCCACCGGGTCGACCACGAAGTCGTCGCTGATCTCGCTGACGCGAGCAGTCCGCACCTCGACGCCGTACTGCTCGAGCTGTTGGCGTCCGGCGGCGAGTAGCTCGGCCGGCGACGGACTCCCCACTCCCAGGTAGTTGTGCACGTGCGCGGCCGTCCGGTTGCGCGGGTGGCCGTCGTCGAACAGCACGACCCGCAGTCGCGCCCGCGCAATCGTCAGCGCAGCCTGCAGCCCGGCTACACTTCCGCCGACCACTGCCACGTCGTAGGCGATCATTATTCGAGAGTACTTGTAGCAAATATCGAGATCAGCTCTGGAGCTCGCGGAGGAGATCCGGACCGGGCCACGGGCGGCGGTTCGTCTCGGCCTCGCGGATCAGCTGCACGAGTTTGGCGTTGACCGGAGCGGGGCGGCCGAGGGAGTCGGCGAGGCGGACGACTTCGCCGTTCAGGTAGTCGATCTCGGTGGTGCGGCCGGCCTGGAGGTCCTCCCACATCGACGTGCGGGCGAGCGGGTCGATCGCGAGCATCTTGGCGGCAAGGCGACGGAACAGGAAGTCCGGCAGCCGGAGGATCATCGGGAAGCGGTGCATCGGGACCGGCAGGAGCTTGGCCGGTTCGATGCCGGCAGCATCCAGGAGCCCGAGCGTCTCGGCCTGCGCCGCGGCCAGGCAGCGCCGGTACGAGCGCTGCGACAGCTCGTCCCGCAACGGCAGGTCGGACAGCGCGTTGATCGGATTGTTCAAGTTCAGCAGGAGTTTCGCCCACTGCACCGGCAGGATGTCGTCGTGCTGCGTCAGCGGCAGCCCGGCCTTGGCGAAGGCTTCCAGGTACGGCGCCAGCCCCGGATGACGCTGGATGTCGAGCGCTCCCTCGGTGCCCTGGTGGAAGACGCCACCACCCCGGTTCAGCACGTTGAACGGGACCATCCCGGTGACCACGGCCTGATCGGTCAACCGCTCTCGCAGCAGTTCGCCGTTGCGGACGCCGTTCTGGAAGCTGATGACGAGCGCGCCGGGCTTGAGGACTTCGGCGAGCTCGGCGGCCGCGCCCTCGGTCGCCGCGGACTTCACCGTCACCAGGACCAGATCCGCCTCGGCGGCCGCGGCGGGTGACGTCTCGTACCGAACGTCCGCCGCCTCGACCCGCAGATCCGCGCCGAGGTAGTCCGTCAGCCGCAGCCCGTGCGTGGCCAACTCGTCCGCCAAGCGCTGCCGCCCGACGAACGTCACCGGCGCTCCGGTCGCGGCCAGCCTTCCGCCGACGTAGCACCCGATCCCGCCGGCGCCGTACACCACGATCTTCATGAGTCCACATCCAACCGGATCACACCGCGATTCGGGACCATCTAGGTGGTCTTGGCGGGGAGCTCGACGACGAAGCGAGCTCCGCCGCCGGGGCGGTCGGTGACGGTGATGGCGCCGTGGTGCCACTGGACGTGCCGGGCGACGATGGCCAGCCCGAGGCCGACGCCGCGGCTGCGGTTGCTGGTCTCGCCACGGCCGAAGCGTTCGAAGATCCGGTCCCGGTCGGCCGCGGGGATGCCGGGCCCGGCGTCGTCGACGGTGATGACGACACCCAGGCCGCCGGCTTCGACCCCGACGCCCTTGCAGCCGCCGGCGTGGTCCTCGGCGTTCTCGACCAGGTTGGCGATCACGCGCTCCAGCCGGCGCTTGTCCGCCTGCAGCGTCAGGCTCTCGGCCTCCGGCTCGACAGTCGTCACGTCCCGCCCGGCGGCCGCGTTCGCAGCGGCGCGGACCAGATCGGCGATCCGGACGATCTCCCGGCTGCCCCGGTCGCCGCCGTCGTCCCGGGAGATCTCCAGCAGGTCGATCACCAGCCGCCGGAAGCGCTCGAGATCGTCGCCGAGCAGCTCGACCGGCTCTCGTACGGCGCCCGGCAGCTCGGTGCGATGGTTCTGGATCAGCTGCATCGAGTTCAGCATCGTCATCAGCGGCGTCCGCAGCTCATGGCTGACGTCCCCGGCGAACCGCGCGTCGGCCGCCACCCGGCGCTCCAGGTCGGCCGCAGTCTGGTTGAACGACCGCGCCAGGCCACGCAGGTCGCGGTCGTCCTCGACCTGCAGCCGGGCATCCAGCTGTCCGCGCGCCACCGCGTCCGCGACCCGGGTCAGCGCGGCGAGCGGGCGCAGCGCCAGCGTGCTCGCGAGCCGTCCGACCGCGAGACCGATGAGCACGGTGACGAGCCCGGCCAGGATCAGCGTGAGCTTCAACGTCCGCAGCGTGTTGTCCAGGCTGCCGAGCGGATGCCACTCGAAGAAGACCTCTCCTGGCCCGCGCAGCGGTACGCCGACGGCGAGCACCGGCTGACCACCGACCACCAGGCGGCGTTGCGCCGTACTGCCGTTGCGGACCTGCTCGAGCAGGTCGGCGGGCAGGTCGGACGGCCGCCCGGTCATCGAGTACCACTGGCCGTCGTAGAACACCATCGAGGAGGCCGAGTCGGTGGACGGCAAGCTGTTCAGCAGGTCGATCACGCTGACGTCCGGCTTGAGGGTCGCGGTGCCGCACTCGACGTGCTCCCGGTCCGGCCGGCAGGGTTGCGGTGGGCCGAACAAGCCGTACTGGAACGCTGCCGCGTTGTCGGCTGTCTGCACCTGCGCCGACGTCTCACGCTGGTCGGTGAGGTACTCCGAGACCACGGTCCAGGTGACGAGAGCGAGCACCGCGGACAGTCCGAGCGCGAGCAGCCCGTAGGCCAGCATGACCCGGCCGCGCAGGCTGAGCCCGATCCGTTGCCGCCCCCACCGCGCCAGCCGCCTCCGCACCGGTCAGCTCACCAAGCGGTAGCCCAGGCCGCGCGCGGTGACCAGGTGCGTCGGGCTGGCCGGGTCGTGCTCGATCTTCAGCCGCAGTCGGCGGATGTGCACGTCCACGATCCGGCTGTCCCCGAAGTACCCGTAGCCCCACACCTTCGACAGCAGCTGCTCACGGCTCAGCACCTTGCCCTCGGCGCCGGCCAGCTCGGCGAGCAGCTTGAACTCGGTCCGGGTCAGCGACAGCACGGTGTCGCCCCGGGTCACCTCGTAGCCCAGCACGTCGATCCGCAGGTCGCCGACCACCAGCACCTCGGACTGCCGCGCGTTGGCCGGCTCGACCCGGCGCAGCAGCGCCCGGATCCGGGCCGACAGCTCCTTGGCCACCAGCGGTTTGGTCACGTAGTCGTCCGCTCCCGCCTCGAGCCCGGCCACCACGTCGTGGCTGTCGGTCCGCGCGGTCACCATGATCACCGGTACGTCGCTGGCCCGGCGGATCTCGCGGCAGACGGAGAAACCGTCGCGGTCGGGCAGCATCAGGTCCAGCAGCACCACGTCCGGCGGCTCCCGGCGCAGTGCGGCCATGGCGTCGTACCCGTTGGCGGCCTCGGCGATCTGGTAGCCCTCGTCCTCCAGGGCCAGCCGCAGGACCCGGCGGATCCGCGGCTCGTCGTCGACCAACAGCAAGCTGTGTGTCACCGGTCCAGTGTGACCCACAGCAGGCCCAACTGTGAGTGACGTCTGTCATGACTTCGTCATCTTCGCGCGGACTCGCGGTGACAAGGCTCTGACGGTTCTGTGACCGGCCTTCCGTACGGCGCTCGCCGTCCTAGCTTCGGCCTCATCGAGTCCCGGAGGAGGACCAATGGCCAGAAGACGGCTGGCGGCAGTATCCCTTGCCGCCGTGGCGACGCTCGCGCTCGCCGCATGCAGCAGTGGTGGCGGATCACCGTCCGGATCCGGAAGTACCGCGGCCACACCGGTCACCGGCGGCACCCTGAACATGCTCGGGGCCGGCGATGTCGACTACATGGATCCCAACATCAGCTACTACTCGGTCGGCTACCTGAACCTGCGGATGTGGAGCCGCCAGCTGTTCACCTACCCGGCCGAGCCGGGCGGCGCGAACACCAAGCCGGTGGCCGACCTGGCCACCGAGATCCCGACCAAGGACAACGGCGGGATCAGCGCCGACGGCAAGACGTACACGATCAAGATCCGGCCCGGCGCGCAGTGGAACACGTCCCCGGCCCGGCAGGTGACCGCCGCCGACATGGTCCGCGGCGTGAAGCGGACCGCGAACCCGGTCCAGCCGTTCGGCGGCATCCCCGACTTCGCGAACCTGATCGTGGGCTACAAGGCCTTCGCCGACGGTTTCGCCAAGGTGGACAAGACCCCGGCCGCGATCCAGGCCTACATCGACAAGACGCCGCTGCCCGGCGTGGTGGCCAAGGACCAGACCACGGTCGAGTTCCACCTCACCCAGCCGGCCACCTACTTCGTCGACATGCTCACGCTGCCGGCCTTCTCCCCGGCCCCGGTCGAGGTGCTGAAGTACCTGCCGGCCAGCACCGAGCTCGGCAACAACTACCCGTCCGACGGCCCGTACAAGGTCGACTCGTGGGTGCCGACCAAGTCGATCACGTACTCGCGGAACCCGGCTTGGGACGCCTCCACCGACCCGGTGCGCAAGGCGTACGTCGACAAGATCGTGGTGAACGAGACCGTCACCCAGGACTCGGTGCAGCAGCAACTGCAGACCGGTACGCCGACCGCCGACATGGAGTTCGACGTCCCGCCACCGCCGTCGCAGCTGCCGGCCCTGCAGGCCAAGAAGGACCCGAACCTGACCATCGGCGACACCGCGAGCTCGAACCCGTACGTCATCTACAACACCGTGTCGCCGAACAACAACAAGGCGCTGGAGAACCCGAAGGTGCGGCAGGCGATCAGTTACGCGATCAACCGTGACCACATCCTGCAGGTGCTCGGGGGCAAGACGCTGAACCCACCGCTCACCCACGTGCTGCCGGACGTGATCACCGGGTCCAAGCAGATCGACCCGTACCCGTACGACCCGGACAAGGCCAAGCAGCTGCTCGCCGAGGCCGGGTACCCGCACCTGACGCTGAAGTTCCTCTACCGCAACGCGACCGAGGGCAGCAGCAAGACGTTCCAGACGATCCAGCAGGACCTGTCCAAGGCCGGGATCACCGTCACCGGTGTGCCGTCGCCGAACGCGGACTTCTACGTGAAGTACCTGCAGGTCCCGGACGTCGCGCGGCGCGGGGTCTGGGACCTGTCGCTGGCCGGTTGGGGCGCGGACTGGTACGGCAACGCGGCGCTGTCCTTCTTCAACCCGTTGTTCTCCGGCGAGCCGTCGTTCCCGCCGATCGGCAGCAACTTCGGCCTCTACAACGACCCCGAGACCAACGCGCTGATCAAGCAGGCGATCGCGGCGCCGACGACCGACGCCGCCGCTGAGCTGTGGGCCAAGGCGGACGCGCGGGTGATGGACCAGGCCGCGTTCTACCCGCTGACCAACAACAAGCAGGCGAACTACCACGCCGAGCAGGTGAACAACGCCGTCTACGTCCCCTCGATGCAGAACTACGACCCGACCAACGTGTGGCTCTCCAAGGACAAGCAGGGCGGCTAACCTCATGGCCCTGCTTGAAGTGAGGGACCTCAGGGTCTCCTTCGACACCCCGGACGGTACCGTCCGTGCCGTCCGGGGTCTGTCGTTCGACGTCGAGGCCGGGCAGACGCTGGCGGTGGTCGGCGAGTCCGGCTCCGGCAAGAGCGTCGCCACCCAGACCATCACCGGCCTGACCAGGGGCGCCCAGGTCTCCGGTACGGCGTACTTCGACGGCACCGACCTGATCACCGCCGACCCGGCCACCCTGCGGCGGTTGCGCGGGGACCGGATCGGGATGATCTTCCAGGACCCGCTGTCCAGCCTGCACCCGCACTACCGGATCGGCTGGCAGATCGTCGAGATGATCCGGGCGCACGACCGGGCGATCGGCAAGGCGGCGGCCCGGCAACGCGCCGCCGACCTGCTCACGCTGGTCGGCATCCCGCGGGCCGCGGAGCGGATCGACGACTACCCGCACCAGTTCTCCGGCGGGATGCGGCAGCGGGTGATGATCGCGATGGCGATGGCCCTCGACCCGGCGCTGCTGATCGCCGACGAGCCGACCACCGCCCTCGACGTGACCGTGCAGGCCCAGGTGCTGAACGTGATGCGCCGGCTGCAGGACCAGTTCGGCACGGCGATCATCCTGATCACCCACGACCTCGGCGTGGTCGCGGAGATGGCCGACGACGTGGTCGTGATGTACGCCGGCTCGGTGATGGAACGCGCGCCGCGCCGCGACATCTTCTACCGCAACCATCACCCTTACACCCAAGGGCTGCTGGCCTCCCTGCCGGCCCGCTCCGGCGAGCGGCTGACGCCGATCCCGGGCAGCCCGCCGAGCCTGATCAGCCTCCCGGCCGGGTGCCCGTTCGCGTCCCGCTGCCCGCACGTGTTCGACAAGTGCCGCGCGGAGACGCCGCCGCTGGCCGACGTCGGCGGCGACCCCCGGCACCAGTCGGCCTGCTGGTTACCCCACGACGTAAGCGAGGCGATCGCTTCATGAACGACGACGTACTGCTGAGAGTGGAGAACGTCCGCAAGGAGTTCCCCACGCACTCGCGGGAGGTGGTCCGGGCGGTCGACGGGGTCTCCCTCGAGGTCCACAAGGGCGAGACCCTCGGCCTGGTCGGCGAGACCGGCTGCGGCAAGTCGACGCTGGCCCGCTGCATGGCCCACCTGTACGACGTGACGTCCGGCTCGGTCTGGTTCGACGGGACCGAGATCAGCACGCTGTCCCGCAAGGCGATGCGTCCGGTCCGGCGTGAGGTCCAGGTCATCTTCCAGGACCCGTACGGCTCGCTGAACCCGCGCCGCCGGGTCGGCTCGATCATCGGCGACCCATTCAGCATCCACGGCATCGCGTCGGGCCTGGACCGGAAGAAGAAGGTCCAGGAGTTGATGGAGCTGGTCGGGCTGAATCCCGAGCACTACAACCGGTTCCCGGCCGAGTTCTCCGGCGGGCAGCGGCAGCGGATCGGGGTCGCCCGGGCGCTGGCGCTGCGGCCGAAGCTGGTGATCTGCGACGAGCCGGTGTCCGCCCTCGACGTCTCGATCCAGGCGCAGATCATCAACCTGCTGGCGGATCTGCAGCGCGAGTTCGACCTCACCTACGTGTTCATCTCGCACGACCTGTCCGTGGTCCGGCACGTCAGCGACCGGATCGCGGTCATGTACCTGGGCCAGATCGCGGAGATCGCACCGACCGCCGACCTGTTCGCGCAGACCCGGCACCCGTACACCCGGGCGCTGCTGTCCGCGCTGCCGGTCGCGGATCCGGACACCGCCGACAGCCGCGAGCAGATCATCCTCGGCGGTGACATCCCCGCCGCGACGAATCCGCCGGCCGGCTGCCGGTTCCACACCCGGTGCCCGAAGGCCCGGGCCGACTGCGCAGCGGGCGAGCCGGCGCTGGTCGCCGTACTCGACGATCCCGACGACCACCGCACGGCCTGCCTCCATCCGCTGGAACTGGGCGAGGACCTGTCCACCGCCATACCGGATCTCAAGGCCTCATGACCACCGCGCTGGAGTTGGTGGACACCTCGGTCGAGGCGCCGGCGATCGAGGGGCGCAGCCCGTTTGCGCTTGCATTGCGGCGGTTGCGCCGGGACAAGGTCGCGGTGGTCTCGCTCGGGGTGATCGTGCTGATCGTGCTGATGGCGGTCTTCGCGCCGCTGTTCGCGCACGTCACCGGGCACCCGCCGAACGAGCAGTACCGCGACATCGGGCTGACCGAGGACGGGCTGCCACGCGGACCGAACGGGACGTTCTGGCTCGGCACCGACGACCTCGGCCGCGACATCCTGGTCCGGATCGCGTACGGCGCCCGCGTGTCCCTGCTCGTAGGCGTCATCGCCACCGCGATCACCGTCGCGATCGGCGTCGTCCTCGGGCTGGCCGCCGGGTTCCTCGGTGGGATCGTCGACACCGTGCTGGCCCGGCTGATCGACGTCGTACTGTCGGTGCCGTTCCTGTTGGTCGCGATCGCTCTGGTGTCGGTCACCGGGCCCAGCCTGACCGTGACCGTGCTGGTGATCGGGTTCTTCAGCTGGGCGTCGGTGGCCCGGATCGTGCGCGGGCAGGTGCTGTCGCTGCGCGAGCGTGAGTTCGTCGAGGCGGCCCGGTCGCTCGGCGCCGGCGACGTCCGGATCATGTTCGTCGACGTGCTGCCGAACGTGCTGGCGCCGGTGATCGTCTACACCACGCTGCTGATCCCGGTGGTGATCGTGACCCAGGCGACGCTGTCGTTCCTCGGGCTCGGGCTGCCGCCGCCGACCGCGGACTGGGGCGGGATGATCAGCGCGTCGCAGAACTACTACACGACCGCGTGGTGGTTCATCCTCTTCCCCGGTCTGGCGCTGCTGATCACCACGCTGGCGTTCAACCTGTTCGGTGACGGGGTCCGGGACGCCTTCGACCCCCGAGCGGATCGGACCTAGGACATGGCTCTGTTCCTGATTCGCCGGGTCGGCCACGGGATCCTCGTCCTCTGGCTGATCACGGTGGCGGTGTTCGCGCTGTTCTTCGTTGCTCCGAGCAACGTCGCGCAGACGCTCGCGGGCCGGCAGGCGACCCCGGAGACGATCGCGCTGATCAAGCACCGGCTCGGGCTGGACCTGCCGGTCTGGAAGCAGTACCTGCACTTCGTCGAGAACGCGGCGCAGGGCAACCTCGGGTACGACTACTACCACCAGGTGCCGGTGACCACGATCATCGGGCAGGCGCTGCCGATCACGGTGTCGCTCGCGCTCGGAGCCGCCGTACTGTGGTTGCTGCTCGGGGTGTTCAACGGGGTGATCTCGGCGGTGCACCCGCGGTCGCTCGCCGATCGTGGGCTGACGCTGTTCTCGTTGTTCTTCTACTCGTTCCCGTCGTTCCTGCTCGGGTTGCTGCTGCTGTACTTCCTGTACTTCCGGCTCACGCTGTCCGGGTTCGACTGGTTCCCGGCCGGCGGCTACTCGGCGCTGAGCGCGGGCTTCGGGCCGTGGTTCCAGCACCTGCTGCTGCCGTGGATCGCGCTGGCTTTGTTGCTCGCGGCCACGTACACGCGGCTGACCCGCGGCTCGATGCTCGACGTGCTGGGGGAGGACTACATCCGTACGGCGCGATCGAAGGGCCTGCGGGAGAGTCGCGTCATCGTCCGGCACGGCCTGCGCAGCGCGATGACGCCGGTGGTGACGCAGTTCGGCATCGACCTGGGTCAGCTGGTCGGCGGCGTGGTCGTCATCGAGACGGTCTTCAGCCTGCCCGGACTGGGCAAGACCGCGGTCACCGCGATCAACCAGCAGGACCTCCCGGTCATCATCGGCATCGTCCTGTTCGCCTCGGCCGCTGTCGTGGTGGCCAACATCCTGGTCGACATCGCGTACGCCGTCCTGGACCCGAGAGTGCGGCTGCACTAAATCAGTTGGTGGCTCTCCGGGATCGACCTACTCTGGGCGCATGGCTACTTGCCTCTGTGTCTAGCTGCGGACCCGCTTCCACGCGAGAAGTGTGTCCACCAGCTTTCACGGAGAGTAACCATGATCACCGTCCGCGGTGTAGATATTCGCGTCGGCGCCCACCTGCTGCTGTCCGACCTTTCCTTTCACGTCAGCCCTGGCGACCGCGTCGGGCTGGTCGGCCGTAACGGGGCCGGCAAGACCACCCTGATGAAGACGCTGGCCGGCGAGGACCGCGCGGCCGCCGGCTCCATCAGCGTGACCGGCTCCGTCGGGTACCTGCCGCAGGACCCGCGGGCCGCCGACCCGGCCATCACGGTCACCGACCGGATCCTGTCCGCTCGCGGGCTGGATGTCGCCGTCCGCGACCTGCGCAAGGCCGAGGCCGCGATGAGCACCGCCACCGGCGAGGCGCAGGAGCGGGCGATGGCGGCGTACGCCCGGGCCGAGACGCGGTTCCAGGCGGGCGGCGGCTACGCGGCCGAGGCGGAGGCGGCGCGGCTGGCGGCCGGCGTCGGACTGCCCAACCGGGCGCTCGAGCAGCCGGTCGGCGAGTTGTCCGGCGGTCAGCGGCGCCGGGTCGAGCTGGCCCGGATCCTGTTCGCGCAGCACGACACGCTGCTGCTCGACGAGCCGACCAACCACCTCGACGCGGACTCGGTGCAGTGGCTGCGGCAGTTCCTGCTCGGCTACCCGGGCGGCCTGATGGTCATCAGCCACGATCGCGAGTTGCTGGCGGCAACGGTCAACCGGGTGTTCCACCTGGACCCGCAGCGGACCACGATCGACCTCCACAACACCGGCTGGGCGAAGTACCTCGACCAGCTCGAGCTCGACGAGCGTCGCCGTACCCGGGAACGGGCCACGGCGGAGCGCAAGGCCGCGGTCCTGCACGCCCAGGCGGCGAAGATGCAGGCCGGCGCCAACACCGCCGTCGCCGCGCGCAACATGGCGCGGCGGGCGGACAAGCTGCTCTCCGACCTCGAGCCGGTACGGCGTGCCGCCCGGGTGGCCCGGATCCGTCTGCCGGAGCCGGCGCCGTCCGGGAAGACTCCGCTGCGCGCCACCGGTCTGCGGAAGGCGTACGGCGGCCTGCAGGTGCTGGACGGAGTCGACCTGGCCGTGGACCGGGGGAGTCGCGTGGTCGTGCTCGGGCTGAACGGCGCGGGCAAGACCACCCTGCTCCGGCTGCTCGGCGGTCGCGAGGAGCCGGACGCCGGCCAGGTGGTCCCCGGTCACGGGTTGCGGCTCGGGTACTTCGCCCAGGAGCACGACACCCTGGACCTCGCTGGGACTGTCCGGCAAAACCTGGCGTCGGTCGCGCCCGGCCTGACCGACGGCGAGGTCCGGAACGTGCTCGGCTCGTTCCTGTTCAGCGGTGACGACGCGGAGAAGCCGGCGCACGTGCTGTCCGGCGGGGAGAAGACCCGCCTGGCGCTGGCCGGGCTCGTTCACTCCGGCGCCAACGTGCTGCTGCTGGACGAGCCAACCAACAACCTGGACCCGGCTTCGCGCGACGAGGTGCTCGGAGCGGTCGGCAGCTACCCGGGCGCAATCGTCATGGTCACCCACGACGAGGGCGCCATCGAGGCCCTCCGCCCCGACCGGGTCCTGATCCTCCCCGACGCCACCGAAGACCTCTGGACCGACGACTACCTCGACCTGGTGTCGCTCGCGTGAGCGCCTGGTGCAGTTCGACAGGAGGTGTGCGTCGATCGAGCCGGCTGCCCGGCGGATTCAGCCGGGCAGCTTCCGGCCGTGGACGTATACGTCCTGTCGATCTGTACCCCTCACCCCAATCGCTCCTCGAGGTGGACGGTGATCTCGTCGCCGGGGTGCTTGCCGATCAGGTCGCGGAGCGTGCCCTTCACCGGGAGTTTGTGGGTGCCGTCGCCCAGCGCCATGAACGAGCTCTCGAAGGGGTGGCCGTCCATCGTGCCGCGGACCTTCACCAGGCCGCGGGTGCCGAAGTACTCGGCCGAGCCCGGCATCTGCACGAAGGTCCAGCCGCCCTTGGCGTCGCTCTTCTGCAGCGGCGCGGTGAACGTCTTGTCCAGCTTTCCGGTCTTCTTGGTCACGGTGAGTTCCTCTCTCGGGGTGCCTTCACCCACTAGGTAGAGACAGAGCACCGGTTTTCGACATCTATTGTTGATCGGTGATCACCATCCGACCGGCAGGGCACTCCGCCGTACCCGAGGTGCTGGCTTTGCTGGACGGCGCGACCGAGTGGCTGGTCGCGCGGGGACGGACCGACCAGTGGGGCACCGAGCCGCACTCGACGAACCCGCGGCGGATCGCGCAGATCACCGGGTTCGCCGACGACGGCGGGCTGTGGGTGGCCGAGGACGACGGGCGGGTCGTCGGGGCGCTGGCCGTGGGGGACGCGATGCCGTACGTGCCGCCGGCCGAGGAGCCGGAGCTGTACGTGCGCCTGCTCGTGACGGACCGGGCCTCCGCCGGCCAGGGCATCGGTACGGCGTTGCTCGACCACGCCCGCGAACTGGCGCGAGACGCCGGCGTCGGGCTGCTGCGGGTGGACTGCTTCGCCGGTGGCGACGGGGCACTGGTCCGGTACTACGAGAAGCAGGGCTTCACCCGGATGGTCGAGTTCGCCGTACCGGTCAATGACTCGGAATGGCCGGGTCAGGTCCTCTTCCAGCGGCTGTGATCGACCGGTGCACGGTGCCGTGTGCGTCGCTGCAGTGCGCGTCCACCTCGTCGCCGGTGGCGTGATCGACCTGGAGGGTCGAGTGGGTCAGGTTGTGACGCTCGGCCAGTAGCGCCTCGATCCGGACACGGATGTGGTGGCAGTCGAGCCCTTCCGCGACCAGGATGTGGGCGGAGGCGGCCGGTTCGCCGGAGGTGATCTCCCAGACGTGCAGGTCGTGCACCTCGACGACCCCCTCCACGGCGCACAGCTCGGCGCCGAGAGCCTGCGGGTCGAGTCCGGCGGGCGCGGCCTCGAGGAAGATCCGGCCGGAGTCGCGGACCAGCGCGACGCCGGCCTTCAGCATCAGCGCGGCGACGATCAGCGCGGCGATCGCGTCGGCGCGGGCGAAGCCGGTGACCAGGACGACGAGACCGGCGATCGCGGTTGCGATGAACGCGAACAAGTCGTTCAGGATGTGCTGGTAGGCGCCCTCGACGTTCAGGCTGCTGCGGTTCGCCTTGCTGATCATCCAGGTGGCGATCAGGTTCACCACGATGCCGACCACACCGGTGATCAGCACCAGCGCGCCCTTCACCTCGGGCGGGTCGATCATCCGGTGGATCGCCTCGTAGACGAAGTACGCCGCGAGCAGCAGCAGCGTGATGCCGTTCGCCTGCGCGGACAGGATCTCGACCCGCTTGAGGCCGAAGGTGAACCCCCCGGCCGGCGGCCGGGCGGCCAGCCGGATCGCGATCAGGGCCAGCACGATCGCGATCGCGTCGGTCAGCATGTGGGCCGCGTCGGTGATCAGCGCGAGCGAGCCGGCCGCGATACCGACGACCACCTCGGCGGCCATGAAGCCGACGATCAGCGCAAGCGCACCGCTCAGCAGCTTGCGGTCCGCGTCGGCGCTGACCCCGTGGCCGTGACCGTGGCCGTGTTCCTCGCTCATGCGTCGGACCTTTCGGGGTGGATGGCGTCGGTGTGCTCGGTGTGCGCGACCGCCAGGTCGACGAGCATCCGGACGTGGGCGTCGTCCAGGCGGTAGTACGCCATCCGGCCGTCCCGTCGTACGGCGACCACCCGGTGCGCCCGCAGCAGCCGGAGGGCGTGGGAGGTCGCGGACTCGCTCATCCCGGTGACGGCAGCGAGATCGCAGACGCACAGCTCGCCGTCGAGCAGCGCGACCAGCAGCTTCAGCCGGCGTGGATCGCCGAGCAGGCTGAACACGTCCGCCGTGTCGACCACGTCCGCCTCGGCGGGCATCCTGGCGTTGACGCTGGCCACCCGCTCCGGATCCACGAGCCGGACATTGCAGGCATCCGCACTCTGCACATCTGCAGAACTCTTCATACGTGGAGGCTAGAGCATCGGAAGGCGACACGCCAGGTCCCCGGGCACAATCAGTCCGTGACCGACTACCCACAGGTGGCTACCGACGAGCGCCCGATGCTGGAACAGTTCCTGGACTTCCACCGCGCGGCCGTGCTCCGTGCCCTGGACGGCCTCACCGACGAGCAGGCCGCTCAGCACCTCCTGCCGGCGACCGAGCTGACCGTCGGCGGGATCGTGAAGCATCTGGCCGCGATGGAGGACCTCTGGTTCAGCCACAAACTGCTCGACGCACCGAGCGCCGAGCCGTGGCGCTCGGCGCCGTTCGACGAGGACCCGGACTGGGAGTTCCACTCGGCGGCGGCTGACTCGGTCGCCGTACTGCGGGAGTTGTACGTCGAGGCATGCGACACCAGCCGGCGGATCACCGCGCGGATCGACTCACTGGATGCGTTGGCCGCCCGGGCGTCGTTCGGGGAGCAGCTGGTCAGCATGCGGTGGATCTATCTGCACATGATCGAGGAGACCGCGCAGCACCGCGGTCACCTCGATCTGCTGCTGGATGCGCTGCGCCAGAAGTAGTCGCCGAGGAGGTGCTGGGGCACGTGACCGGGGCCACATCGCGGTCTGAGACGATCGTCACGGCCGGTCATGTCCTGAGTAAGGACTGTGTGAAGAATCAGTGCTGACCGCCCGCCCGAGTGTGGATCACCCTGCGCCGGACCGTAAGTTCGAATCCGGGTGTCAGTCGAGGTCAGGAGTGAACGAAGTGCAACGGGGCTCACGGGGCGTGCCGTCGGCATGCCCGCGATCAGCGGCGCCGGGATCGTCGTGACGACGCTGAACAAGATTCTTGCCATCGCCGGAGCGGTCATCACCCTCGGCGGGGTGGCGCTCGGCTTCCGGTCGGTCTCGGCCGGTGGCACCGTCTGTGGTTCGGCGTTCCAGCCGGCCGCGGGCATCACCCCGATGGCCTGCGACAACGCCCTCAACAGCGCCGGCACGCTGGTCACGATCGTGATCAGCGCGGGCGTGCTCTGCCTGATCGCCGCAGCGGCCGTGAAGGTCGTCCGGGACAAGGTCAGCGCCTGAGCATCGAACCGTTCCGGCTGGACGTGCCGGAGAGCGACCTGGCCGACCTGCGCGCACGCCTCGACCTGACGCGCTGGCCGGACGAGCTCCCCGATGTCGGGTGGGCGTACGGCGTACCCAGGACGCATCTCCGGGAACTAGTCGAGTACTGGCGTCACGGTTACGACTGGCGCGCGGCGGAGCGGCGCCTGAACGAGTGGCCGCAGTACACGACCACCATCGACGGCGCGAACGTCCACTTCGCCCACATCCGCTCGCCCGAGCCGGAGGCGACGCCACTCCTCCTCACCCACGGCTGGCCGGGATCGATCGTCGAGTTCACCCACGTTGCCGGACCGCTGTCCGACCCCCGCGCGTACGGCGGCGACCCGGCCGACGCCTTCCACCTGGTGATCCCGAGCATCCCCGGATTCCCGCTGTCCGGGCCGACCCGCGACACCGGCTGGGAATTGCTCCGCATCGCCGAAGCCTGGTCCGAGCTGATGACGCGCCTGGGCTACCACCGGTACGGCGTCCAAGGTGGCGACTGGGGTGGCGCGATCTCACGTGAGCTCGGCCGGCTCCACCCCGAGCAGGTGGTCGGCGTACATCTCAACCTCATCCCGGGCGCGGGCGCGACCGCCGAGCCGACACCGGAAGAGCTCGAGCCACTCGACCCGGCCGAGCGCGAACGCACCTGGGCCTCGTGGCGCCGGTATCAGGAATGGGCGAAGGACAAGCAGGGGTACGCCGACCTGCAGTCGACGCGACCGCAGACCCTCGCCTACGCGCTCACCGACTCCCCGGTCGGGCAGCTGGCCTGGATCGCCGAGAAGTTCGCGGAGTGGTCGGATCCGGCGAGCGCCATCGACCGCGACCTGCTGCTCACCAACGTGATGCTCTACTGGCTCACGCGTACGGCGGGATCCGCGGGCCGCATCTACTACGAGCGAGCGCATGCGCCGTACTGGGGTCAGCCGCCGGAGCCGTCCGCCACCCCGACCGCCTTGCTTGATCTTGCGCACGACAACTTCATCCCGCTGCGCCACATCGCCGACCGGACCAACAACATCATCCGCTGGACCAGCCACCCGCACGGCGGTCACTTTGCCGCGCTCGAGCAACCCGGGGTCCTGGTCGACGACATCCGGGCGTTCTTCGGGTCCTTGGCCTGATGGCGGTGCGCCGGCATGCGCCAGGTCTTTGCCGGCGCACCTGCTCGGTCGGCAGACCGCCCCGGTACCCGCGGCGCAAACAGTCAATCAACCTCGAACTATCGTGACCGCATGAGTTTCACCGGTTTTCCTGCGGCGGCGCTGGACTTCTACGACGACCTCGAGATGGACAACAGCAAGACGTTCTGGACGGCGCACAAGCACGTCTACGAGGAGTCGGTCCGCGCTCCGATGGCGGCGCTGCTGGCGGAGCTGGAGGAGGAGTTCGGCCCGGCGAAGCTGTTCCGGCCGTACCGCGACGTGCGGTTCGCCAAGGACAAAACGCCGTACAAGACGCACCAGGGCGCGTTCATCGACGTCGCGCCGGCGACCGGGTGGTATGTGCAGGTCTCGGCGCCCGGTGTGCGGGTCGCGGCCGGGTTCTACGAGGCCAGCTCGGAGCGGCTCGGCCGGGTCCGGACGGCGATCGACGACGACCGGCGTGGCAAGCAGCTCGAGCGGTTGCTGGCCGACCTCACCGGGGCCGGCTGGGAGGTCGGCGGCGACAAGCTGAAGACGAGCCCGCGCGGGTACGACGCGGACCACCCGCGGATCGACCTGCTCCGGCACAAGTCGCTGACGGTGGGGAAGTCCTACGGCTTCGAGCCGGTGATCCACACGCCCGAGCTCGCCGAGCTGGTGCGTGCCGACTGGCGGGCGACCAAGCCGCTGATCACCTGGCTGACCGACAACAGCTGAACGCCGGACGGCGCGCTGGAACGTCAGTCGTCGTACGAGCGCAGGATGCGGGAGAGGATGTCGCGCGTCTTGTTCGGCGGCGGGGCCGCGACGCACAGCGCTTCCATGGTGGCCGTATACCGGTCCAGGTCCTCGAGCTTGTCCAAGTACAGCGCACTGGTCAGGTGCTCGATGTAGACGATGTCCGGCAGGTCCTGCTCCGGGAAACGCAGGATGCTGTACGCGCCGCCGGTCGCGGCGTGGCCGCCGCCCTCGAACTCCATCACCTGGAGGGTCAGGTTCGGCAGGTGGGTGGCCTCGAGCAGGTGCTCCAGCTGCAGCCGCATCGCCTTCACGCCGCCGATCGGCCGGCGCAGCACCGACTCGTCGACGACGGCCCACAGCCGCACCGGGTCGGGCCGGGTCAGGATGCCCTGCCGGTTCACCCGCAGCGCGACGCGGCGCTCGACCTCGTCGGCCGGGATCAGGCCGCGGCCGAGCTGGACGACGGCACGCACGTACTCCGGGGTCTGCAGCAGGCCGGGGATGAACTGCAGCTCGTAGGTACGGATCAGCTGGGCGGCGGACTCGAGGTCCAGGTAGGAGTGGAACCAGCTCGGCAGCACGTCGCCGAAGCGGTGCCACCAGCCGGGGTTGTTCGCGTCGCGCGCGAGGGAGAGCAGTCGCTCGCGCTCCTCGCCGTCGTCGAGGCCGTACAGCGTCAGGAGGTCGCTGACGTCGCGCTCCTTGAAGCCGACGCGGCCGAGCTCCATCCGGCTGACCTTGGACTCCGACGAGCGGATCTCCCAGCCTGCGTCGGAGCGGCTGATCCCCGCCGCCTCCCGCATCCTTCGCAGGTGCGCCCCCAGGATGATCCGGAGCGCAGTCGGCCCGCTTTGCGCGCCCGACTCGGTCACACCCACCTCCCACAGCCCCCAGCAGTTCGGCTCAGCGGCGACATCACTCCGCAGGCAGACATCATCGCATGGACGACCGGCAATCTGCCGAAGTTCTTACATAAGCCGCCAGTCTTCACATTCACGATCACACAGCGTAGTGCTGAACCGGTCAGTCGGGGCTTATTTGTCCTGACAAATGGATGCTCGGGATCGCTGTCGAACGGCGTTCGTCGGTCGCCTCGAGGGCTCTCTGCAGGCGGAAAACCAGGTTTTCGGGTCACGAAGTGGAAAACGTGCGGATGCACGTGCATCCGACGCTTGCATTCGCAGCGTGCCGACGCCATGATTGATTCATGCACAGAAGGTGAGCTGAATCTCGCGAAAAGTGACATCGCGTGATCCGGCAGGCCGGTCCTACAGACCGCCGGTGGCGCAAGCGCCGGCATGACTGGTTGGGGAACCCGAGTCGATGAACCACGACGACAGTGAGGCAGCCGAGCACACCGCCGACACGAGCGGACGCGCGCCCGACGAGCTGACCGAGCGGGAGATCCAGGAACTGGTCGCGCGTTGCCCCGAGCAACAGCGCTGGGCCTTCGAGGGCTGGCTGCGCGGCGTCCGTCACCTCGACGGCGACCCGATCGTGAGCTTGGCCCCATGACCACCGACCGAGCAGCAGGAGGCCGAAAGATGGTGCGGATCTGGCTGGGAGACCACCTGATCGCCGAGTACCTTGCCGAGCCCGACCGCGCATCGCGGTACCAGCGGGTGATGACGCCGAAGTTCACCGGATTGCGAATCACCGTTGACAATTCGGCCGGCGCGACGGCGTCCGAGCTGCCGAGTGAGCAGCTCTGGCCGCTCACCGTGCAGTAGTAGCTGCCTGCCCCAACCACAGACCAAGGCCGACCCTTGCCGGAGGGTCGGCCTTTGCTGTTCACCTGCAGTTCAGTACGGCGCTCTGCCGGACGCGCTCGGCGTCGTCGGCGGGGCGCCGTACTGCTGTCGTTTGACTCGTCGCGTTGCCGGTTGACTCGTCGCAGACAAGAAGAGGCCCCTTCGTCACTCGCCTGGCGAAGGGGCCTCTTGCTTCCGGTGAAGTTCAGACGAGGTCGTCGAACTCCCCATCGTTGACGCCGCCGAGGAACGCCTCGATCTCGGCCTTGGTGAACACCAGCGCCGGCCCGTCGGTGTGACGCGAGTTCCGCATCGCCACGCCGCCGCCCGGCAGTTTCGCGACCTCTACGCAGTTGCCGTTGGGGCCACTCCGCTGACTCTTCCGCCAGTTCAGCTCGGTGATCGAGTCGCCGGGCATGCCGTTGTAGACAGCAGTCATCAGCTGCACCTTCCGTACGTCTTTGGCATATGCACGTGCATTTGGCCTTGCATTTGCATCGTACACGCTTAGCGACGATGTGTCCGCCCCGTTACCCCGCGTGCCCAAAACCCCCCACCCCACCCCTCCCCAGTAGCCCCCCGTGACCGTTTCTCCCCACCACCCCGCCCCAAATGCCCACCACCCCCACCCCACGCCTCATCACCCGGCTCGGCTCCGCCGGGCACCTCGCCACCCGGCTCTGGGGTGGGGCGCCGGGTGGTGGTGCCCTCGGCTACCTCGGCCTGTGGTTCTGGAGGGTTGTTGGGGTTGGGGGGATGGGGGGTGGGGAAAGAGGGGGATGAAGGCGTTGCAGGTTGGTGGTTTGTCAGGACCTGGCGGATGTGAAAAGGCTTCTCTGGTTGAGGAATCAGGGAAACGAGCGGTTGCTTCGACCGACTTTCGGACCAACACCCCCGCCGGACCGAACCAGTGCTCCAACAGGTCCGCAACTGCCCTACGATGACAGTCCAGAATTCCCCGACACGAAGGCTGCGCCGATGGCGACTTCCGACACTTCGGATCCGAATCCGGAGTTCGACACTTCCCAACCGACCATCGCGCGCGTCTACGACGCACTGCTTGGTGGTAAAGACAACTTCGCCGCCGACCGAGAAGGCGCGGGGCTCTACCTGAAGTACGTCCCGGACGCCGGTCGCTGTGCGATCGAGAACCGGCAGGCGCTGGTGAAGGGCGTGCAGTACCTGGCCCGCCAGGCCGGGATCGACCAGTTCCTCGACATCGGCAGCGGCCTGCCGACGCAGAAGAACACCCACGAGGCGGCGCAGGACGTCAACCCCAACGCCAAGGTCGCGTACGTCGACAACGACCCGATCGTGCTCGCGCACGGCCGGGCGCTGCTGGCGACCAACAACAGCACCATCGTGGTGACCGCGGACCTGCGGCGGCCCCAGGAGATCCTGGACAACCCGGAGATCAACGCCCACCTGGACTTCAGCCGTCCGATCGCGCTGATGATCGTCGGTCTGCACATGCACTTCCACGACGACGAGAAGCCGGACGAGTGGGTCCGGACGATCATGAACAAGATGGTCCCGGGCAGCTACCTGTTCATCACCGACTTCGTCGACACCGGTGAGCCGCTGCAGAAGGGGATGGAGCGGGCCGGCCTGGAGAGCCTCGGCAACGGCTGGATCCGGACCCCGGAGCGGATCGAGCAGCACTTCCTCGGCATGCCGCTGATCCCGCCGGGCCTGGACTTCCTGGCCCGCTGGTTCCCGGAGGACCCCGACGCCGACATCCCGGCCGTCGACGAGCTGCAGCCCTACCAGCGCATCCTGATGGCAGGGATCGCCAAGAAGGAAGTCTGACCCTCAGCACCCCGCAAGGCGCGCGCCCCGGCACCCGGGACGCGCGCCTTTCGCATGCCCGGAAAATGGTTGGGTACCGCACCGATCGTGGACAGGGTGCAGAACGTCTGGGGCGAGCGAACGCCGCATGAGCGCGGTACGGCGTGGCCGGTCCGAGTGGATCAGGAGTTGTCCATCGCCGAGCACGAGGTCGATCGGTGGGTGCAGTCGGCCTGTGTGCTCTGCAGCAACGGCTGTGCCTGCGACATCGCGGTCAAGGACGGCAAGATGGTCGGCGTCCGCGGCCGGGCCGTGGACCGGATCAACCACGGGCGGCTCGGCCCGAAAGGGTTGTACGCCTCCTGGCAGTGGAGCGACCAGGACCGGTTGACCCAACCACTGGTTCGAACGCCTGACGGGCTGCGGCCGGCCTCCTGGGACGAGGCGATGAACCGGATCGTCGAGGAGTCGAAGAAGCGGCACCCGCTGCAGCACGGCTTCTACACCAGCGGCCAGTTGTTCCTCGAGGAGTACTACACCCTCGCGGTCATCGGGAAGGCCGGTCTAGGTACGCCGCACATGGACGGCAACACTCGCTTGTGCACGGCGACCGCGGGAGCGTCGCTCAAGGAGACGTTCGGCTCGGACGGCCAGCCCGGCAGCTATGAGGACATCGACTCGTGCGACGCGCTCTTCCTGTTCGGGCACAACATGGCCGCGACCCAGACAGTGCTGTGGTCCCGCGTCCTCGACCGGGTCGAAGGTCCGGACACCCCGGCGATCGTCGCCATCGACCCCCGCGACACCCCGGTCGCGCAGCTGGCCGCACGCACCGGCGGTCTGCATCTTGCGCCACTGCCCGGCACGAACCTGGCGTTGATGAACGGCCTGATCCACGAGCTGATCGAGCACGGGTACGTCGACCAGGAGTACGTCGCCCGCCACACCCTCGGGTACGACGAGCTGGTCGCGACCGTGGCGCCGTACGAGCCGAAGCAGGTTGCGGAGATCTGTGGCGTGAGCGCGGTCGACGTCCAGCGGGCGACCGAGCTCTTCGGGACGTCGGAACGCGTGCTGTCTACCGTGCTGCAGGGCTTCTACCAGTCGCACCAGGCGACCGCTTCGGCCTGCCAGGTCAACAATCTCCACCTGCTGCGCGGTCTGATCGGGAAGCCGGGCTGCGGCGTGCTGCAGATGAATGGGCAGCCGACCGCGGAGAACACCCGGGAGTGCGGGGCCGACGGGGACCTGCCCGGTTTCCGCAACTGGGCCAACCCGCAGCACATCGACGAGCTGGCGAGACTCTGGAACGTCGACCCGCTCAAGATCCCGCACTGGGCGCCGCCGACGCACGCGATGCAGTTGTGGCGGTACGTCGAACAGGGCTCGATCGACTTCCTCTGGATCTCCGCGACCAACCCGGCGGTGTCGCTGCCCGAGTTGCCGCGGATCCGGGAGATCCTCGACCGGGACGAGTTGTTCCTCGTCGTCCAGGACGGGTTCCTGACCGAGACGGCGCAGTACGCCGACGTCGTGCTGCCGGCCGCGCTCTGGGGTGAGAAGCAGGGCACGTTCACGAACGCGAGCCGCACTGTGCACCTGTCGGACCAGGCTGTCGATCCGCCGGGGGAGGCGCGCAGCGATCTCGAAATCTTCCTCGACTACGCCCGCCGGATGGACTTCCGCGACCGGGACGGCGATCCGCTGATCGGCTGGGCGACGCCCGAGGAGGCGTTCGAGGCGTGGAAGGAGTGCAGCCGCGGCAGGCCGTGTGACTACAGCGGCCTGACGTACGACGCTTTGCGCGGCGGCAGCGGGATCCCGTGGCCGTGCACCGACGAGGTGCCGGAGGGAACCGATCGGTTGTACGCGGACTCGGTGTTCCCGACCGACCCGGCGGTCTGCGAGGACTTCGGACACGACCTGTTGACCGGAGGCAGTACGACGCCCGATCAGTACAAGGCGAAGGTCCCGGCCGGGCGGGCGTTCCTGAAGGCGGCCGCGTTCCAGCCGCCGCCGGAGTGGATCTCGGCCGAGTATCCGCTGATCGCGACCACCGGGCGCTCGCCGTACCACTTCCACACCCGGACCAAGACGGGCCGGTCGCCGAAGCTCCGGCGCGCCGAGCCGTCGGTCTGGGTGGAGCTGTCCGCCGCGGACGCCGCCGACCTGGGGGTTGCCGAGGGCAACCAGGTGCGGGTGGAGTCGGCCCGCGGATGGATGGAAGGTCCGGCGCGGATCGGCACGGTCCGGCCGGGCGTCGTGTTCGTCCCGTTCCACTTCGGCTACTGGGACGACGATCGCCGTACGGCGGCCAACGAGTTCACGCTCACCGAGTGGGACCCGGTCTCGAAGCAACCGCTCTTCAAGGTCGCCGCCGTCCGGGTACGGAAGGTGTGACATGCATCTGTCCACGTACTTGGGCCTGCTGCACTCCGCGGAGGAGTCCCTGGCCGACGCATTCGGCAAGGTCGGCCGTGACCACGCCGACGAGCCGGACGTCGAGCACCTGTGTCATGCGCTCGGCGAGAAGGCAGCCGGTCATGTCGAGGCGCTCGGGCCGTTCATGAGCCGGTACGGCGAGCAGCGCGAGGACGAGCCGGATCGCCTCCGCGCGGCCGAGTTCAGCGGCACGCGGTCGGGCGGCGTCGGCCTGCTCCGAGATCTGCAGGACCTCTATGCGCTGGCGTCGTTCGTCGACATCACCTGGACCGTGGTCGGCCAGGCGGCGCAGGGCGTGCCCGACGGCGATCTCCTGAAGACCGTGAAATCGTGCCAGGCGGAGACAGCGACTCAGCTCAGCTGGCTCCAGACCCGGATCAAGCAGGCGGCTCCGCAGGCTCTGATCGTGGCGAAGTGAGCGGCTTGGTGGCCGGACCGTCCAGGTTCTGGCCGGTGTAGCTGAAGCGGGAGCCGTGGCAGTTGCAGTCCCAAGTGGTGTCGGCGGGGTTCCAGCGCAGCGGGCAGCCGAGGTGGGTGCAGACGGGGTCGACGGTGTAGAGGTCGCCGTCGTGGTCGCGGTAGGCGCCGACGGTGCTGCCGTCCTCGAGGGTGAGCAGGCCGCCCTGCCCGATCTCGAGGTGGTCGAGCCCGCCCTTCAGCCGGCCCAGGTGCCCGCTCGCGAACTCCTTGCCGACGTGCAGGTTGTCCTTCACCAGCTTCGCCACCGCCTGGATGTCGCCGATCCGGCCGGCGTCGTACAGACTCGCCGTCGGGTTGTCGCGGTCGAGGACCAGGTCGCGGAGGATGCCGGCGGCAACGGTCCCGTTACTCAGGCCCCACTTGTGCATGCCGGTGGCCACCAGGACCGGCGTACCCGGCGCCTTGCCGACGAACGGCAGCAGGTCCGGCGTGCTGTAGTCGTGCGCGGACCAGCGGTACTCCGGCACGGCCTCGAAGCCCCACGCCTCGCCGACCCAGTCGACCAGGCTCTGGTAGGTCGACTCGGCGTCGCTCTCCTCGTCGTTGCCGACGACGATCAGCCCGTTCGGGCCACCGCCCGGCCACGGTCGGGTCGACCGCGTGGGTGAGTCGACGGAGATCGCCATCCCGCGCGGCGCCTCGACCGGCAGCCGTACGGCGATGCCCTGCGACTGGCTTGGTCGGGTCCGCGCGAAGTACCCGCCGGTGAGCCCGATCGGCAGCAGCGTCGCGAGGATCGCGTGGTTGGCGCGGACCAGCGGTCCCTGCGCGGTCACGGCCTGGATGTCGTGGTCGGTGTTCAGCTCGGTCACCCGGCTGTTCTCGAAGATCCGGCCGCCGGCCTGAGTGAACGCCGTCGCGAGGCCGGCCAGGTACTGCGCCGGATGGAGCTGCACCTGGTCGTCGAAGCACACGACCTCGGCGACCTTCAGTGGCAGGTCGAGCTCGTCCGGGTCGACGAAGCGGGCCGGGAGCCCGAACGCTGCCGCGACATCGGCCTCGCGGCGCAGCGGCGAGTCGGGCGTCGCCGAGTAGACGAAAGCCGACGTACGGGTGAGCTCGCAGTCGATGCCGAGCCGGTCCACCAGCGCGGCGACCTCCTCGACGGCGGCCTGGTTGGCGGTCGCGTACTGACCCGCCTTGCCGGCGCCGTGCCGGTCGAGCAGATCGGCGTAGATCGCGCCGTGCTGGGATGTGACCTTGCCGGTCGTGTTGCCGCTGGTCCGCCCACCGACCCGGCCGGCTTCCAGCAGTACGACGTCCGCGCCCTCCTGCTGCAGGTACAGCGCGGTGGTCAGTCCGATCACGCCACCACCGACCACGACCACGTCAGCGTGCTTGTCGGCGAGAATCCCGTCGTACGCCGGAATCGTCGCGGTCGCGAGCCACACGGAACCTTGCGTCGTCATGTGGTTCCGGTACCCGCGCGGGGCGATCTCAGTGCTGCCGCTCGGCCAGTAATGCGAGCCGGCGCAGGGTTTCGTGGTTGCGGACGCTCAGGATCGGGTCGACCAGGCTGTGCGGGAGCGCGGCGGCCGGTCCCTTGACTGCCTGCTCGCGCATGACCAGGTGGCAGGCGCCGTCACGGTCGGTCGCGACGAACTCGACCTGGCCCTCGCCGGTCGGCCAGGCGCGTACGCGGAGTTGCAGGAAACGCAGTGGCTCGTACTGCTGGACGGTCGTGGTGTCGTCGATGACCAGCGGCCAGATCCCGACCGAGTGGTGCAGGCTGCGACCAGGCTGCGGGAACCCCTCCTCGACGTCCCGCACCCGGGATGCCCCGACCACCCAGGCGGCGTACGTCCACCCGTCGGTCAGGATCGCGAACACGTCGGCCACGGGCGCCCGGATCAACCATTCGTTCTCCGTCATGCGCCGCCTGTACCCAGGCCTGAAGCCTTGTCAACGTTCTGGTGACATGGATCTTGTCAACGGATCGATGACATGCTAAAACATGAAATGCGTGTTGACACCGACTGATGAACCTGGAGGTGGAACGATGTTGATGCGCACTGACCCGTTCCGGGAGTTCGACCGGCTCGCCCAGCAGTTGACCGGTGCGGTGTCACCGGGGACGTGGTCGCGGCCGAGCCCGATGCCGATGGACGCCTACCGGTCGGGTGACGATTACGTGATCGTGTTCGACCTGCCCGGAGTGAGCCCGGACGCGATCGACCTCGACATCGAGCGGAACGTGCTGACCGTGAAGGCGGAGCGCCGTCCGGCCGCGCTGGACGAGGACGTCGAGATGCAGGTGGCGGAGCGACCGCTCGGGGTGTTCTCGCGGCAGTTGTTCCTCGGTGACACCTTCGACGCGGACCGGATCAGCGCGTCGTACGAGAACGGCGTGCTGACGCTGAAGATCCCGGTCGCCGCGCAGGCCAAGCCGCGCAGGATCGCGGTCGCCGGCGGTGAGACCGGCAGCCGGACCGTGACCGGGGAGACTGTCGGCGACAGCAAACAGCTCGACGCCTGACCGCCGACGCCCGACAGGAGTTCCGATGGCACAGCCCGATACGCCCGCTCCGGCGGCGGCTCTGGAACTCTTGCTCGAGGTGCTGGGGAGGTTGCCCTCCGCCCCGAACGTCCCCGGGGTGGAGGGCGATTCCGCCGCGGACGAGGTGCTGGACGCGCTGGTGGCGCTCCGGGAACTGCGCGAGCAGCTGAACGGCTGGGAGCCACGGCTGATCGAGGCGGCCCGGGCCGCCGGGATCAGCTGGATCCGGTTGGCCCCCGTGCTCGGCGTCTCCAGCCGGCAAGCCGCCGAACGGCGTTATCTCCGGCTCAACCCGCACGCGTCGCAACCGGAACTGAACGGCGAGCAGCGGGTGCAGGCGGCCCGGGACGAGCGGGCCGGCGACCGCGCGGTCGCGAGCTGGGCCCGGGACAACGCTGCCGACCTGCGCAGGCTCGCCGGACAGGTCGCGGCCCTCGACGGGCTCGACGGTACGGCGCAGGCGAGTGTCGACGCCGTACACGATGCCCTCGGCAACAACGACTCGGCCGCTCTGCTCGCGCCGCTCGCCGCGGCGGGCGCGCAGCTCGGCAAGGATCACGAGGCGCTGGCCGACCGCATCACCGAGGTCGGCGCCCGCACCGACGAAGCCCGCCGCACGAGCCGAACCCGCCACAACGACACCCAGCCCGCCCCCACAGACAAGGCATAGGGTCGCGCGCGTGTCGCGCGCATGAGTTCTCGCCAGGTGGGGTACGGGCGAGATTGCAAGGGCATGACCGTGGTCCAGATACGTGCCACGCCGTGACTCACCGTCGCGAGGTCATACCAAATGGTCACCGTAGAACAGCAGGTTCCTGTTCAGTGTTCGACCGCGGCCGATCGGGCCGCCCGGGAAGCAGCCACCCGACAGCTGATGGAGCGCAGGGCTGCCAGCACCGACGAAGCAGAGCGGCAACGGCTGCTCGAAGAGGTCGTCGAGCTCAACATCGAGATGGCCCGCGGGATCGCCCGCCGGTTTCGAGGCCGCGGGGCCGAGGCGGACGACCTGGAGCAGGTCGCGTACCTGGGCCTCGTGAAGGCGGCCCACCACTACCGCCTCGACGCCGACACGCCGTTCATCGGGTTCGCCATCCCGACCATCCGGGGCGAGGTGAAACGCTACTTTCGCGACTGCGCGTGGACAGTGCGGATCCCGCGCCGGCTGCAGGAGATGCAGGGCACGATCGCGACCAAGCTGCCGCTGCTCGAGCAGCAGCTGAACCGCGAGCCGACGCCGGCCGAGATCGCCGCGCACCTGGACGTCGAGGTCAGCGAGGTCGAGCAAGCGCTCGCTGCCAAGGGGTGTTTCAACGTCCTGTCGCTGGACCGCCCGTCCGACGTGGACGCCGACCTGACGCTGGCCGACGTGGTCGCCGACACCGAGGACGGCAGCATCGACCAGCTGGAGACGGTCGAGATGCTGCAGCCGGTGCTGTCCGAGCTCGGGCCGCGGGAACGCCGGATCCTCCAGTTGCGGTTCGTCGAGGGCTGGACCCAGTCCGAGATCGGCCGCGACATCGGCGTCAGCCAGATGCAGGTCTCCCGGGTCCTCCGCAAGATCCTTGACGACCTCCGCACCAAGCTGGCCCCGCTCCCGGCCGCCGCCTGACCCGCACGCCGGTGCTTGCCCGGGGCAACCCCGGGCAGGTGCCGGCTGCCCGTGACGCCGGGTGGGCGTTCGTCGTTCATCTGTCCGTGCTCATGGTGGGGACTCACCCGCCCGGGATGGTCACGCCGGGCCCCGGGTGGTTGCACAATGGGGGAAACGACGGATGGAGTCGGTGGTTTTGGCGTTCCGGATGTTCAGGACAGTGCCCGCGGACGCGGTCACCATCGTGCGGTCGTACCCGCCGATGGTGGTCTGCTTCGCGGCCGCGTTGACCGGAACGGCGCTGGTCTTCGACGTCTTCTACCTGATCGCGAGCCCCGGGCTCACGCTGGCGCTGGTCTACACCGTGCCGGTCCTGGCCGGTCTGATCGCCGGTCTGGTCGCGGCGGCCGACGACTTCGGGCTGGAGCGTGCGGTGCTCCTGCGGACGGTCGGGGTGGCGGTCGCCTTCGGCCTCACCAACGCGGTCGTCGTGGCGATGCTCGCCGCGATGCGCCGGACCGACCCGACGAACTGGAAGGCCGGTGGCCAGGCGGTGCTGTTCGCCGGGTGCACGGTCGCCGCGGTCGCCATCTCGATCGTTGCCGTCAGCAAACTGATCGACGTACTGGGCCTCGAGCTGCGGACCAAGCTGCGGCGCCGCCCGGTCCGGGTCCCGGTCGCCGCGGTGGCGGTGGCGGCGGCCCCCCGGCCCCGGGCGAGCAAGGAGTCCGCCGCCCGCGCCCAGCCCGTGCCGGTCCCGGCGCCACCACCACCGACTCCGGACGACGAGGAGACGATCCACATCTACGTCCCGCCGCCGCCGAAGATCGTGGATCTGGAGGAGGCTCGTCCGGTCAGCGCTAGCGAGTCCACCGGCCACGCCGACCGGCTGGTCCCGCGAGTACGTCGTACTGCGACCCGCCGTGCGCACAAACCCGGTCGGCGTCCCGGTCAGTAGCAGGTCTGGTCGGTGGCCGGGAGGCGGCCGCTGATCAGGTAGGACACGACCCGGTTGTCGACGCAGTCGTTGCCGTACTCACCGAAGACGCCGTGCTTGCGCGCGTTCTTCAGGGTCAGCAGGCGTGCCTTCGTCAGGCCCTTCTGCAGTTGCGCGGCGTTCGCATAGATCGCGCGCGGGTCGCCGTCGGCCGCGACGATCAGCGCCGGCTCCCGGTTGGCGATCCGGGTCAACGGCTCCTGCGGCTGCACCGGCCAGAACGCGCACGGCGAGATCATCCGGGTGAGCGAACCGAAGTACGGCTCGGCACGCCGGTGCTGCTGGATGTCGCGCCAGTAGGTCTGCGGATCCCGCGAGACCGCCCGGTCGCCACACGGGATGGCGATCTGCGCGCTGATCAACTGCGAGAACGCAGGGGTCAGCAGCAGCTCGAGGAACCCGCCGAGCTTCTCGCCCGGCTCGACCGGCCCGTTGGTGGCCGCGAGCAACGTCTGCACGAACTCGGCGTACGTCGCCCGGGCCGGATCACGGTCGTCAGCCAGCGGGCCGAACAACACCATCGGCATCGACCCTTCGTCGAGCGTGTACTTCCCGATCCGTAGGCCCTTCTCGGCCGTCACCCGGTAGATCCGGTCGATCTTGGCCAGCACCTGCGCGGTCGTCGTACCCAGTTGGTACGTCGAGTGCCGGGCAGCCGCCCAGGTCGCCCAAGCACGCAGTGCGGCCTCGTTCGCCGGGCCGACGTCCCGCAGCAGCTGCGGTCCGTACTTCGACGGATCCATCGGCCCGTCCAGGACGACGCGATCCGTGCGGCCGGGGAACAGTTGCAGGTAGACCGCGCCGAGGTAGGTGCCGTACGAGTAGCCGAGGTATGAGATCTTCTCCTCGCCGAGCGCGATCCGGACCTGGTCGATGTCCCGGGCAGTGTTCCGCGTGGTGATGTACGACAGCACCGATCCCGCGTTCTCGGCGCACCGCGCGGCGATGTCGGCCTGCTGGCGGGTGGAACGCGCGAACGACGACCGGTCGCTGCCGCCGGACCACGGCCAGCCCGCCAGCGGGAGCTTGCAGTCCACCGGCGTACTGCGGCCGACGAAGCGCGGATCGAGTCCGATCAGGTCGTACCGCGACCCGGCTTCCTTCATCGCGACCCGCAGCCGCAGCGGCATCGTCAGCCCGGGACCACCCGGACCGCCGTCGTTGAGCACCATCGCACCGATCCGGTCACCGGTCGCCTTCAGCCGCGACATCGCGATGGTGATCTTCGGCCCGTCCGGCCGGCTGTAGTCGAGCGGCACCTTCAGCTCACCACACTCCGCCCCGGCCTCATCGAGCGCAGCGCCCTCGGCGTCGGCTTCGTTGAGCTGACAGTGGTGCCATTGGATGGCGGGCGGTTCTTCCGTGGCATGCGCCGTACCCGACAACAGCGCCAAGACCAGTAGCAGTTTCATCGATCCTCCTCGAAGTCACTCCCGACGCTAGAGATCGGCACGCCCCGGCACAGTGCGCCTGAGACCCGCTTGGAGGTCGCGTGCGCGCTACCGCTTCGCGACACTGGGAGGCGTGTGGGATCTCGTGGTGGTCGGGGCGGGGCCGGCCGGGGCTTCGGCGGCGTTGGGGGCGTTGGCCGTGGATCCCGGCCTGTCGGTGCTGCTGCTGGATCGGCACGAGTTCCCGCGGGACAAGGCGTGCGGGGACGGGATCGCGCCGCACGTGTTCGACCTGCTGGCCGAGGTCGGGGTGACCGGCATCGTCGACGACTGGACGCCGGTACGGCGGTTCACGCTGACCCGGGGCCCGGTCGGGGTCGACCGCGACATGGCCCGGCCGAACTGGGTGGTGCCGCGGACCGTCTTCGACCAGCGGCTCGCCGAGGCGGCCCAGGCCGCCGGGGCGGATCTGATTCGGCGTCGCGTCCGCGGGATCAGGGTCGCCAAGGACTTCATCACTGTGGACGGTGAGCTCGAGGCCCGGTTCGTCGTCGGCGCGGACGGCGCGCATTCCGTCGTACGGCGGGATCTCGGGGTGCCGCCGGGACCGGTCGCGCTGGCGATCCGCGGGTACGCGCCGACCCCGCCCGAGCGGGCGGCGAGCCAAGTGATCGCTTACGGTCCGGGCCGGCAGCCGTCGTACGCCTGGTCCTTCGACCGTGGCGACGGCTGGTCGAACGTCGGGTACGGCGAGCAGCTCACGGCCAGTCGCCCCCGCCCGACCCGAGCCGACCTGCTCGCGCACCTGGAGGAGTTGCTGCCCGGAGCAACCGACGGCGGGAAGTCCTGGTGGGGCCATCACCTGCCGCTGTCGAGCTGGTTCTGGCGCCCGCAGTCAGGCCCGGTGATGCTCGCCGGTGACGCCGCCGGGCTGATCAACCCGATGACCGGCGAGGGCATCTACTACGCCGTCGCGACCGGTCTCCTGGCCGGCCGAGCGGTCGCCGAGGCACTGCACGACAACAGCACCGACGCCGGTACGTCGTACCGCCGCCAGACGAGACGCCTGCTGGCGAAGCACCTCCGGCACACCGCGCTGACTGCTCAGCTCACGCGCTCTGCCCGCGTCCTCGACGCCGGTATCCGCGCCGCCGCGAACGATCAGGCCATCTTCGACGACCTGGTCGAGCTCGGGCTCGCCGACGGCCTCATCACCGGCCGCCTGCTGCGCTCGCTGGTCGTGTGACATCGTGAGCGAGTGGACTTTCCGACGACTGCGTGGCAAGGGGTTGAGCTCGAGCAGCGGCTGGCGTGGGCGCGGCGCTGGATGCAGCGGACCGCTGCGGCGGCCGGGCGGTTGCCGGACATGGCGTCCGTGCGGCTCGCGGTCACAGCGCACCTCGATCTGAAGTCGGCGCTGTTCCTCCAGGCGTACCGGGAGGCCGGGGCCGCGGTGATCGTGCACCCGGCCGATCCGGCGACGACCCGGCCGGACATTCAGCGACTGGTCGAGACCTGGGGGATCCAGGTCACCGACCCAGGCGCCTGTGTCGAGTGGGCTCCGACGCACACCGTCGAGATGGGCGGCGACATCGTGGTCGAGGCTGCGGCGCGCGGGTACGACGGCGTCGTCGCCGGGATCGAGATGACGCGGACCGGGCTCAACCGAGTCGCCGAGCTGGCGTTGTCCTACCCGGTGTTCGACCTGGACGGCGTACCGCTGAAGAACCAGTTGCACAACCGGTTCACGGTCGGCACTAGCACCTGGCACACGGTCGTCGCCCGGACCCAGCTCTCACTGAACGGCCTCGACATCCTGGTCGTCGGATACGGCGAGGTCGGCGCCGGCCTGGCCCGTACGGCGCGGGGCCTCGGAGCGATCGTGCAGGTCGCCGAGGTCGATCCGGCCCGCGCTCTCGTCGCGTCGTACGACGGCTTCGAGGTCGTCGATGTCGGTGGCGACCGGGCCGACATCGTGGTCACCGCGACCGGGCGGACCGGGACCGTCTCCGCGGACGTGATCCGCGGCCTGAAGGACGGGTGCCTGATCGTCAACGCCGGTCACTCCCCGGACGAGCTCGACCTCGAGGCGCTGGGGGCCGGCGAGCCGGCGATCCCGTCGGTCACGAGTCATCGGGTCGGCGGCCGCGAGATCCTGCTGTTCGCCGGCGGGCACGTGGCCAACCTGGCGGCGGGGGACGGCGACAGCCTGAACGCCTTCGACATCACCGCCGCGTTGATCGTCGACTCGGCCGGCTGGCTGGTGGCTCACGGCAACGAGTACCCGGCCGGGATGCACCCGTACCCAGGTCCTAGCTGAGCGCTGCCAGCTGCTCCGGCGAGAGCCGGGTCGGCGTCGGCACGGCCGTGTAGGTGTCCGCCGTCGGCTGGTCGAGGACGACCGGGTCGGTGTACTCGTCGTACTTGGTCGCATTGACGAGCGCCTCGGTGATGCGCTCAGGTGGCCAGCCCAAGGCTCCGGCCAGCTCGTCCGCGGTGAGCGGACGGGTCGCGTGCAGGAGCGCGGCGAGCACGGTGAAGGCGTCGTCGATGACCTCGAAGGCCGGCCCGCCGGCCATGTCCTCGCCCAAGCGGTGGAAGAAGTCGGCCATCTTGCCCAGGCGAACACCCGCAGGTGACTCGGAGCCGAGCAGTTCGGCGCCTTCGGCGGCGGTCTCGGCCCAGTTCAGGTTGGTGCGGGCGCTGACCTTCCAGGCGTGCACCCAGACGTCCTCGGCGATGATGTAGTGCTGGAGCCGGCGGCGTGGGTCGGGCTCCCGATGGATCATGCCGACCTGCTCCAGGTAGCCGACCGCCTTGGAGACCGAGGCCGGGCTGACCCGGAGGACCTGGACCAGTTCGGGCGCGGTCAGGCTGCTGGTGTCGGCGGTGTACAGCTGCGCGAGGACCCGGGCCGCCATCCGCGGGAGGCCGCCGTCGACCATCATCGCGGCGAAGCGCTCGGCGAAGTCCTGTACGACCGCCCGATCGCCGGCCGGCGACGCGTCCCGACCGGCCGGCCTACTCCGCCGGGCCCGTGAGCTCGTGGCGTAGTGGGCGTGGTCGGCCCGGTAGCCGTGGGCGCCGCCGTTCCGGGCGACCTCGCGGCTGACCGTCGACGTCGGACGGTCCAGCTCGCGGGCGATCTCGGCGTACCCGAGCCCGGACTCCAGGCCGGCCGCGATCCGCTGCCGGTCCTCGTGCGTCAGCCTGCCACCCGGCATCCGCGCCTCCTCAGTGCGTTCATCGTCAGCTCATTGCAACGGCCGGTTGCATTCGATCTCATCGTCATTGCACAGATTGCCACGTTTCGCCCCGAAAGTCAGGCGATCACGCCCTGAGAGGCGTTGCCGGGTACCTGAACGCAACGTAGCTTTCAGGAAATCGGAAACGAAAGGAGCCGCCTCATGGTGCTGGCGGTGGACGGCCTGCGGATGCGCTACGGCGACATCGAGGTCCTGCACGACGTCTCGTTCCAGGCCCGGCACGGCGAAGTCGTCGCCCTGCTCGGCCCGAACGGCGCCGGGAAGAGCACGACCATCGAGATCCTGGAGGGATTCCGGCTGCGGTCGGCCGGAACGGTCGAGGTGCTCGGCGTCGACCCGGCGCACGGCGACGAGCGCTGGCGTTCGCGGCTCGGCATCGTGCTGCAGTCCTGGCGCGACCACGGCAACTGGCGAGTCCGTGAGCTGCTGCACCACCTCGGCACGTACTACGCGCCGTACTCGACAAGCACCATCGATCGCCCGTGGGACGCCGACGAACTACTGGCTGCGGTCGGCCTCACCGATCACGCTGGCCAGAAGATCAGGACCCTGTCCGGCGGCCAGCGGCGCCGGCTCGACGTCGCGATCGGGATCGTCGGCCGGCCCGAGGTGCTTTTCCTGGACGAGCCGACCACGGGGTTCGACCCGCAGGCCCGCTACGACTTCCACGACCTGGTACGGCGCCTCGCCGCCGAGCACTCGACCACGATCCTGCTCACCACCCACGACCTCGACGAGGCGAGCAAGCTCGCACACCGGATCCTGATCCTCACCGACGGCCGGATCGTCGCGGCCGGTTCGCCGGCCGAGCTCACCACGCTGATCGCCGGCGACGACGAGGTCCGCTGGACCATCGACGGGCAGCACTTCCGCAGGTCCACCGCCGACTCGACCGAGTTCGTCCGCGCCCTCTTCACCCAGTACGGCGCCGCCGTCCGCGACCTCGAAGTACGGCGTGCCTCCCTGGAGGACACGTATCTCGCGCTGGTGCGTGGAAAGGAGCCGGTCGCATGAACGCGTCCGCCGTCCGGGCCGGGTGGAAGCGCGGCCTGATCGAGCTGCGCCAGTCCTTCACCAACGGGCCCGAGCTGTTCAGCCACTTCCTCTGGCCGCTGCTGATGCTGGTCGCGTTGTTCTTCCTGCGGGACCGGGACTTCGGCTCCACCGGCTTCCTGCTCGGCGCGCTCGCGTTGCCGAGCATCCTCGGCATGAACGCCGCGATGGGCATGGTCAGCATGAGCCAGCAGCTCACCGCGGACCGCGAGGACGGCACGCTGCTGCGGGCCAAGGCGACCCCGAACGGGATGCCGGGCTACCTCGCCGGCAAGGTCGTCTCGGTGGCCGGCGGAACGCTCGCCGACCTGGCCATCCTGCTGATCCCCGGCCTGCTCATCGTGGAGGGGCTTGCGCTCGGCTCGGCCGCGGGCTGGCTGACCCTGGTCTGGGTGCTGGTGCTCGGGATGGTCGCGACGCTGCCGATCGGTGCGGTCCTCGGCTCGGTCTTCACCACCGCGCGGTCGCAGGGGCTGATCCAGCTTCCGGTGCTCGGCCTGATCGCGATCTCCGGCATCTTCTACCCGGTCACCGCGCTGCCGGACTGGCTGGAGTGGATCGGCCAGCTGGGCCCGATCTACTGGATGGGCCTTGGGATGCGGTCGGCACTGCTGCCCGACAGCGCGGTCGTCGTCGAGATCGACGCCTCCTGGCGGCACCTGGAGACGGCCGCAGTGCTCGGCGTCTGGGCGGTGATCGGGCTGGCCGTCGCTCCCGTCGTACTCCGCCGGATGGCCCGCCGGGAGTCCGGCTCCAAGGTCGCCGAGCGCCGCGACCGGGCCCTCCGACGAGTCGCCTGAAGCGTTTTGAAAGGGGTGTTGAGCCTGACGACCCGGATGCGCCGGACCCGGACGAGGAGGAACCGTGGTGGCGACAGGAGACCGGCGGCTGAACGTCTGAGATGGTCGGAGGATGGGCGACCAGATGGACGTGTGGGCGGTGCAGCGGCCCGGGCCGATCGACGACGGGCCGTTGCAGCGGGTGCGCCGTCCGGTGCCGGAACCGGGGCCGGGAGAGGTGCTGGTCAAGGTCGAGGTGTGCGGGATCTGCCGGACGGACCTGCACCTGTGTGAGGGCGACCTGGAGCCGCGGCGGCCGGGCGTCGTACCCGGTCATCAGGTGGTGGGATCGGTGATTGGGCGTGCACCCGGGGCCGAGCGGTTCGCAGTGGGGGATCGGGTCGGGATCGCGTGGCTGCGTGGGACCTGCGGGTCGTGCGAGTTCTGCCAGGCGGGATCGGAGAACCTGTGCCCGCGGTCGTCGTACACGGGCTGGGACGCGGACGGCGGATTCGCCGAGTACGCCGTCGTGCCGCAGGACTACGCGTACGCGCTGCCGGCCGACCGCCCAGCCGCGGAGCTGGCGCCGTTCCTTTGTGCGGGGATCATCGGTTACCGCTCGCTGCTGCGGGCGAATCTCCCGCCGGGCGGCCGGCTCGGCATCTACGGGTTCGGCTCGAGCGCGCACCTGACGGCCCAGCTCGCGACCGCGCAGGGCGCCGAGCTGTTCGTGATGACCCGCGGCGAGCGGAACCGGGAGCTGGCCCGCTCACTCGGTGCCGCGTACGTCGGTGAGACTGCCGATCGACCGCCCGTCGCGCTGGACTCGGCGATCGTGTTCGCTCCGGCCGGCGAGGTCGTGCCGTACGCCTTGGAGGCGGTGAGGCCTGGCGGGACGGTCTCGGTGGCGGGGATCCATCTGACCGACGTCCCGCAACTGAACTACGAGCGTCATCTCTTCCACGAGCGCGACCTGCGCAGCGTCACCTCCAACACCCGGCGGGACGGCGAGGAGCTGTTCCGGCTGGTCGCGCGGCTGCCCGTCCGCGCTCACACCACCGTGGTCCCGTTCGACGCTGTCGACCGGGCGCTGTCCGACGTCGCGAACGGGCGGGCAGCTGGCTCGCTGGTCGCCGTACTTAACGTTTGAACCGTTCGGGGCCGCAGTTCGTTAGAACTGGGTGAAGATTCAATCCGGGGTGGGGTCGGGGCTTCAGCGCGGACGACTAGCTGCGTTAGATTTGATCAAATCCGACTGGGCTATCAGGGGAGTGTGAACGCCATATGCGAGGTCTGACCAGGCAGGTGTGGTCGGTCCTTGCGGCTGCCTTCCCGGCGCGACAGGTTGGGCAGTGCTGAGCAGGGTTCTCGGCGCGGTGGGTGTGGTCCTGCTGATCGCCGGGGTGGTGTTCGCCGTCCGCCCGGTCACCGTGGACGGCCGGGACTGCGGTTCGGTCTTCCAGCCGGACAAGGGGATCACGCCGATGCAGTGCGACCCGCGCCTGGACGCCCGCGGTGACGTCGTGGTCGGGCTCGGGACCGGCGGCGTCGCCCTGATGCTGACCGGATTCGCGGTCGCCGCCGTCCGCGACCGCCGGACCCGCGTCGCCTCCTGAGCCACCCGCTCACCAGTGCGTCAGTCTGCGCGCACGATCGTTGCTAGGACCTCGTTGAATGCCTCGGTCGACGACGGGTGCGTGTAGATCGAGTCGCGCAGCTCGGCCGCAGTGATCCGGTGCCGCATCGCCAGCGCGACCGTGTTGATCAGCTCCTGCGCATCGACGCTCAGCAGCGCCGCGCCGAGGATCTCGTCGGTCTCGGCGTCGACCACGAACTTCATCATCCCGCGGGTCTCCTCGACGATGTACGCCCGCGGCATCGCGACGATGTCGGCCACGTTCTCCAGCGCGATCCGGAGCCGGTAGCCGGCCGCGCGGGCCGTCTGCTCGGTCAGCCCGACGGTGGCCAGCGGCGGTGACATGAACAGCGTCTGCGGTACGCCGACCCGGTCGGCGGTGGACCGCTTGCCGCTGCCGAGCAGCTGGTCGAGCACGATCCGGCTGTCGTCGAGCGAGATGTAGGTGAACTGCGGGCCGCCGTTGACGTCGCCGAGGGCGAAGATGTGCGGCTGGCTGGTGCGGAGGTACTCATCCACCTCGATCGCCCCGCGTTCCGTCGTACGCACGCCTGCCTTGTCCAGCCCGAGGCCGGCGGTGACCGGAGCGCGGCCGGTGGCGGCCAGGATTGCGTCCACCATGAGCGTGTGCTCGCGGCCGTTCCGCTCGTACACGACTGTGTCCTCGCCGCGGATCTCCAGGACGTCGGCGCCGGTGACGAGCTCGATGCCGTCGGCGGACAGGATCCCCGCTGCCGCGGCGGCCACGTCCTCGTCCTCGCGGCCGAGGATCCGCGCCGCCGACTCGAGCACCGTCACCTGGGCGCCGAACCGGCGGCAGATGGACGCGAACTCGATGCCGAGGTAGCCGCCGCCGATGACCGCCAGCCGGCCGGGCAGCCGGGTGGTGTGGATCAGGTCGACGTTCGTGACGGTGCGCGGGCTCTCCCGTAGTCCGGGGATGTCCGGGATGACCGGCTCCGACCCGGTGTTGACCAGGAAGGTCTCGCCGGTCACCCGCAGATCATTGCCAACAGCAACCGTATGCGGATCGACGAAGCGGGCTTCGCCGGTGAGCACGGTGATCGTCTCCGCGCCGTTCAGAGCCTCGTAGTTGCCGGCCCGGAAGGTCGAGGTGAGTTCGCGCACCTCGCCGATCGCGTGCTCGAACCACTCCTGGGGCGGGTCGTCCGGGCGCCGCTTGCCGGAGTGGTGCACCAGCGCCTTGGTCGGCACGCAGCCGACGTTCGGGCAGGTGCCGCCGTACATCTGGTCGGAGCGCTCGATCAGCACCACCCGTTTCCCGGCCCGGCCGAGCGCGGCCGCGGCCACCTTGCCGCCCTTGCCGAACCCGATCACGACCACGTCCGCTTGCAGGGTAGAAGTCATGAGGTTGAGTTTGGTCGCTAGCATTGAGACGCAACAGCTCTTTTCGGCGCAATTTTCTGCTCAGGAGTCTCATGGACACCATCACGCGGCTCATCGAGCTGGCCCGGCCGGCGGCAACGGTGGACAAACGCTGCCTGCTGGCGGGCACGACCGAGATGAAGATCGCGCCGTACGGCGACACGGAAGCGGCGTTCCATTTCGTCCTCGCCGGCGAGTGCACGCTGGAGCTCCCCGGTCGTACGGTCCAGCTGAAGGCCGGTGACGCCGTCCTGCTCGCGAGCAGTCCGTCCCACACCATCCGTACGCCGGGCGCGGGCCGGGTGCGGCCGTCGGTCGAGACCCCGGGTACGGCGTTCGACACGATCCGCAGCCCGTCGGACGAGGAGCCGGTCACCGACATCTTCTGCGGCCACTACACAGTCGGCTCGCGGTCCGGCGGACTGCTCTTCCGCAGCCTGCCGGATCCGCTGGTCGTGTCCTTCGATCCGGATGACGAGGCAGTCCGGACGCTGAGCACCCTGATGCGCGCGGAGGCCCTCACCGAAGGACCCGGTACGGCGGCCATCCTCAACGCACTGTCCTGTGCCCTGTTCGCGATGATGCTGCGTCGCGGCGACCTGCCCGGGGTCGCGCCCTGGACGGCAGTCACCGACTCCCGGATCGCAGCCGGCATCGACGCCGTACTGCAGGATCCCGGCGCCGACTGGACCGTCGAACGACTGGCCGAGGTGGCCGCGATGTCCCGGGCGACGTTCGTCCGGCACTTCGGCCGGCACACCGGGACGACGGTCGCCGGGTTCGTGACGACGGTGCGGATGATGGTCGCGGCCGACCTGCTCACCGACCGCGATCTCACTGTCGCGGTCGTCGCCGATAGGGTCGGTTACCACTCGGAGTCGGCGTTCACCAAGGCCTTCCGGGACGCCACCGGCCAGACTCCCGGCCGGTTCCGCCGGGACATTTCCTGATCAGCCGTTGACCTTGACACCGTGTCAACCGGAAAGGTGGGGGCATGTTCACCATCGGGGACTTCGCGGCATTCGGGCAGGTTTCGGCCCGGATGCTCCGGCACTACGACGCGATCGGGTTGCTCCGGCCGGCAGTCGTCGACGCGGCGACCGGGTACCGCTACTACACGGCCGCGCAGCTCAGCCGGCTGAACCGGATCATCGCGCTGAAGGATCTCGGGTTCAGCCTGCAGCAGGTGCACGAGATCGTCGACGCCAAGCCGTCCACGGAGGAGCTGCGCGGCATGCTCCGGCTGCGGCGGGCGCAACTCGAGGACGAGCTGGCGCGGAGCGCGTCCCAGCTCATCAGTGTCGAGGCGAGGCTCCGTCTGATCGAGAAGGAGGGTCACATGCCCACTGACGACGTCGTACTGAAACACATCGCCCCGACCCGGGTCGCCCAGCTCACCGCGCTCGCCAAGAGCTACGACGGTGAGGACATCGCCCCGGTCATCCAGCCGCTGTTCGGCCAACTCATGGACCGCCTCGGCGCGGCCGGCGTGGTGCCGTCCGGTTCACCGCTCGCGTACTACGAGGACGCCGAGGACGACCAGATCCTCGTGCACGCCGCCGTACCCGTCGACGCCGACACAGTGGCCGACGTCGACGTGCACGAACTACCGGAGCTCGAGCAGGCCGCCACCATCGTGCACCAGGGAGACATGTACGAGGCGGACCGCAGCATGCAGACACTCGCCCGCTGGATCGAGGACAACGGGTACCGCAGCCACGGCTACGCCCGGGAGGTGACGCTGCAGTTCGACCCGGAGAACCCCGCCAACTGGGTGCACGAGTTCCAGATCCCGGTCACACGTCCAAACTAACTGTCGCGAACGAGTGCGGTGGCAGCGTGACCCGCAGGCCACGCGGGTCCGCTGCCAGGTCGGTGAGCGCCACCGGGGCCACCGCCCCGGGATCCGTGGGCGTGTTGTGCGTCTGCGGCTTCGATGCCGTGAGCAACCGTCCGGCCGGGTTGCGGAACTCCGCGCCTCGCAGGTCCAGTACGACGTCCGCCGGCGAGCTCGGGTCCAGGTTGCTGACCGAGATCAGCGCCTTGCCGTCCTTCACGCTGGCCGACGCGGACAGCAGGTCCATCGTCTTTCCGTCCAGCTCGTACGGCTCCGGCTGCTCGACCAGGTGCACCGGGACCGCCGTCGCGTCGTGGTGTCCCTTGTTCATCTCGAACACGTGGTACGTCGGGGTGAGCACGAGCCCACCGTCGTCGTCGGTCAGCAGCATCGCCTGCAGCACGTTGACCGTCTGGGCGATGTTCGCCATCACCAGCCGGTCCGCGTGCCGGTGGAACACGTCGAAGTGCACGCTCGCCACCAGCGCGTCCCGCAGCGCGTTCTGCTGGAACAGGAACCCGGGGTTGGTACCCGGCTCGACGTCCCACCAGGTGCCCCACTCGTCCAGCACCAGGCCGACCTTGCGTTCCGGGTCGTAGGCGTCCATCACCGCGGAGTGGCCGCGGATGATCCGGTCGATGTCCTGCGCCTTGATCAGCGTCCGGTAGTAGTCGTCGAGCGCGAACTCGGTCGCGCTGCCCTTGCTGTCCCAGCTGCCGGCGATCGTGTAGTAGTGGAACGAGATCGCCTGGAAGATGTTCTTCGGCTCCCGGCCGCAGCCCAGGCAGCTGATCGCCTTCATCAGCGCCTCGGTCCAGGCCAGGTCGTAGTCGGACGCTCCGGCCGCGATCCGGTAGAGCTTGTTGTCGCCGTAGCTGCGGCAGAAGGTGGCGTACCGGCGGGCCAGGTCGGCGTACGCCTCGGCGCGCATGTTGCCGCCGCAGCCCCAGGTCTCGTTGCCGACACCCCAGAACGGGACCTTCCACGGCTCGTCCCGGCCGTTCGCCTTGCGCTGCCGGACCATCGGGCTGTCACCGTCGCGGGTCAGGTACTCGACCCACTCGCTCATCTCCTGGACGGTCCCGCTGCCGACGTTGCCGTTCACGTACGGGTCGGCGCCGAGCAGCTCGCACAGCGCCATGAACTCGTGGGTGCCGAAGTGGTTGTTCTCCTCGACGTTGCCCCAGTGCGTGTTGATCATCGACGGGCGGTCGGCCTTCGGGCCGATGCCGTCCTTCCAGTGGTACTCGTCGGCGAAGCAGCCACCCGGCCAGCGCAGGTTCGGGATGTCCAGCGCCTTCAGGGCCTCGACCACGTCGAGCCGGATCCCGCCCTCATTCGGCAGGCCGGAGTCCTCGCCGACGTAGAAGCCGCCGTAGATGCAGCGCCCCAGGTGCTCGGCGAAGTGGCCGTACAGGTGCCGGCTGATGGTCGGTCCGGAAACGTCCAGGTCGATCACGACCCGTGACGACGATGCGTTCGACAACGAAGTCTCCTTGTTTTCTTGATGTTTCAGACAGTACGACGCAGGTCAAGAGCGACCGGTGCGTCGCGGTCGCAGCCGAGCCGCTCCCCGTCCGCGCGCAGTACGGCGACGTGGATGTCGGTCAGCCGCCGCGGGTCGACCACGTTGTCGACGGATCCAGAGATGCGGTGGGTGAAGTAGAAGATCCAGCCGACCTCGAGCCCGTCCTCGTCCCGGCCCACCACGACGTCCGCGTGGTGACCGACGCCGCGGTCGAGGGAGCGGGATCCGGGTTCGTCGAGGATCCGTCCGGCGGGCTCCCAGGTGGTCAGGTCGGTCGACCGGTACACCGCCTGGCCGCGCCACTCGTCGGTGATCATCCAGTAGTACTCGCCGAGCCGGAACACGTTCGGCCCTTCGTGCGGAGCGCCACCGATCACCTCGACCGGCGCCGACCACTCGGTGAGGTCCGTTGAGTCCACCGACCAGGTGGTCGACCCGTGCGCCTCGTCCTTGTACCAGAGCCGCCAGCCGCCGCCGGGCAGCTCGTGCGCGCAGGCGTCAATCACCCGATCCGACGAGAGCGGCAGTACTCCGTCGTACTGCCAGGCGACGAGGTCGCTCGAGCTGTGGTGCAGGATCGATCGCGGATGCCCTTCCCAGCGGTCGGGTACGCCGGGGATGTAGCTGGTGAACATGTGGAAGCGATCGCCGGCGCGGATCACCTCTGGCGCCCAGAGCGTGTTGCGGCCCGGATGCGGATCGAGGCCGGCCACGACCCCGTCGTACGTCCAGGTCAGGCCGCCGTCGGACGAGCGGGCCACGCCGATGTCGGTGCCGTGCACCCAACGCGTCCCGCCATCGGGCTCGCGCGCCCGGCGCTGGGTGTAGAACATCCACCACGTCCCGTCCGGTCCGGCGATCACCGCCGGATCGGTCGGCGCCAGGTGCACCGGATCGGTGTAGAGCGGCGAGGGAGCTCGGGTCACGACTTCACGCTTCCGGCCAGCAGGCCGTCGACGATGTGGCGCTGGGTGAGGATGAAGAAGACGACCATCGGGATCAGCACCAGCACACTCATCGTCATGAAGCCGGGCCAGTCGGTGGAGAACTCGCCGACCGAGCGGTACACCTGCAGCACCAGGGTGGCCTTCTCCGGCGAGCTGAGGAACACGCTCGGCGTGATGAAGTCGTTCCAGATCCACATCGTCTGGAACACCCCGACGGTGGCCAGGATCGGCCGGATCAGCGGCAGCACGATCCGCCAGTAGATCTGGAACGGACCGGCGCCGTCGATCCGGGCCGCCTCGATGATCTCGAACGGCAACCGGCTGATGTAGCCCTGGATCAGGAAGTAGACGAAGATCGAGCCGCCGGTGTAGATCACCACCAGCCCGCGCAACGTGTCGACCAGCTCGACGTCGACCAGCAGCCGGTACAGCGGGATCAGCGTCGACTGCCCCGGCACCACGAACCCGAGCAGCAGCAGCGCCCCGAAGATCCGGTTGAACCGGCTGGCCCGCATCGCCATCGCGTACGCCGCGGTGGAGCCGACGAACAGCATCACCACGATCGAGGCGACCGTGACGATCAGCGTGTTCACGAAGCTCCGCCCGAGCGGCACGGTCTCGAAGATCTGCTGGTAGTTGCCCAGGAACAGCTGCGTCGGCAGCGCCAACGGCGACCGCGTCATCTCCTCCTGCGTCTTCAACGTGTTGACGACGATGTAGTACAGCGGCACCCCGACCAGGCACGCCAGCAGGATCATCACCACACTGGTGACCGGCGAACGTCGTTGTTTCAAAGGACTCTCCGTTCGATGCGGCGGGAGACCCAGAGCTGGGCGACGGCGACCACGCTGACGGCGATGGTGAACAGGACGGCGAGCGCCGAGGCCAGGCCGTAGCGGCCCTGGGCGACGCCGCTGGTGATGATCGACTGCGTGATCGTGTACGTCGAGTAGCCCGGACCGCCCTTGGTCAGGGTGTACGGGAGGTCGTAGACCTTGAGCCCGCCGGTCATCAGCAGGAAGTTGCTGATGACAATGGCCGGGGTCAGCAGCGGCAGCGTGAGGTGGAAGAACTGCTGCCGCGCCGACGCGCCGTCGATCGTCGCGACCTCGTAGTAGTCGGACGGAATCGACTGCAGGTAAGCGAGGTAGAGCATCGCGTGCCAGCCGGCGCCGCCCCAGACCGCGACCACGATCACCGACAACCGCGCCAGCGTCGCGTCCGACAACCACGGGTACGGACCGGCGTTGAAGAGACTCTCCAGCACCGAGTTCAGTACGCCGGAGCCCAGCGGGGACAGGATGTAGCCCCAGACCAGGCCGAGGATCGCGATACTCGGGATGGCCGGGAAGAAGAACACCGACCGGACGAAGTTCCGGGCGAAGAACTTCTTGTTCAGTACGACGGCCAGCGGGATCGCGACCACCGTGATCAGCACCGCCGTACCGATCGTGAAGGCCAGCGTGAACCCGAGTCCGGCCAGCATCGACGGGTCGGTCAGCACCTTGGCGTAGTTCGACAGGCCGACGAACTTCACGTCGGCCGAGTAGCCGGTGAAGTCGGTGAAACTCCAGTAGAACGTCTGCGTCAGCGGCACTAGCAGGAGCACCACGAAGACCAGCGCGACCGGCACCAGGAACAGCTGGTTCGCGGTCGTCTCACGGGCCCGCGCCCAGCCGGTCCGCGGTGGCCGGCCCGCGGCCCCGGCCGGAACCTCGGTGGAGGTCCCGGCCGGAGCGATCAGGCCAGCGGTCACGACGTACTCGCAAGCTTGGTGTCGAGGGCGGTCGCGACCTGCTCAGGCGTTGCCTTGCCCTGCACCAGCAGCTGGAGCTGCGCGGTCGCCTCGACGTTCAGGATGTCCTCGGCCCGCTTCCAGGCGATCTGCGGCAGGTAGACGTTGCCGGCCCGGACGTCCTTGACGATCGGGGTCAGCGCCGGGTCGAGCTCGGGCTCGAAGTCGGTGGTGACGGTGATCGCGCCGGTCGCCTTCTGGTAGAGCGCCATCGCCTCCGGCGAGTCCAGGAAGGTGAGGAACTTCTCCGCGGCCTCGGGGTTCTTCGCCTTCGAGTTGATCGCGTACCCCGGGCTGGCCGCGCCGGCCAGGTACGGCTTCCCGCCGCCGATCCCGGGGATCGGGGCCATCTCGATGTTCAGCTTCGGCGCCGCCTTGCGGACCCCGGGGACGTCCCACGGGCCGGCGATCATCATCGCCGCCTTGCCGGTGGCGAACTCGGTCCGGACCTGGTCACCGGTCAGGCCGACCACTCCGCGGGTCACCAGGCCCTCGGACCACAGCCGCGACCACTGCGTCAGCGGCTCGACCCAGTAGTCCTTGAACTTCGCCGAGCCGTCGAAGATCTTCTGGTCCATGGTGTCGCCGGTGGACGCGTTCTGCGCGCCGAGGAAGGCCGACAGCGGCGTCGACATCCCCTGCACGGACTCCAGGTACGGCGTGACGCCGGCATCCTTCAACTTGTGGCACAGGGCAAGGAACTCGTCCCAGGTCTGCGGGACCGTGGTCGCGCCGGCCTTGGCCAGCAGGTCCTTGTTGTAGAGCACGCCGGCGCCCCAGGACGCGACCGACATCCCGTACACCGCGCCGTCCGGGCCGGAGTACGTGGTCTGGTTGAACTTCGGCACGTTCTTCAGGTACGCCTTGTCCTTCAGGTCGACCACGTGCTTGCCGTTGATCAGGTTCGTCTTGTTCTCGGCCGCGATCGCGAACACGTCGGCCGCCGTACCGGCGAGGATCCGCGACTGCAGGGTGGAGATGTACTCCGCGACCGGCGGGGCGTTGGAGAACTCGACCTTGAGGCCGGGGTTCTGCTCCTCGAACTTGGCGATCAGCGGCTTCATCGTCTCCTCGCCGTCCCAGGAGAAGAAGGTCAGCTTCTTGTCGTCACCGCCGCTGCCCGGGGTGCCGCCACAGGCGGCCAGCGGGAGGGCGAGGGCGAGGGCCGCCAGGGCGGCCAGAGTGCGGCGTTTCCTCATCGCAACTCCAGATCGTGTTTAAGGTATGGACCATGAAGAAGGGCAGCACCGTGGTGACGATGGCCGATGTGGCGCGGTCCGCGGGGGTGTCCACGATGACCGTGTCGAACGTGATCAACGGCCGTCCGCGAGTGGGCGCGGCGACCCGGGAGCGGGTGCTGGCGGCGATCAGCGACCTCGGCTACCAGGTCAACCTGGCCGCCCGCCACCTGCGCGCAGGCCGCACCGGGGTGGTCGGCCTCGCGGTTCCGGAACTGGAACGCCCGTACTTCGCCCAGTTGGCCGGCCGGCTCGCCGACCGGTTCGAGGCCCACGGCCTGCGGATCGTGATGGAGCGCACCGGCGCGAGCCGCGAGGGTGAGCTGGACGCCGTCGCGTTCTCCCGGCTGCGGATGTACGACGGCCTGATCCTCAGCGTGGTCGACATCGACCCCGCCGAACTGACCCAGATCCGGACCGACGCGCCGGTGGTGCTGATCGGTGAGCGGGCGCTGCCGTCGCGGTTCGACCACGTGATGATGGACAACGTCGACGGCGCCCGGCAGGCGACCGCGCATCTGCTGGCCACCGGGGCCCGCCGGATCGCCCTGCTCGGTGGGAACCCGGACACCAGCGCGAACATGCCGGCGCTGCGGGCCGAGGGCTACGCGATCGCGCACACCGAGGCCGGCGTGCCGATGGATCCCGAGCTGACCGTCCGGTGCAGCTTCCGGCTGCAGGACGGGTACGACGGGATCCGGGCGCTGGTCGATCGCGGGATCGCCTTCGACGCGGTGTTCGCGCTGACCGACGTGGTGGCGATCGGGGCGCTGCGGGCGCTGGCCGATGCCGGACGCCGGGTGCCCGACGACGTCCAGGTGGTCGGGTTCGACGACATCGACGAGGCGTCGTACCTGGTCCCGTCGCTGTCCTCGGTGAACCCCGGGCACGACGAGATGGCCGAGGCGATCACGTCGCTGCTGGTCGCCCAGATCACCGGCGGCCCCACCGGCGACCCCCGGGAGCTGATCGTCCCCGCCGAGCTGATCCAGCGCGGCACGACGAACCCCGCCGCCTGACCGCACTGCAAACCTCATCGAATCTCCCGGAAGGGTGGGCTGTCCGACAGAGGTATATCGATAAACTTAACCAGTCGGCAAGAGGTCGACTCCGATGAGTTTCCGTGCCGGGTGGGCGTGGCTCAGCCCGGCGCCACCGCTGAGGGCGAAAGCGCCGGGCTGGATTTTGGGGTGCTCAGCCAGGGGTTGGGGAGCGCCGGCCCCGGCCCTTGCCCTGGAGGGTGGGTACGTCGCCTGGCTCTTCGTGCACCGTCCACTGGGCGTCCACGGACTTCACGCCCGGGATCCGCTTGACCGCGTGCCGGGTCGCCTTCTCCTCGGCGGCGAGCATGTCGCCGACCAGCGTGACGGTCCCGTTGTCCACCCGGACCTGGACCGCGTGCGGGTGGCTCGTGTGCCGCCCGAGCTCGGCCCGGACCCGGTCGTGCAGGACCGAGTCGTCGGCCGAGCGCCCGGTGACGCGGTAGCGAGCGGCCATCGCCATCCCGCGTCCGCGGTTCGTCATGTTCCGGGACATGCCGCTCATGCCCGCGCCCATCCCGCGGCCGGCGTTCGCGGACTTGTCCCGCAACCGGGCTCGTCGTGCGCGGCCTCTGTCCGGGTCCAGCAGGTATTCGGTCACCACCCCGGCACAGACGCCCGCCACGGCAAGCCCGGCGGTCTTGAGGAACGGATGCCCGTGATCCTTCACCGCGATACCGCGGCGCCGGGTACTGCGGTCGACGATCAGTCGCATCTTTCTCTCACCCTCTCGATGATGGTCGCTCACCGATCGGGTACCCATTCGGCCGTAGGGAAATCGTCAGCGCTCCAGCAGCGTCGCGATCTCCGTCAGTTGCTCGTCCCGCAACGGCCCGAACTCCATCGCCCGGGCGTTCTGCTCGGCCTGCTCGACCGTGCGGAACCCGGGAATCGGAACGGTCCGCGGGCTCCGCGCCCACAGCCAGGCCAGCGATCCCTGCGCCAGCGTCCGCCCGTCGCTCTCCAGTACGTCGCGAATCGCCGACACCTTGTCCCACCACTCCGGCGCGGGCACGCCGCCCTTGTCGAAGTACCGCAACCAGGCCGGCGGCAGCGTCCGGATGTCCGCCCCGGTGGCCCGCTGGTTCGCGTCCCGGCGACCCAGAAGCCCCATTCCCAAAGGCGTTCGGTTGATGCTGGCCAGATCGGCCCGCTCGCACAGCGCGAAGAAGTCCGGCGCGTCGTGCAGGACGCTGGCCTCGTGCTGCACCGCCGAGCAGTGCTTGCCTTCAGCAAAGAACTCCGCGCTGGCCAGGGTGTCCGTGCTCCACGCGTAGCTGCGGATCAGTCCTTCGCGGACGAGATCCTCACACGCCTCCCGCAACGGCAGCGCGACCTCGTTGGTGGTGTCGAAGTGCAGTTGGTAGACGTCGATGTGGTCGGTCCCGAGCCGGTCGAGTGACGCCCGGACGGCCTTGCCGACGTACTCGGCCGACTTGTCCTGGTGGTGCATGACGCCGGTCGACTCGTCGAAGGTGTTGCCCCACTTGGTCGCGATCACCACCTGGTCCCGCATCCCCGCGAGCGCCTTGCCGAGCACGCGCTCGCTGTGCCCGGCGCCGTACACGTCGGCGGTGTCGAAGAAGGTCACGCCGAGCTCGACGGCCCGCCGGATCGCCCGCACGGACTCGTCGTCGTCGACCTCACCCCACCCGAGCGGCTCGCCGGCCGGATTCGTGAACGGACCCCCGATCGCCCAGCACCCGAACCCCACCGGGCTGACCTCGATACCGACTCGTCCCAAAGCACGTTTCTCCATGCTCCGAGCCAACCAGCATCACGGTCAGACGTCCAATGCATCTTTGCCGCGCAATCAATGCATGCAGAACATCAACTCACACTGGTGACTCCGCCCGCGGCGTCGGTGGTGTAGAGCCCCTTGGACAGATCCAATACGACAAGTGGGTTGCCGAACGGGTCCGCGACGACGGCGCAGCGTCCGACCGGGATGTCGAAGGGGGCCTGCACGAGGCGGCCGCCGCGGCCGACGAGCTGCTCGGCCGCCTCGTCGGCCGAGGTCACCAGCCAGCTCGGCGCGTAGTCGAGGCCGGTCGCGAGCACGATCTCGGTCTCGCTGTCCGGTAGCCGCAGCCCGGCCTGGCCGATCTCGTCGTTTCGCCACACCAGCTCGTGTCCCAGCGCGTCCCGGTAGAACGCCAGCCCGCTGTCCAGGTCCGGGACTCGCACCGTCACAGCATCCACTGCTCGCAGTAGTCCGCTCATGCGTTCCAGAATGACGCCTGGTGAGGTTGTCGGCTGAGATCAGGAAGCGCGAGCGGCCAGGGCTTCGTTCATGGCGATGAACTGCGGCTTGATGGTGTTGTTCAGCATCGACTTGGTGAACGGGATGGCGGCACCGCGGAAGGTCTCCTCGTGGATCAACCGCGTGCGGCCGTTCGGGAGCTCCTCGAGGCGGAACGAGTGCTCGCCGTCGAAGATGAACCCGGGCGGGACCTTGCCGATCCAGCGCAGCTCCCGGTTCGGCTCGACGACCAGCAGCTCCGGGGTGAACGAGGTCTCCTTGCCCTCGGTGTCGCGCAGCACGTTGGTGATCGTGCCGCCGGCCGTCAGCTCACCGGTCGAGGAGATGATGAACGGGTTCCACTCCGGATACTTGTCCCGGTCGGCGAGCACCTTCCACACCTGCTCCGGGCCGGCGTCGATCTCGATCGCGGTGTGCAGGACGAACGGCCGGACGACCGTGTAGGCGGTGTAGCCGGCGATCAGCACGATGAGGGCGCCGAGGGCAACGAGGATCTTCATGACTGCTCCTGAACAGGACCGAGCGTGCTGAGCACCAGCTCGCTCACGTAGGCGGGTGTGATCGGCTCCCCGGTGATGAGAAGCCGGTAGTACAGCGGGCCGACAAGCTGGTCGACCAGAACGGCGGGGGAGGCGTGCCCGGGGACGAGCCCGTCCTCCTGGGCTCGGGCGACGACCGCGGTGACGGCCGCGTGCCGCTCACCCCACAACGCCCGGACGCTCTCGCTGACGCGCGGTTCGCGAGCGGCGGCCGCGGTCAGGTCGGCGACCAGGGTCGTCGGTACGGCGGCCAGCGCCGAGTAGATCGCGGTGACGAGGCCGGTGAGGTCGCGGCGCGGGTCGTCACTCGGCTCGAACGGCACGGCGGTCCGCAGCCCGGCGATCATCGCGATCACCAGCTCGGCCTTGCTCGGCCAGCGCCGGTAGATCGTCGTCTTCGCGACGCCGGCCCGGTCGGCGACCCGGTCGACCGACATCCCGTCGTACCCACGCTGCCGCATCTCGGCCATGGCGGCGGCCAGCACTTTGCCCTCCACCCCGGCATCCCGCGGCCGCCCTCGCCCCACCATCACCGTCTCCTTTCCGCTACTCCGGTATCGAAAAGGTAGCTCGGGGTCCTGATTTACGCAACTGCGGTAGCGAATAAGAAAGGCTGCCACGATTTGGCAGGTTTTGCTGACAGCGTGGCGCGGGTGCTCAGCTCTCATCGGCTGCTGCTTCCGGCGGCCTTCATCACCTCCCTCGGCAACAACATCCAGCTGATCGGCGCCGCGCTGCTGCTCGTCCAGACGCACGGCTCGATGCTCGATGTCGGCTGGCTCTTCATCGCGGTGGCCGTCCCGCAGGCGGTGCTGTCGCCGTACTTCGGCCGGCTCGCCGATCGCTTCGACCGTCGCAGGCTGTGGATCGGCTGCGACGTGGTCAGCGCGGTCGCCGCTCTGTGCCTGCCAGTCGGCCTGGCGATCGGCGGCCCGCAACAGGCGGTCGTCTACGCGAGCAACTTCCTGCTGGCGATGGTCGCGGCGTTGTTCGTCCCGGCCAGTGCCGCGCTCGTGCGGGAGCGGGTGTCGGCGCCGGAGCTGCGCCGGTTCAACGGGCACTACGAGATCGCCCTGCAGTCGGGCATGTTGCTGTCGGCATCGATCGGCGGATTCGCCTTGCAGTACTTCGGTTCCACGCCGCTGTTCGTGTTCAACGCGTTCACGTTCGTTGCCTCGGCGCTGCTTGTGCTCGCGGTCGGGCGGACGGCTCGGCGGGCCGAGGTGATCGAGGAGTTGCGACCGGCTGTAAAGCCCGCCGGACGGCGGTTGCCCGTTGGTGCGCTGGCGTTGCTCTACGGCCAGGGGTTGGTGGTGGTGACGGTCTTCAATGCGTTGCTGCCGGTGCTGATCGTCGGTGAGTGGCATCGCGGTGCAGCGGTGGTCGGGATCGTCGACGCGTTGGGCGGGGCCGGGTTCCTGCTGGCCGCGGTGGCCTATCGGCGGTCCGCCGTACGTCTCGGGGATCTGCGGGTGGCGATTCTCGGGTTCGTCGCCGGCAACGCGCTGCTGGCGGTGCAGCCGCTGTTCGGGGTCGGTGTGCTGATGGGTGGTGTGTTCGTCGGGGCGTTCGTCTTCGGGCAGGCGCGGATCGCGGCCCGGTCGCTGCTGATGACGTCGGTCGAGGAGTCCCAGGTCGGCCGTGCGTTCGGCGCTGCCAACGGCTACGGTCTCGCGGCGACAGTCGTCGTGATGCTGCTCGCGTCGTTCGTCACCGGCCGCACCGACACCAGGTACGGGTTCGCCCTGCTGGCCGCGATCAATGTCGCCGCCGCCGTACTGGTCGCCGCCTGGATCCGCCGCGGCAGATCTGACAGTACTTATATAAGTGCTGTTATGATCTGGGTATGGAGGATCCGAGCGAGCAGAGTCAGTGGCGCGGGTTGCATCGGTTGCTGGCGGGGATGGATGCGGAGATCGCGCGTATCTACACCGACCGGCAGATCAAGGGACTCAAGCCCAGTTACGTGATGGAGCTGCTCCGACTGCACGCCAAGGGGCCGATGACGATCACCGAGCTGGCCGAGTCCGTCGGCCGGACTCACTCGGCGCTCAGCCAGAAGGTCTCCGCGATGCGCGCCGCGGGCCTGGTGCGGACGGTGCCGGGCGCCGACGCGCGGAGCAAGAAGGTCGCGCTCACCGCGAAGGCGAAGGGCATTGTCGAGCTGCTGGCGGCCGAGTGGCGGGCGACCGAGGCCGCGATCACCGAGCTCGAGGCCGAGCTCCCGTACCCGATGACCCAAGTGGTCCGGGACGTCGAGGAAGCCCTGGCTCGCAAGAGCTTCCACGACCGCATCGCCGAAAAGCTCGAGTCGTGAGTGCCCGGCATGCGCTGATCGACCTCGAGCCGCTGCGGGTCTCGCCCGTGTTCCGGCGGTTGTGGGCCGGGCAGGTGCTGTCGACGTTCGGCGGCCAGCTCGCGTTCGTCGCGGTGATGTTCCAGGTGTGGGACCAGACGGCCAGCGCTGCGTGGACCGGGGCGGTCGGGTTGTCGCAGGCGTTGCCGCTGATCCTGCTCGGGCTGTTCGCCGGCGTGGCCGTCGATCGGGTCGAGCGGCGCCGGTTCTCCCTGATCACGATCAGCGGCCAGGTCGTCGTGTCGGCGCTGATGGCGAGCCAGTTGGCGATCGGGCCGGTGCCGGTCGGCGTACTGCTGGGGCTCGTCGCGGCGCAGGCGGCGTTCGCGGCTGCCGGCGGGCCGGTGGCGCGGACCGTGCTTCCGCAGTTGCTGCCGCGGGAGTTGCTCGCCGCCGGGATCGCGCTCAACCGGATCGCGTTCCAGGGAGCGATGCTGGTCGGCCCGGCGGTCGGCGGACTGATCGTCAACGCCTGGGGTGTCGGCGTCTGCTACCTGATCGACTGCCTGAGCTTCCTCGCGGCGTTGTACGGCGTGCTCGGCCTGCCGACGATGCGTGTCGAGGCGGTGGCGCGGCCGGGATTGCGTGGGGTCCGGGACGGATTGGCGTTCGTGGTGTCGACGCCGGTGATCCGGGGTGCGCTGCTCACCGATCTCGCGGCGACGGTGTTGTCGATGCCCGTGAGTCTGTTCCCGGTGATCAACGCCGAGCGGTTCGGCAACGATCCGCGGACGCTGGGGTTGTTCCTGAGTGCGATCGCGGTCGGCGGGGTGGTGGCGTCGGTGCTGTCCGGTTCGTTCACGCGGCTGCCGCGACCCGGTGTGGTGATGCTCGCCGGGTCGACCGGGTGGGGGATCGCCCTGGTGCTGTTCGCGTTCTCGCCGTTGCCGTGGCTCGCGTTGGCGTTCCTCGCGGCCGCCGGTGCCGCCGACACGGTGGCGGTGGTGGCGCGGAGCACGATCGTCCAGTTGCACACGCCGAACGAGCTGCTGGGCCGGGTGACGGCCGCCGAGCAGATCGTCGGACAGGCCGGCCCCGACCTCGGAAACCTGCGCGGCGGCCTGGTGGCTCAGGCGACCTCCGGAGTCGCAGCGCTGGCCTCCGGCGCCATCCTGTGCGTCGCCGCGGTGGCAGCCGTGGCACTGACCACCCCTGGCCTCCGCGGTGCGGAACGACAGGAGGTGTCCGGCCGAACCCGCACACCTCCGGCGTAGCAGACGCGCGTGGAGGTGGATACCTCCTGTCGTTAGGTACCGACGGTGCGGAAGCCGGCGTTACCCATCGAGGACTCCGGGGTGTTCGACGACCGGGCGGCGTTGCGGTAGCGGTTGCAGTACGAGTCGTGGCACAGGTACGAGCCGCCGCGCATCACCCGGGCGGCGCCGAGGGACGGACCTCGTGGATCCTCGTCCGGGGAGAACTTGTAGTACCGCGGGCCGAACCAGTCCGCGCACCACTCCCACACGTTGCCGACCGTCTGCCAGAGCCCGTAGCCGTTCGGCTCGAAGGTGTGCACCGGGGCGGTGGTGAGGAAGCCGTCCTCCTCGGTGTTCGACTGCGGGAAGACGCCCTGCCAGATGTTGCAGCGCCAGACGCCGTCGTCGCCGATCAGGTCGTCGCCCCACGGGTACCGCGCGCCTTCGAGCCCGCCGCGGGACGCGAACTCCCACTCGGCCTCCGTCGGCAGCCGCCGGCCCGCCCACGAGCAGTAGGCGACGGCGTCGTTCCAGCTCACGTGGACGACGGGATGGTCGTCGAGCCCGTCGAGGTCGGACCGGCCGCCGCCCGGGTGCCGCCAGTCCGCGCCGCGCACGCCGGCCCACCACGGTGTGCCTGCGGCGGGACCCATCAGGTCGGCCGGGTCCGCCTGCACCGCGAGGTGGAACACCGCGGAGAACCCGAAGATCTCCGCCTCGGTCCGGTAGCCGGTGTCCTCGGTGAAGCGGGCGAAGTCCCGGTTGGTCACCGAGGTCGCGTCGATGCTGAACGGCTTCACCCGCACCTGGTGAATCGGTGTCTCGCCGTCCCCCGGGTTGCCGTCGCCGTAGCCGTCACCCATCGCGAACAGGCCGCCCTCGAGCGCGATCTGCTCGATGTCATGCTGCCCGGGCGCGGACGCAGGTGCGGGTGGCGTCGTACTGATCCCGACCACCGGGCGCGACGGCGCACAACACGACGGCTGTTCCTCACTCATGAACCCAGGATCTCATCACAGGGTCGGCGGGCCTTGCTCGATGCGTCGGAGGATGGGGTCGAGGCGGTAGAAGTCGGTGCCGCGGATGAGTTGGCGCTCGTCCCACCAGGTGGCGCCGGCTTCGGCCAGGGGCTCGATGGTGGCGCGGGCGTCGGCGGGGGTGGTGATGCCGCCGACGATCACGTCGTACGGCGTGGTCTGGTCGTCGCGGAGGCTGCGCAGGTAGGTGACCAGCTCGCGGAGTTGGTCGACCGGCGGGGCCTCGCCGTGGTTGGCGTCCAGGAACAGGGGTACGGCGCCGTCCCAGCGGGCCGCGCGTCGCATCGGGGCCTTGCGCGGCCAGTAGCCGGCGATCCAGACCGGCGGGCGCGGCTGCTGAACGGTTGCTGGGAGCAACGTTACGTCGTCGGCGTGGTAGTGGCGGCCGTCGTGGTCGACCCGCTTACCGGACCAGTACGCCGTCAGCAGGTCGAGGCCCTCGTCGAGGCGTTCGGCCAGCACCTTCGGGTCGGTCTCGTCGCCGAAGCTGCCGAACTCGTCGTCGATCGGACCGCCCAGGCCGGCGCCGAAGACGACCCGGCCGTTGCTCATCGCGTCCAGCGTCGCGACCTGCCGCGCGAGCTGCTCCGGCCGGCGCCGGGCGACCGGCGTCACCAGCGGGCCGAGGGTGATCCGCGACGTCGCGAGCGCGGCCGCGGTCAGCAACATCCACGGATCGCCGAACGGCTGCCCCTGCCGCTGCTTCTTGCTGTGGACCACATGATCCCACAAGAACAGCCCGTCCCACCCCGCCTCCTCAGCCGCCCTGGCCACCCGAGCCACGGTGCGAGCGTCCGCAAAGTCCCCGAAGTTCGGAATGTTGATCGAAAAGCGCACCCCCGCATCCTGCCCCGTCGCACCGACAGCATCAATCGGTTACCCGGTCAGTCCGGGGTGGGGAGGGCTTCTTCGTGGAGGCTGGTGAGCATTTCGTCGCGGAAGTGGATGAGGTGGCGGCGCCAGACTTCGGCGGCTTGGGTGGGGTTGCCTTGGACGACGTACTGGATGACCTGGCGGACCTCCTCGACGTGACCTTCGCGGGTGGGTTCGGGGCGCAGGGCCGAGGAGCGGAGCTGCATCCAGTGCTCGGACTCGGTGTGCCGGAGGGCGTCCTCGAGAGCCGTCTCGAGGACCGGGTTCCGGGCGGCGCGCGCGACGGCGCGGTGCACCGGCAGATCACTCCGGTAGTGGCCGGTCCGCTCGAACTCCTCCTCGAGCGCGGCCCCGGCCTCCCGCAGCGCCGCCATGTCCTCGGGGTAGCGCTTCTCCGCCGCGAGCCGGGCGAGCTCAGGCTCGATCACCAGCCGCGCCTCGAACACCTGGTTCGGCGTCACCTCGGCGCCCCAGTTCGCGACGTGCGCCGCGGACGCGATCACCACCGTCCCGTGGCCCTGCCGGGACCGCACCAGCCCGGCCAGCTCCAGCCCGGCGAGCGCCTCACGCAACGTGGGCCGGCTGACGCCGAGCGTCCGGGCCAGCTCCCGCTCGGCCGGCAACCGCTCGAACCGCTGGATCCGCCCGTCCCGGATCGCCGCCACCACCTGGTCCGCGACCTGGGCAGGCGCGCTCCGCGGTACGACGACCGGCGCGAACGGCCCCTCGTCGCCGGGTGTGCTCGTTTTATCGGACGCACTCACACGACAAAGTGTAGAACAGGTTGACAGGTGGTCAGACCAATTGTCATAGTCCCGCCATGAATTGGTCTGACCACCTGGCGAATCCGAGCAGCAACGGCCGCGAGATCCTGTACGGCGCCCAGACCGCCCAGGCACTCGCCAACTTCCCGCTGGCCGGCCCCCGCCTCGCGGACCGCCCCGAGCTGGTCAACGCCGTCGTCGCGGTGAAGATCGCCGCCGCCTGGGCGAACTCCGCCCTCGGTGAGCTGGACGAGGAACGGGCCCGCGCGATCGTCACCGCCGGCGAAGAGGTGCTGGACGGCAAGCACCGCGACCAGTTCGTCCTCCCCGTCGTCCAGGGCGGTGGCGGCACCTCGACGAACATGAACGTCAACGAGGTCCTGGCGGCCCGCGCCAGCGCGCTGTGCCGCCGCAACGTGCACCCCAACGATCACGTCAACCGCGGCCAGTCCACCAACGACGTGATGCCGACCGCGATCGCGATCGCTGTCATCCCGCTCGTCAACCAGGCGCTCGTCGGACTGCGCCACGTCGCCGAGTCCCTACAGAAGAAGGCGATCGAGTACGACGCCCTGGTGCATCTCGGCCGGACTTGCCTCCAGGACGCCGTACCCATTCCGGTTGCCGACTTCCATCGGGGTCAAGCGGCGAGCATCGACCCGGCGGCGGACGCGTTGGCCGCGGCGGCGGATCCGCTGTACGCCGTACCGCTCGGAGGGACTGCTGTCGGCACGGGGCTCGGCGCGGCGCCGGGGTTCGCCGAACGGGCGCTGGAGGAACTCGCGGCGATCACGGACCTTCCACTCACCTCGTCGCCGAGTCCGTCGTACGCACTGGCGAGTCTCGAGCCGCTGACTGCGGTCACCGAGGCGGCGAGCCGGGCCGGTCGCGTGCTGGCCCGGATCGCCCGGGACCTGCGGCTGCTTGCTTCCGGGCCCGTCGGCGGGATCGGTGAGATCGAGCTCCCCGCCGTACAGGCCGGCAGCTCGATCATGCCGGGCAAGGTGAACCCGGTGATCCCCGAGCTGGTCATGCAGGTGTCGTTCCTGCTGAACGGCGCGACCACCGCCGCGCGCGGCGCCACCGAGGTCGGCGAGCTGGAGGTCTCTGCGATGGCGCCCGTCGTCACGCTCGGCCTGCTCGATGGCCTCACCAACCTGCACCGCGTCGCCGAAGTCTTCGCCGATCGCTGCATCAACGGGCTCCGCTGGCGCGAAGACGCTGTCAACCGCAACCTCGCCGGCTCCCTCGAGCCCGCCGTACGCACCGCCACCACCACCGGCTATGACACCGCCGCGAGGGCACATCGATAAGGAGACTGTCATGTCCCACCGATCCCGCCTGCTTGCCGCAGGTCTCCTGCTCTTGACCATGGCCGCGGGCTGCGCGGACCCGACCACCGTGTCCGACGCCGCCTCGACCCCGGACCCGACCTCGGGTTCGACCGGGCCGAGTGCTCCGGCGACGGTGCCGGTGACCGAGGCCGACCCCGAGGTCGAGGCGTTGGTGCCGGCGGAGATGAAGAAGAAGGGCACGCTGGTGTTCGCGACCAACGCGCCGTACCCGCCGCTGGAGTACTTCAAGGAGGACAACAAGACGCTGATCGGGTACGACATCGATCTCGGCAACGCGATCGGCGCCGCGATGGGGCTGAAGGTGGAGTGGAAGAACATCTCCTTCGACGCGATCATCCCGGGACTCCAGGCCGGCAAGTACGACGCCGGGATGGCCGGGTTCAGCATCGAGCACGAGCGGCTCGGCACCGTCGACTTCGTCTCGTACTACCTGTCCGGCGGCGGCTTCCTGATCAAGAAGGGCAGCGGGATCAAGGTCGGCTCGTTCGACGATCTCTGCGGTTACCGGGTCGCCGTTCAGAAGGGCGTCAGCCAGGTCGACGCGCTGGTCGAGGCGAGCGAGCACTGTGTCGCCGAGGGCAAGAAGGCGATCACGGTGAACCAGATCCCGGACCAGAACGTCGTCGTCCTGAACCTCGCCTCCGGCCGCGCCGACGTGGTCGTCGGTGACAAGCCGCAGGTCGAGTACGCCGCCGGGCACGCGGACGGGCTGTGCGTGATCAGCACGTACCAGACCGGCCACAGCATCGCCGGCATCGCCGTACCCAAGGGCAAGAAGGACCTGACCGCCGCGCTGCAGGCGTCGATCAACCACCTGATCGAGAACGGCGACTACGCGCAGATCTCGAAGGTCTGGAACACCGGGGTCGCGGTCGAGGGCGCCACGCTGTCGGACCAGTACCAGAAGGTCAGCCAGCCCTGGGGCGTCGGTCCGGACGGCACCGTGAACAAGTCGCTCGTCTTCACCGATCCGGCCGCGATCCCGCCCGGGCACACCTACTACTACCAGCCGGTCCGTGAAGGTTGTGCCTGATGACGACCGAGGTGCAGAACGCACCGAAGACCGGTGAGCTGGAGATCCGGGCGATCCCGCCCAGACATCCCTGGCGATGGGCTGCCGCGGCCATCGTCGTACTGCTGGCCGCGATGCTGGTCCACTCGATGCTCACCAACCCGCGGTACGAGTGGGACGTCGTCTTCTCCTGGTTGCTGGCCAAGACGATCCTGCGCGGCCTGCTACTGACGCTGGCGCTGACCGCGGTCTCGATGCTGGCCGGCATCGTGCTCGGCGTCGTCTTCGCGGTCATGCGCGGCTCGGAGAACCGGTTGCTGTCCGGTGCCGCCGGCATCTACATCTGGTTCTTCCGCGGTACGCCGTTGCTCGTCCAACTGGTCTTCTGGTTCAACCTGAGTGCGCTCTACCCGCAGATCGGGATCGGCGTGCCCTTCGGCGGCCCCGAGCTCACCTCGCTCGACGCGAACGCGCTGATCTCGCCGATGACGGCCGCGTTCCTCGGGCTCGCGCTGAACGAGGCGGCGTACATGGCCGAGATCGTCCGGGCCGGGATCGTCTCGGTCCCGGCCGGCCAGGTGCAGGCGGCGTCCGCGCTCGGCCTGACCCGGATGAAGACGATGCGCCGGATCGTGCTGCCGCAGGCGATGCGGGTGATCATCCCGCCGACCGGCAACCAGACGATCTCGATGCTCAAGACCAGCTCCCTGGTCAGCGTCCTGGCCATCCCTGAGCTGCTCTACAGCGCGCAGATCGTGTACTCGCGGACGTTCCAGACGATCCCGCTGCTGATCGTCGTCAGCCTCTGGTACCTGGCTCTGACCTCGGCGCTGACCGTTGCCCAGGGCAAAATCGAGCGCAGGTTCTCACCGGACGCCGATCCGGTGGTACGGCGCTCCTGGCGGTTGGGAGCACGCGGATGACACAGCCGTTGCTGCGCGCCGAGCGCGTCCACAAGAACTACGGCGCCAACGAGGTGCTGAAGGGCGTCGACCTCGACGTCATGCCGGGCACGGTGGTCTGCATCCTCGGTCCGTCGGGGTCCGGGAAGAGCACGTTCCTGCGGTGCATCAACCACCTGGAGCGGATCCGGTCCGGCCGGATCTCCGTCGACGGCGACCTGATCGGCTACCGCCAGGTCGGTGACAAATTGCACGAACTGGACGAGAAGGCGGCCAGCCGGCAGCGCGCCGAGGTCGGCATGGTGTTCCAGGAGTTCAACCTGTTCGCGCACTTCACCGCGGCCGAGAACGTGATGGCCGGGCCGGTGCTGGTCCGCGGCGTGGACCGCAAGCAGGCGCGGGCGCAGGCCGTCGAGTTGCTGACCCGGGTCGGCCTGGCGGAGAAGGTTGACGCGTACCCGAGGCAGCTGTCCGGTGGCCAGCAGCAACGTGTCGCGATCGCCCGTGCGTTGGCGATGCGGCCGAAGCTGATGCTGTTCGACGAGCCGACGTCGGCGCTCGATCCCGAGTTGGTCGGCGAGGTGCTCGATGTGATGCGCACGCTGGCGGCCGAGGGGCAGACGATGATCGTGGTGACTCACGAGGTCGGGTTCGCGCGGGAAGTCGCGGACGTCGTGGTGTTCATGGATCAGGGCGTCATCCTCGAGGTGGGGCCGCCGGACGCCGTACTGAACCATCCTGTCAATCCACGGACCCAGGCCTTCTTGTCGAAGGTGCTGTGAGGAGCTTCATGCCTGTGTACGACGTCGCCGTACTCGGACTCGGCGCGATGGGTGCGACCGCGGCCTGGCGAGCCGCCGGGCGCGGACTGTCGGTGATCGGGTTCGAGCAGTTCACGCCTGCGCACGCCCGTGGTTCGTCGCACGGTGGTTCGCGGATCTTCCGGAAGACGGTGTTCGAGGGGATCGAGTACGTCCCGATCGTCGATCGTGCCGAGCGGTTGTGGGGCGAGCTCGAACGGGAGTCGGGAGCAACGATCTTTCGGCGGTCAGGCGGGCTGTGTATCGGGCCGGCTGATGGTGAGCTGGTTCGGGATGCGAGGCGGTGTGCGGTCGATGGTGGGGTAGAGGTCGAGTTGCTCGATGCGGATGCGTTGGCGGCTCGGTTCCCGCAGTTCGCGGTGTCGCCGGGGGATGTCGGGGTGCTCGAGCCGGGAGCCGGCGTACTCGATCCTGAAGGATGCATTCGGGCTGCGCTCGACCTGGCGAAGGCCGCTGGTGCGGAGCTGCGCTTCGAGACGAGGGTGACCGGGCTGCAGCATGACGACGACGTTGTGCGGATCTCGGTGGGGGAGGAGACGTTCTTGGCGCGCCGGGCGATTGTTGCCACCGGCGCCTGGTTCACGGATCTGGTGCCGGAGTTGGCGTTGCCGTTGCGGGTTCAGCGGTCGCCGTTGGTGTGGTTCTCGGGACCGGATCGGAGTGCGTTCGAGGTGGGGCGGTTTCCGACGTTCATTTGGGAGAGCGGGGAGCTGGATGGCTGGGGGATCCCGGACGTGGACGGGCGCGGCGCGAAGGTCGGCGCGGGGCCGTCTGTGCCGAAACGCTGGCTCGAGCACGCGGCGGACAACAACTATCCGATCGGCCCGGCGGACACGGGTCCGGGGGAAGCGTTCGTGCGGCGTGCGTTCCCCGGGCTGGAACCGGTCGCGGTGGCCGCCGCGGCCTGTATGAACTCCAAGTCGCCCGACGGCGACTTCGTCATCGGGACACCAGCGGCTGCGCCCGCGCTGGTGCTGGCCGGTGGGTTCTCGGGGCATGGATTCAAACACGCTGCCGCGGTCGGTGACATCACCGTCGACCTGGCCGTGGACGGCGCGAGCGAGATCGCGTTGGCGCGGTTCTCGCCGGATCGGTTCTTCGGAGGACAGGGATGAAGCTGCGCACACTGGGACGGGCCGGCGTCCGGGTCAGCCCGATCGCGCTCGGCACGATGAACTTCGGTCCCGTGACGCCGGCGGACGAGGCGCACCGCATCCTCGACGCCGCGACCGACGCCGGGGTCAACCTGATCGACACGGCGGACGTTTACGGCGCCGACGCGAACCGGACGATCGCCGACGACTCGATCGAGAAGGGCCGGACCGAGCGGATCATCGGCGACTGGCTGGCTCAACGGCCCGGCTGGCGGGATCAGATCGTTCTTGTCTCCAAGGCTTACGGGCGGATGGGGCCTGGGGCGAACGATCTGCATCTGTCGTCGGTGCATCTGCGGCGGGCGTGTGAGGCGTCGTTGCGGCGGTTGCAGACCGACTACCTGGACGTGTTCATGCTGCATCACGTCGACCGCTCGACCAGCTGGGACGAGATCTGGGAGACGCTCAGCGACCTGCGCCAGGCCGGCAAGATCCGGTACGCCGGAACCAGCAACTTCGCCGCCTGGCAACTGGTCCAGGGCCAGGAGGCGGCCGCCCGGCGCGACCTGCTCGGCATCGTGGTCGAGGAGAGCATCTACAACCTGATGGAACGCACCGTCGAGCTCGAGGTGCTCCCCGCGTGCGCGTCGTACGGCATCGGCGTCATGCCGTACTCGCCCCTCAACTCGGGCCTGCTCGCCGGCATCCTCTCCAAGACCGACAAGGCCTCCCGCAGCGCATCATCCCGCGCCACCAGCAACCTGGCACTCCACCACGCCAGGCTGGAACGCTACGAAAAGCTCTGCCGCGACCTGGGCCACCCACCCGCCGTAGTAGCCCAAGCCTGGCTCTGCGCCCAACCCGCAATCGTCGCCCCGGTCGTCGGCGCCCGCACCCTCCAACACCTCCAAGACGGCCTCGCCGCCGCCAACCTGACCCTGGACCCCGCCACCCTGTCCGCCCTAGACGAAATCTTCCCCGGCCCAGGCCCCGCCCCCGAGTCCTACGCCTGGTAGGTCTGCAGAACCTTGGTGATGTTGGTGAGGGCGGCGTTCAGGTAGTCGGGTTGTAGACCGTGCGTGATGCGCAGGTGGTGTTCTACGCCGAAGTGGTGGCCGGCGCCGACCAGGACGCCGGCTTGGGTGCGGAGGGTGTCGGCGACTTCGGCGCTGGTCAGCGGCAGGTGGTAGCGGACGAAGGCGAGGGCGGTGGCCTCCGGCGGGACCACCGACAGGAGCCCGTTGCTCTCGGCAACCCATTGGGCGAGGCGGGTGTAGCCGTCGCGGATCAGCCCGCGGTTGCGGGTGAGCAGGCGGTCCTTCGACTCCAGCGCGATCTCGGCGAGGTGCATGGACAGCATGCTCGTGGCGATCGTCGCGTACTCGTGCCGTCGCCAGGCCGCCTCCACCAACGCCGGAGGCGCAACCAGCCACCCCAACCGCAACCCCGGGAGCCCGAAAGCCTTCGACAGACTGCCGACGCAGACGAGCTTGTCGTACCGGCTGCACAGGCTCGGCGTGATCTCGTCGGTGAGGCGCTCGGTGCCGCGATACACCTCGTCCGCCAGCACCCAAGCCCCGACCCGCGCGGCCGCGGCGACGACCGCATCCAGCTCGTCCGGGGTCAGGATCGTCCCGACCGGGTTGTTCGGATTCGTGATCGCGATCAGCTTCGTGTCCGGCCGTACGACGCTGTCCAAGGCCGCAAGGTCCGGACGCCAGCCGTTGTCGGGGTCGAGCGGGAACGCGTCCACCTCGGCGCCGGCGTTCAGCGCGAGCCCACGCACCTGCCGGTACCCCGGCTCCATCACCACGACGTGATCACCGGCTTCGACGAGGCTGGACACCGTGATCGCGTTGGCCTCGGCCGCGCCCACAGTGACCAGCACGTTGTCGGAAGCCGCTCCGTGCCAGTCGGCGATCAGCGCCCGCAGCGCATCCGTCCCACCGACCGGCGGGTAGTGCAGTTCGGTCTCGAGCATCTGTCGTACCGCTGCGGGATCGTCGCCGAGCAGCTCGCCGAGCGCGACCGGATGGCAGCCGCTGTCGGCGAGGTTGTAGTCGACGGAGTGTTCGTACCGGGACTGCCACTCTTCGAGGGCGAACGGCGTGAACGTCATGAGGTTCCTTTCAGAGCAACCGTGCGACGGCCAGGTCCTCGAGACCCAGGCCGATCGAGCGGAAGAAGACGGGTCGGTCACCGGACGGGCGTTCGCATGCGTCGGTGAGGAGTTCGGGAAGGTCGCCGCGCAGGCGGTCCGGCGACCACACACCCTGCTCGGCCGCGATGAGTAGCTCGCCGGCCGATCCGGTGACGGTCGCGCGATAGTCGCCGTACACCTCGAGTCCCGGCAACGCCGCCGGGTCGATCTCGTGGGCGCGCGGCGCGTTGGTGCTGATCGACGTGACGAGCGTGCCGGGGGAGAGCGCGGTGACGTCGATGACCGGCTCGGCGGCCGACGTACAGAGGAGTACAACGTCCGCGCCCGATGCAGCCTCGTCGGCGCTGGCTGCGAGCGTCACGCCATCCGGCGCCTCGCGCAACGAGCGGCTGTACATGCGTACGTCGGTGAACGACCGGACCGCGTGGGCGTAGCGCAGGTGCGCATGGGCCTGCGCGCCCGAGCCGATGATGGCCAGCGTGGACGCGTCCGGGCGGGCGAGCAGGTCGACGGCCAGGGCAGTCGTGGCTGCGGTTCGCTCGACAGTGAGTGCAGCCGAGTCGCACAGGACCGCCGGACGACCGGTCTGGGTGCTCAACACGAGCGTCCACGCGGTGACGACGGCCGGACTGCTCGGCTGAGGCAGGTACGGCGACACCTTCACGCCGTACGCGTCACCCGCCGCGGCCTGGTAGGCGATGACGTCCCCGCCACCGGGCAGCAGCGTGACAGTCTGGGGCGGCTGGACCGCAGTACCGGCCGCCAGCTCGGTGAACGCCGTCCGCAACGCGTCGAGGACGTCGGCCACCGGCAACTCGGGAAGCTGTTCGACAACAGGTATGCTAGTGCTCATAATGAGCAATATAGTGCACATCAAGGAGTGCGGGTGTCAACCGAGACCAATCGCAGTACGGCGTTCATCGAGCAACTCGGCGGCGAGGTGCGCCGGCGTCGGCAGGCCGACGGGCTGACCGTGCAGGCGCTCGCCGACCGCGCCGGGCTGAGCCGGCGGATGCTCACTCAGATCGAGCAGGGTACGGCGAACCCGAGCCTGGTGACCGTGGACAAGATCGCCGAGGCGCTCGGCGTCGACTTCGCCACCCTGACCGCGCCGTCCACGACTGACTCGCTGCAGCTCTCCGACCCCGTCGAGATCTGGCGCAGCGACGCCGGCAGCCGCGCCGTCCTGCACGTCGCCGCATCCCGCCGTGGCGGCCCCGAGCTCTGGGAGTGGACCCTCCAACCCGGCGACCGGTACGACGCCCAATCCGACCCACCCGGCTCCGAAGAACTCCTCCTGGTCACCGCCGGCGCGCTCACGCTGACGACCGACAACCGGTCCCTCACGCTGGCGCCAGGCCAGTCCGCCCGCCTGGCCAGCGACCGCAACTACTCCTACGCGGCGTCCTCCGCCGGCGCCACCTTCACTCGCGTGGTGACGCTAGGCGCAGCTCGATGAAGGGGATAGTGTCGCCGGGGAGCAGGTAGGTCTCGACCTCTTCGAAGCCGTGTGACTTCGCGAACTGCAGTCCGTCCTCGTTGGTCGCCAGGATGTGGGTCTCGATGCCCTCGGCGCTGAGCTCCCGGCCGCGTGCCAGGCTGCGTTCGTAGATCGCCGTACCGAAGCCCTGCCGCCGGTGCTCGGGCAGCACCCGCGCGATCACCGTCGCCGCCGCGGTCTCCTCCGACGGCGGCCGGACCGTCGAGCATCCGACCAGGACATCACCGGCGTACGCGACCTCGAGCACGTGCCGCCCGGCCCGCTCGCGAACCTCGTCCACCGACAACGGCGCCGTCGGGATGATCTCGTTGTGTACCCGCTGCCAGTCCAGCAGCGTCCCCTCATCACTCACCGGCACAATCCGCAGCTCAGGCACCCTGCGAGTCTAGTGGCGTGCGAGGCTAGGGCCGTGCGGATTCTCTACGTGGGTAACAGCTTCACGGCGCGGAACAACCTGCCCGGGCTGATCAAGGCGATGGCGGCGGCTCGCGGGATCGAGATCGAGTACAAGCTGATCCAGGCCGGTGGCGCCTCGCTGCGGCAACACCTCAACGCCGGGAAGGCGCTCGAGGCGATTGCGAGTGGTGCGTACGACGTCGTCGTACTGCAGGAGCAGAGCACGCTGCCGATCAAGTCACCGGCACGCTTCCGCGAGAGCGCCCGGGACTTCGACGCAGCCATCAAAGCAGCCGGCGCCCGCACGGCGCTCTACATGACCTGGGCCCGCCGAAACGCCCCCGACACCCAGCAAGCCCTCACCACCCAGTACGCCGCCGCCGCAGCCGAACTGGACGCCACCCTCATCCCGGTAGGCCTCGTCTGGCAACACTTCCTGGCCACCCACACCGAGCCGCCGCTGCACGACAAAGACAACAGCCACCCAGCCCTCCCCGGCTCCTACCTAGCCGCCTGCGTCTTCCTGATAGCCCTCCTCAACGAAGACCCCGCCCCCATCGATGTCCCCATCAAATCCCTAGACCCCGAAACCGCCACCCACCTCCGCCAATCCGCCTGGACCATCTACGAGTCCCTCACCGCCTAACCACCGAAGGACATGGCCAAAGGACACGGCCTCCGGCCGCGACTGTTCTCTTGGCCACCTCCGGCGGCGCGCCCAAGCAAGTTGCGGTGGAGGTGATCGGCGACAGGCAACCCGCTCCCAGCCACGCCGCCAACCGGAGGTGGTGACGTCGCCGACCTCAGCGCGTTCGGTCGCTCGTCGGTGTGCTCGTCAGTGTCACCAGGTCGTGTGGCAAGGCGCGATTCGGTGAAGGTGGTTGGCGGCGGGCAACCCCGTCCACGCCAGGCCGCCGTACGACCGGAGGTGGTTCGGTGAGTTGTGGATTCGTGTTGAGGATCCGCTTGCTGGAGGACCGAATTCGACAACTCGGCGACCGCGCCACCGGCACGTTGGGTCCCTCGTCGGTGCGCTGCTCACCAGTTCGTTGGCCAGGGCACGGTTCGGGTGGAGGTGGTCTGCGGCAGGCGACCCCGTCCGAGGCACGCCGCCGTGCGACCGGAGGTGGTTCGGTGAGTTGTGGATTTCGGTTGTAGCCCAAAGCATGCTGGAGGACCGAAATCGACGACTCGGGGACGTTGCCGACACCGGCGCGGATCGGGCCCCGGTTGCGCTGGGCAGGTGGCACCAGGTCGTGGGCCGGCGGAGGCGGCCGATGGACAGCTGCTCCGGGGTGAACCTGGACGGGCGTCTGCCGGGGATGCGGCGGGTGGGGGCGGGGCTCGACTCGGGTTCGGGTGGCTGTTGTGAGTTGCGACGTTCCTGCATGCACCGGTCGGGGTGGTCCCGCGCTGATCGCATGGGCTTGAACGCCGGTTGCGGCTCGGAAGAACTGTCGCCGCCGGAGGCGGGGACCTTTCGTGGGGGCGGGGGGCTTACTTGGCGTCGTGGAAGACTAGGCCTAGGGTTTGGCGGTGGCCGGTGTGGATGGGGGAGACGCCGTGGCGGACGGGGGCGGCGGACCAGCCTCGGGTTGATTTGACGGGGCGGTCTCGGGTGGTGAAGACGAGGCCGTGGCCGTGCGGGATGAGGGTGGCGGTACCGCGGGACTGGGCGCGGGGGCGTTGTTCGACCAGGAGGAACTCGCCGCCGGTGTGGTCGACGCCGGGGTCGTTGAGGTTGATGACGACCTGGAGGGGGAAGACCTTGTCGCCGTACAGGTCGCGGTGCAGGGCGTTCCAGTCGCCGGGGCCGTAGCGCAGCAGGATCGGGGTCGGGCGGGTCTGGCCGGCGCGGTGGCAGATGTCGAGCCACTCGTCGAGGGTTTCCGGCCACTCGGCGTCGCGGCCGAGCTTCTCGTACCAGTCGCGTGCTATTGGCAACAATCGCGGGTAGAGGGCGTGCCGCAGCGAGTCGACCGCCTCGGGGAACGGCTCGGCGAAGTACCGGTACTCGCCCTCGCCGAACCGGTGGCGCGCCATGTTGACGGTCGCCCGGAAGCGCGAGGCGTCGTCGTAGAGCGCAGCGATCCGGGCCGCCTCCGCCGGGGTCAGCAGTTGCGGCAGCAACGCGCGCCCGAGGTCGTTCACCTCGGCCGTGACCTGGTCCCAGTCCGCCTTCGCCACCCGTCGCTCGTATCTGTCCATGACAGTGGAACGGCCCAGGCCGCAGATGTGTGAGAGGGGCCCGTCACAATCCGCCGGGGCAGTCGGTCCTTGCTTGTGAAGGCGGGCGTCTCTTGACTGCGGGCGCGCGCGGAGCGACGGTTGGGGGAGAGGTGGGTGGGCACCGGATGCGTATGTCGGACAGTGGTTGGGAAGCGTACCGCCGCGGCTGGAAAGCAGCAGTGGTGGTGCTGGCCGGCCTCGGCCTGGTGACTGCGCTGGTCTTCGTCGGATGGTCGACCAACCTGGTCGCCTTCCTGATGGGCGGGACGCTGGTGGCCTCGGTGTACCTGAGTGTCGGGCTGGCCCAGGAGCGGAAGACCCCCGAGCTGGTCCGGGACGTGCTCCGGTGGGCCGGGCGGGCCGGGCTCTGCGTGGTGGCGATCTGTGGGTACGCGACCGCGATCGGGATGGCCACTCTCTGGCTGGTCCTGCTGCTCGGCGTCACCTCACCGCCCCTCGTCAACTGGCTCTGGCCCCACCAGGAGGGTCCGGTACGGCGACCTGCCCCGGAGCCCCCGGTCGAGCGCCAACCCCGCACGAACCGAAAACCCGACCGCAAGCCGAAGATGGACCGCAAGCCGAAGCCCGACCGCAAACCGAAGACCGACCGCAAGGCGAAGAGCGACCGCAAGCGGCAGCCGATCCCCGAGCCCCCGCCACCGCTCCCGGAGCCGGTCGTGCACGAACCGGCCGCGCCGGTCGACCTGTCCAACTTCACCGACCTGGACCTCTGCCTCGCCTGGCGCCGCAGCTTCACCGAGCTCGAGGGCTGCACGACGGACGCCCAGCGCCTCGCCGTGATCGCCGCCCGGCACGCCTACCTGGACGAGCTCGAACGCCGCGCCCCCGACGCCTTCGCCCAGTGGCTCGAGTCCGGCCCCCGAGCCGCCGGCAACCCCGCCAAGTTCTTCGCCCCGCGCACCAACCACGGCGAACCTGAGTAAACAGTCGATTGACGATCTCCCGTCACCGGCCGGGGTGCATAGATACCATCGATGCATGCTCGATCTGGTTCGGCTTCGGGTATTGGCGGCCGTGGCGGCTCACGGGTCGGTGACCGCGGCCGCGCAGGCCCTGCACTACACGCAGCCGACGGTCAGCCATCACCTCGCGCGCTTGGAGGCGGCCACCGGTGCGCGCCTGGTGCAGAAGGTGGGGCGTGGGATCCGGCTGACGCCCGAGGGGCAGGTGCTCGCGCGGCGGGCGGCCGAGATCATCGGCCGGGTCGACGCCGCGGACGCGGAGCTGGCGGCGCTGATCGGGCTGGAGGCCGGCCGGGTCCGGCTCGGCGCGTTCACCTCGGCGCTGACCGTGCTGGTCCCGCCCGCGGCCGCCGAGCTCCGCCGCCGGCACCCCGACATCGAGCTCGAGCTCACCGACGTCCATCCGGTCGTCGCGCAGCAGCAACTCCGGGACGGAGAGCTCGACCTGGCGATCGTCTTCCGGTACGACGACGATCCGCCGAGCGACGGCATCCGGTACACCTACCTGCTCGACGACCCGGTCTACCTGCTGAGTCGCCGTACCGGGGACAAGCTCACCGACCATCGCGACTCCGCCTGGATCGCGGGGTGCGTGAACTGCCGGCAGGAGTTCGTCGACCTCTGCGCGGAGGCCGGGTTCACCCCGCGGATCGCGTACACGAGCGACGACCTCATGGTGAAGCAGGCCTTCGTCGCGCACGGCCTCGGCGTCACCACCATGCCGGGCCTGGCGCTGCGCACCCACCTGGCCGACCGGGTGAAGGCGACGAAGGTGAGCGCCGTACGCCGCATCTATCTCGCGACGTACGGCGAACCACCCGACCCGCCGGCGACCGCTGCGTTCATCGAAGCGCTGGAAAGGCATCACGGAGGTCGGCCCCGATGAGGTCGATCGCGTGCCGTCCGGCCGACAGCACTCCCGGGAAGTTGAGGAACGCGTGCATCGTGCCGGCGTACTCGACCAGTCGCGCCGGTACGTCGTCCGCCGCGAGCCGGGCCGCATAATCTCGTGCATCGTCGCGGAGCGGATCGCGTCCGGCCGCGAGGATCAACGCCGGCGGCAGGCCGTGCAACGACCCGGCCCGCAGCGGTACGGCGGTCGCCGGCAACTCACCGGCCGGGAAGTACTGTGCCGACGACCAGCGACCCGGCGCGATGCTGAGGAACGTCCCGTCGAACAGGCGGTACGACTCGGTGTCCTGGTCGACGTCGAGACTCGGATAGCAGAGGATCTGCCGGTCGGGGAGCGGCCGGCCTACGTCCCGGGCGAGCAGGCAAGCCCCGGCGGCGAGGGCGGCGCCCGCGCTCTGACCGCCGACCGCGATCCGGCCGTCGCCGTTGAGCTCAGCAGCATGCTCACGCAACCAGTCGAGCGCGTCGCGTACGTCGTGCAGCCCTGCCGGATAAGGGTCTTCCGGCGCGAGCCGGTAGTTGAGTGAGACGACGGTGACGTCGCCGACGGCGGCGATCCCGGATGTCGCGCACTCGATGTCGCGTAGGTGCCCGCCGATGAATCCACCCCCGTGCAACCAGAGCAGCAGCGGCCTCGGCTTCTCGGTCAGCGGCCGGTACAGCCGGGCTTCCAGGGTGCCGATGGTCAGGTCCTTGACCTCGATGCCCGGGGCGACCGGGCCCGCGAGCTCGGGGTCGGGCAGCTCCTCACGGTCGAGCAGCAGGGCCTGGTACGGATCGAGCTCCGGACCTGCCGGCTCGGCCGCGAACCGGGCCAGCAGGGCATCGGTCTCCGGCGCGAAGGCGGGCTGGTCGACGATCGTCATGCCGGGACCTGTGCGGGCTTGAGGTGGCGGGCGGCGTGGCCGAAGAGGGCGCCGTCCGGCGGGGTCGCGGCGTACTCGGCGAGTGCTCCGATCCCGCCGTCGTACCCACCGCCGGTCGCCGGGTCATTCCACGCGTTGTCGTCGTACTGCTGGATCTCTGCGACGAGCGCGTCGGTGACGCTGTGGAACCGATGCAGGAGCAGCCCCGACGGGATGTGCCGGCCCGCCTCGACGCCGCCGACGTTCAGCGCACTGCCCGCGTCCGCGGTCTCCCAGCGCGGATCCAGACTCCAGTGCAACCGCCCGGCTGCGGCATCCCGCAGTACCGCGAACGTGATCTCGTCCCACATCAGGATGTGTGCGGTCAGGTCGTGCAGCGAGTCGCAGAAGTGCCCGAGCGGCCCCGACACCACCCGGTACGGCGCCCGCAGCTCAGCCTCACTGAGCCCGTCGATCCGCTCCGCCAGCAATCCATGGTCGTCCATCACCAACCGAGCCGCCTCGCCCGGAGTAGTCGTCGCTTTACGCATGTCTGCAGCCAACCATCCCGCCCTGCGGAGCCGGCCCGAATTGACGAATCTCCTCAATCCATTGCCTTGTGGCGTCTGCGAGGATGGTCGGGTGACGACGATCGCGGTGGTTGGGGCTGGTGGGGTCGGCGGGTACTTCGGGGGGCGGCTGGCGCGAGCCGGGGTGGAGGTGAACTTCGTTGCGCGCGGCAATCACCTGGAGGCACTGCGGGCTGACGGCCTGGCGGTGCGGAGTGTGGCCGGCGACTTCGACGTGGCGCCGGTGCGGGTGACGGGGGACGCCGCAGAAGTTGGGGTGGCCGACTACGTCTTGGTGTGTGTGAAGACGTGGCAACTGGCCGATGCGATCGCCGCGATCGAGCCGCTGGTCGGTGACGCGACGGCGATCGTGACCGTGCAGAACGGGGTCGAGGCGCCGGATCAGGTGGCGACGGTCTACGGGCGGGAGCGGGTTCTGCCGGGCGCCGCGGAAGTGATTGCGTACGTCGAGGGCCCGGGGACCATCCGGCACCTCGGCGGGCCCGGCCGGCTGACCTTCGCCGAGTGGGACAACCAGCCCACGCCGCGGACCGACTGGTTGCTGACCGCCTTCACCGACGCCGGCCTGCTCGCGCGAAACCCGGACGACATCTGGGCCGCCCTCTGGACCAAGTTCCTGTCCGTCGTCCCCGGCGGCGGCCTGGGTACGGCGACCGGCGCCGGCTACGGCGTCCTCCGCTCCCGGCCCGGGACGCGGCGACTGCTGACGGAAGCGACCACCGAGATCCGCGACGTCGCCCTGGCGCTCGGGATCGAGCTGCCAGCGGATGTCGTACCGAACACCCTGGCCTGGATCGACAACTTGCCCGCGAACGGGACCACGTCGCTGCAGCGCGACATCCTGGCCGGCCGTCCGCACGAGCTCGACGCGTGGACCGGCGCGGTCGTCCGCCTGGGCGACCGCGCCGGTGTCCCCACCCCCGTCAACAGCTTCCTCTACGAGATCGCCGCCGCCCGCGCTGAAGGGCGTGGCTCCTGACTCCCCGCCTACTGCGCGGCACTCGGCACGGCACCTCGCCGCACTGGCGCGAAGGCCACGATGCTCCGCATCGAGACCTCCGCTCCAGGTGTGCGCGATCCTGTTCCGCCCGTTGCGCGGCAGCATCCAGGACACGGTCGACCGCCGCTTCAATCGGTCCCGGTACGACGCCCTGCACCGGATGGCCGGCTTCCTCGACGACGTCCGGTCCGGTCGCCGTACCCCCGAGGAGGTGCAGACCGTCCTCCGCGAGATCCTCGCCGACCCCGGCCTCGAGCTGCTCGTCTTCCTGCCGGAGAGCCAGCGGTACGTCGACCTCGCCGGGCACACCCGGACCGACGACGACCGGCACCGGATCGCGATCGAACGCGGCGACCAGCCGATCGGGGTCGTCCTGCACGCCGGCACGGCCGAGCTCAGCCCGGAGCTGCTTCGGCGCGTCGTCGAGGATGGCGGTCTCGCGGTCGAGATCGCTCGGCTGCGGGCGGAACTGCGGCTGCAGCTGAACGAGGTCAAGGCGTCCCGGGCCCGGATCGTTGCCGCCGGCCACGCCGAGCGCCGCCGGATCGAACGCGATCTGCACGACGGTGCCCAGCAGCGCCTGGTCTCCATCGGGCTTGCGCTCCGGCACGCCCAGCACCAGCTCGGCTCGGCGCCCACGGCCGCCGGTGCAACGCTCGATCGTGCGGTCGAGGAAGCGACCCTCGCGATCGGCGAGCTCCGCGAGCTCGCTCGTGGCCTGCCGCCGACCCAGCTCGACGACGGGCTGGCGCCGGCCTTCCACGACCTCGCGCGACGGGCTCCGTTGCCGGTATCGGTCGACGTGCCCGACGAGCGGTTCGAGTCCGGCGTCGAGGCGGCGGCCTACTTCATCTGCTGCGAGGGCCTCACCAACGCGGTCAAGCACGCGAACGCCACGCGGGTCGGTCTGGCGGCGAGGCATCAGGACCACAGCCTGCTGGTGACGGTGACCGACGACGGCGTCGGTGGTGCGGCCGCGGGCACCAGCACCGGCCTCACCGGGCTCGCCGACCGGGTCGCGGCGCTCGGCGGGATCTTCCGCATCGACAGCGAACCGGGCCGCGGTACGACGCTCATCGCGGAGCTGCCATGCGGATCGTGATCGCGGAGGACCAGGTGCTGCTGCGTGAAGGGCTCAAGATGCTCTTCGTGGACGGCGGCCACGAGGTGGTCGCGACGCTGGGCGACGCGGATGGGCTGCTTGCGGCGGTGGCGTCGTACCAGCCGGATCTGGTGGTGGCGGACATCCGGATGCCGCCGACGTTCAGCGACGAGGGGGCGCGGGCGGCCGAGGCGGTGAAGAGCGCGCACCCGGAGGTCGGTGTGCTGCTGCTGTCACAGCACATCGAGACAACGCACGTGGTGAGGCTCGTGTCGTTGGGCGGATTCGGTTACCTGCTGAAGGATCGTGTGCTCGACGTGGGGGAGTTCCTGGCCGCGGCCGAGCGGGTTGCGCGGGGTGGGTCGGCGCTCGATCCGCAGGTCGTGGCCGGTTTGGTGGCACAGCGCGGGGACCACGATCCGCTGGCCGCGTTGACCGAGCGCGAACGGCATGTGCTCGAGCTGATGGCCGAGGGACTGACCAACAGCGCCATCGCACGGCGGCTGTTCCTCAGCGAGCGTACGGTCGAGGCGCATGTCCGGCACGTGTTCACCAAGCTCACGTTGCCGGAATCCGAGGACGGGCATCGTCGCGTTCTCGCCGTACTGGCTCATCTCAGTGCGGCGACTCCAGACCGAGGTCGGCCAGGATCTCCGTGACCGGCCGCCCGGGTGGGGCCGCGGCGGTGAGGCCGCGGATGCAGCCGGTCATCACCATCCGGAAGTAGGCCTCGCTGCTGATCTTCGCCCACCTGCGCCAGGCGGGCTGACCGAGCGCGGGCGCCGCGATCAGGGTTGCGGCGCCCGCTTCTTCCGTTGCCCGACGACGATCAGTACGGCGCCGATCGCGGCCAGCACGAAGAACGAGCCGACGGCGCTGAGGGCCGGCACCATGAACGTGGCAGCGGTGTGGCGGCGGCCGACGAAGTACGTCGCGCTCTCGTTGGTGCACACGACCTCGACCGCCTGCGCCGGGACCTTCTCGACCGAGTGCGCGACCACGTAGTAGAGGTCGCCGGCGTCGTCGAACTGCTCCGAGCGGGACGGCGCCTGCAGCGCGATCGCCGTACCGCTCGCGTCGGTCGCCGTACAGGTCTGGCCGGCGCCGCGCTCGGACGCGAAGATCGTCAGCCCTTCGCCGTCGAGCCGGACCGGGCCGTCCCCGATCGGCGCCGGTGTGCCTGGGATGGCGCGCATCAGCTGCACGCCGAAGAACCCGCTGATTACGAATGCCAGCACCAGGCACCCGGCACCGGCCCACGTCAATTTCCGCATCCGCGAAGGTTAGTGGCTCAGGCGCAGGATGCGGGCAGAGGGTTCGGGGACGTCGGTTGTGATGCTGAGCGAGTTCTCGTCGGTCCAGGTGTAGGTCCACCCGGTGGTGTCGGTCGGGAAGTGTGGCGTGATGGTGGATCTGGGGACAGGGAGGGTGATGGCGGCCGGTCCGGGCGCGCGGTGCCAGAGGGCCAGGTAGGAGACATTGGGGCCGCTCAGGGACAAGGCCAGCCACTCGTCGGTCCACTCCGGGAGGCCGAGCGGCCAGGCTGGGACGAGTGAGTCGAGCTCGTCGAGCAGGACGCGGTGAGCGGCCAACGCGGACCGGACCAGGTCGAGCTCGGACGGCGTCATCCGATCGAGGTGGCCGGAGAGGTAGAGGCGACCGGGGATGCCGTTGACGAGAGCGAAGACGAATTCCTCCTCCGTGCTCCCGCTGATCGGGTAGGCCCAGTGGCCGGCCTGCTCCGGGAGTACGGCGGTGGGGGCGGCCGCGGTGATCGGTGCGTAGAGCAACGGATGTTCCTGGTCCGAGGTCGACTGCAGGTGCAGGCGGGACAACATCGCGTAGTCCATCCGCATCGCGCCGGACGCGCAGTTCTCGATCAGCAGCTCGGGGTGGCGTTCGTGGAGGCCGTCGAGCCAGCTGAGCAGTGCCCGGTTGTGTTCCAGCAGTCCGTGACCGAGCGACCTACCGTCCTTGTCGGTGCCCGGTCCGGTGGTCGTGTTGTTGTCGAACTTGAAGAAGCCGACGCCGAAGTCGCCGACCAACCGGTCGACGGTGTCGTCGAGGTGCTTGCGCGCCGCCGTACTGCGCAGGTCGAGGAGATAGCGGCCGGATTGGGCGACCCGTACTCCCCGGCGGCTGAGGAAGCTGTCGTCGGGGAGTTCCCGGGCGAGCGGTGACCGGACCCCGATGACCTCGGGCTCGAGCCAGAGGCCGGGAACCATGCCGCGGCTGTGGATCCGGTCGATCACCTCGGCGAGACCGTTCGGGAACCTGGTCGTCGACGGCTGCCAGGCCCCGACGGTGTTCCACCAGTCACCGTCGGCGTACCAGCCGGCGTCGATGCAGAAGTAGTCCGCGCCGACCTCCGCGGCCGCATCGATGAGCGGCAGCAGCTTCTCGGTGGTCGGATCACCCATCAGGGTGTTCATGTAGTCGTTGAAGACGACCGGCATCCGGTCGTCGATCGGGCGCCGGTGGCGGATCGCACGGCGTTGCCGGGTGAGGGCGCCGAATACGCTGTCCAGATCCGTGCCGGCGACGAGCGAGACCGGCACAGTCGTGAACGGACGGCCGGCCGTGAGCGTGACACTCCACTGGTGCTCCTGGTCGGTCGGACCGCTCAGCAGCAGGTAACCGCCACGTTCGTTCTCGCCGAGCTCGTAGTGCCACGGCCCGTTGTGCTCGATCTGCCAGCCGATCGCGTACGGCGTGGTCCGGCCGATCAACGCACCGAGCGGAAGTCGCTCCCCGGTGGACCACGAGCCGATGCTCGTCACCGCCTGCCGGCTACGAGCCACATGATGGTGCGGATCGCGGTCGATGTCCGCCAGCGCCGCAGAACGGAGCGACTGCACGGACCACCGGTTCTCGGCCATCCAGGTGTTGGCCGCGGAGTACAAGTCGGCGTCGATCGACACCAACCCGACGACCAGCGACGACAGGAAGGTCAGCTTGAGGCTGCCGGTCCCGCTCATCGACGCCTCGGACCACGCGCGGACGCCGGCCCGCGCTTCGAACACACTGGTGACGCGCAGCCCGGTGTTCGGCTCCTCCTGGATGATGCGCAACATCGCGTCGGTCTCTTCATGGCGGACGTAGCGCAACTTCTGCCCGAGGCTCGTTCCGGCCTGCCGGCTGTGGCTCGCCGCGAGTCCGTGCCCGACGGCCGAGACCTCGACCAAGGGCTGGCTGGGATCCGTTTCACCACCGTCCGGCTGGGAGGCTTCGCGTACGCCGATCAGCCGGACCGGACCGTCGTCGTCGAGAGCGAAGGTCAGGGTCAGGTCAGGGGTACTCCACTGCAGCAGGGGCATCCAGTCGCCTCATTTCGTGGCCGGGCTCACGGTGGCTCGTTCGAGGAGGTAGTCCTCGACGGTGAACAGGTGGGCCGCCATCCGGGTTCGGGCCCGGTCCGGGTGGTGGGCGGCGAGGGCGGCGAGGATCGACAGGTGTTCGCGGTGCGCGGTCTCGTCGGCCCCCGGCTGCGAGATGGATCGGCGCAGCCGGTCACGCATTGTCCGTCCACCGAGCGCGTCGATCAGTGCGGCCAGGATCGGGTTCCCGGCTGCGTTCGCGATGATGCGGTGGAAGGCGATGTCGTTCTCGATCACGGTCTCGTGGTTGGGTTCCTCGAGTGTCAGCTCGGCCTCGTTGTGGCGCAGCAACTCGGCTGCCGCCTCGAGATCGGCCGCGTCGATCTGCAGGGCTGCCAGGGCGGCGGCCTCCGTCTCGAGGATCCGGCGGACGGCGTGCAGGTGATGGGTTCCGCTGCCGTCCTGGAGGTCGACGACGAATCCCATCGGAACCAGCAGCATCGACGGATCGAGCTTGGTCACGTAGGTGCCGGCGCCTTGCCTGGTCTCGAGAACCCCCATCATCGAGAGCGCCCGAACCCCTTCCCGCAACGGGTTCCGGGAGACCCCGAGGGCCGCGCCGAGCTCCTTCTCGACCGGAAGCCGGTCGCCGGGCCGGAGCCGGCCGTCGAGGATCATCTGCCGGATGCCCTCGACGACGACGTCGGTCTGGGAGACGCCGGGCGTGCGTGGCGGGTCCGCGAGCTCGCCCGGGTTCACGGCACCGGGTCCTCGGCTTGGCGGGCGGCCCAGTAGTCGCCGTCCGGAAACTGGTAGGTCTGGAGTGACTCCCTGTGCATCTCGGCACTGTAACCGGGCGCTGCAGGCAGCACGTACGCACCGTCGCGGACCACGCAGGGTGCGACGAAGTGCTCGTGCAGATGGTCGACGTACTCGGTGACCCGGCCGTCGAGGCTCCCGGAGACAGCGACGTAGTCGAAGATCGCGAGGTGTTGAACGAGCTCGCACAGACCGACTCCACCAGCGTGCGGGCAAACGGGTACGTCGAACCAGGCGGCCAGAAGGTAGACCGCCAGGACCTCGTTGACGCTGCCCAGCCGGGCCGCGTCGAGCTGGCAGTAGTCGATCGCGCCGGCCTGGAACATCTGCTTGAAGAGGACCCGGTTCATCCCGTGCTCGCCGGTGGCGACGCCGATCGGCGCCACCGCCTTGCGGATCGCGGCGTGCCCGAGGATGTCGTCGGGACTGGTGGGTTCCTCGATCCAGACCGGCTCGAACTCGGCCAGCGCCTTGACCCACTCGATTGCCTCAGGCACGTCCCACACCTGGTTCGCGTCGATCATCAGGTGACCGTCCGCCCCGAGCACTTCGCGAGCGATCCCGCACCGCCGGATGTCGTCCGCGAGGTCGGCGCCGACCTTGAGCTTCACGTGTTTGTAGCCGGCGGCAACGGCTTCCTCGCAGAGCCTGCGCAGCTTGGCGTCTGAGTAGCCCAGCCAGCCGGCCGAGGTGGTGTAGCAGGGGTACCCGGACGCCTCGAGCTGCTCGATTCGTCGCTTACGGCCCTCTTGTTGCCTCGCCAGCAGGGTGACCGCCTGCTCCGGCGTCAGGACGTCGGACAGATACCGCAGGTCGGCGGCGGCAACGAGCTGCTCGGGTGACATGTCGGCCAGCAGTCGCCACAGCGGTACGCCGGCTCGCCGGGCGGCCAGGTCCCACACCGCGTTCATCACCGCGGCCAGGGCCAGATGGATGACACCCTTGTCCGGTCCGAGCCACCGCAACTGACTGTCGGACTGCAGCTCGCGGTAGATCCCGCCGAGGTCTTCGCACAGCTCGTCGACGTCTCGGCCCACCAGCGGCTCACCGCGCTGAGCCGCGGCGGCGACGCACAGGTCGTTGCCGCGCCCGATGGTGAAGGTGAAGCCTTGGCCGGTGAGCCGGGGGTCGTCCGTGTGCAGGACGACGTACGCCGCCGAGTAGTCGCCGTCCTTGTTCATGGCGTCCGATCCGTCGCTGGTCAGCGAGGTCGGGAAGCGGATGTCGACGACCTCCACCGAGGTGATGTGTGGCATGGCGCGCCCCTCAGGATCAGACAATAGATGGGATCTTTCTTCAGATCCGACGCCGTTCAGTATGGACCAAGAGCGGACACAGCGCTACGATCCCGGAAAATCATGGGATCAATTCCCGTGACGCGACGGAGGGTTGTGAGATGGGCGACATGCTGGGCCCGGACCGCTCCGGCCTGCAGCGGCTGGTGTACGACCGGCCGGCCGGAACCTGGCTGGAGGCGTTGCCGCTGGGCAACGGCCGGATCGGCGCGATGTGTTTCGGCGGTGTCGGCACTGACCGGATCGGGCTGAACGACGAGACCCTCTGGTCGGGCGGCCCGGAGACCGCGCGATTGTTGTCGACTCCGCTCGGAGCGACCGGCGCCGAGGCCGTGCAGGCTGTCCGCGACGCGCTCACGGCAGGCGACATCCGCCGGGCGCACGAGCTGGCCCGAGGTCTTCACTCCGGCTACTCGCAGGCGTACCTGCCGCTGGGCGACCTCCTGCTGGAGTCACGCATCGATGGGGTGACACCTACCGAGGGTGACGTCACGCAGTACCGACGAGAGCTCGATCTCGACGGTGCCCTGGCCGTCGCGGAGTTCGAGGTGGGCGGTGTCGCCGTTCGCAAGGAGGCCTTCGTCAGCGCGCCGGACGGCGTACTGGTGCAGCGAATCACCGCATCGCGACCCGTCCTGGCGCTCACGTGCCGGCTGACGTCGCAGTTGCGGTCGGCCCCGCACGCGGTCGAGAACGGACTCGGACTGTTCCTGCAGGCGCCGGCCGATGTCGCTCCGCCGCATCGCGACGTACCAGAGCCGATCCGGTACTCCGACGGCGCGGATCGGGGCATGGCGGCGGCCATCGCCTTGCGCGCACGGACCGACGGCCGGCTCCGGGCGAGCGAGGCCGAGCTCATCGTCGAGGACGCAGCGGAAATCGTGCTGATCGTCTCGACCGCGACCGGGTACGACGGTCCCTTCACCGCGCCGACCCGGACAGCGGAGGAGTGCTGGTCCGCGGCGGACCAGGTCGTGCTCGCCGCGCTCGATCGGGAGTACGGCGACCTCGTGGCAGATCATCAGCGTGATCACCGGCGGCTGTACCGCCGGTCGTCGCTCGAGCTGGCCGGATCGCCGGAGCGGTCCGGGCTGCCGACCGATGAGCGGGTGGCCCGGGCGGTCGAGGTCGAGGACCCTGCCCTGGCCGCACTGATCTTCAACTACGGCCGCTACCTGATGGTGGCGAGTTCGCGACCGGGTGGCCTGCCGACGAACCTGCAGGGGATCTGGAACGACATCCTGCGGCCGCCGTGGAGCTCGAACTACACGGTGAACATCAACACCGAGATGAACTACTGGCCGGCCGAGACGACCAACCTCTCCGAGTGTCACGAGCCGCTGCTTCGGTATATCGATCACCTTGCCCAGGCGGGCCGCAGTACAGCCCGCGAACGGTACGGCTGCGGCGGTTGGACCGCGCACCACAACGCCGACGCCTGGTGCTGGACCAACCCCGTCGAGGGCGACCCGCGGTGGTCGAACTGGCCGCTGGCCGGCGCCTGGCTCACCAGCCACCTGTGGGACCACTACGAGTTCACCGGTGACCTGGAGTTTCTCGGTACGACGTGGCCGGCGATGCGCAGCGCGGCGGAGTTCTGCCTCGACTGGCTGGTCGAGCGGCCGGACGGCAGCCTCGGTACGTCGCCGTCGACCTCCCCGGAGAACGACTACCTGGCCGACGACGGTCAACCGGCCTCGGTCACCGAGTCGTCGACCATGGATCTGGCGCTCATCTCGGAACTGTTCCGCCGGGTCGAGCAGGCGGCCGAGTTGCTCGACGTCGTGGATCCGCTCGTCGACGAGTTCGCCACGGCACGCAAGCGACTTCCCGAGCCACCGGTCGGCGCACGAGGTCAACTGCAGGAGTGGGCGGCGGACTTCGCGGAGGAAGATCCGCACCACCGGCACATGTCCCACCTGGTCGGCCTCCACCCGGGCAGCGCGATCACGCCGGACGGCACGCCGACTCTGGCAGCGGCGGCCGCGCGCACGCTCGACCTGCGCGGCGACGAGGCGACGGGCTGGTCGCTGGCGTGGAAGATCAACCTGCGAGCCCGGCTCCGCGACGCGGCCGCGGCACATCGGCTGGTACGCGCCTTTCTGCGCCCGGCGAACGACACCTCGACCGACTACGTGGGCAGTGGCGCCGGCGTCTACCCGAACCTGTTCTGCGCGCATCCGCCGTTCCAGATCGACGGCAACTTCGGGGCGACGGCAGGAATCGCGGAGATGCTGCTGCAGAGCCACACCGGCGAGATCGAGCTGCTGCCGGCGCTGCCCGCCGAGTGGACCAGTGGACGAGTGACCGGCCTCCGGGCCCGCGGCGGGGTCGTCGTCGACATCGCCTGGACACCGAACGGCATCGAGGCCCTCCTGACGGCTGACCGGGACCAGGAGCGGATCGTGCGCCACGGCCACGACCGGGTGCCGGTGAGTTTGACGGCCGGTGTCGGTCACCGCGTGAGCCCGAGCTGATCGCCGGCCTGGACGAGGAGGTTCGATGGCAGTCCTGACAAGCATCCCGCCGCCCGTCGGCGAAGCACCGGCCCAGCAGCGCCGGCGCCGGCGGCGTGAACGCACCACCGTCACCGGTCTGCGGCGGAGTCTGCGCCGGCACTGGACCCTGTACCTGCTGATGGTCGTGCCGCTGGTCTGGTTCGTGGTGTTCAAGTACATCCCGATGTCGAACGCCGTGCTGGCGTTCAAGAACTACAACGTGGTGGCCGGCATCTGGGGCAGTCAGTGGACCGGCTTGCGTAACTTCGAGCTGTTCTTCCAGAACCCGGTGTTCTGGACGCTGCTGAAGAACACCTTCCTGCTGTCCGTCTACACGGTCGCGGCCAGCTTCCCGCTCGCGATCGTCCTGGCACTGGCGCTGAACGAGATCCGCACCGGGTTGTTCAAGAAGACGGTCCAGCTGGTGACGTACGCGCCGTACTTCATCTCCACCGTGGTGGTCGTCTCGATGACGATCCTGGTGTTGTCGCCGCGGCTCGGCATCGTGAACGAGGGGCTCGGGTTCTTCGGCGTACCGGCGGTGGACTTCCTGGGCAACCCGGACTACTTCCGGCACATCTATGTGTGGTCCGACGTCTGGCAGACGACCGGGTACTCGGCCGTGATCTACCTGGCGGCGCTGGCCGGGATCGACCCGGCCCTGCACGAGGCCGCCAAGGTCGACGGCGCCGGACGGCTGCGGCGGATCCTGCACGTCGATCTGCCCGGCATCATGCCGACCGCGGTGATCATCCTGGTGCTCGCGGTCGGCAACATCATGGCGATCGGGTTCGAGAAGGCGTTCCTGCTGCAGAACCCGCTGAATCTCAGCGAGTCCGAGATCATCGCCACCTACGTCTACAAGACCGGGCTGCTGAACGCCGACTTCAGCCTGGCCACCGCCGTCGGCCTGTTCAACTCCGTCATCAACCTGGTCCTGCTGCTCGGCGTCAACATGGTGGCCAAGCGGATCACCGGAAACGGACTGTGGTCATGAGCGCCGGAACGAGAACCCTGCCGAACAAGCGGACCGAGCGCCGGGCGGCGCGCGCACGCCGGATCCAGGAGTCGCGCACGGACCGGATGTTCATGTTCTGCGTCTACCTGCTGCTGATCGTGTTCCTCGCCGTCGTGCTGCTGCCACTGCTGTACATCGTGGCGAGCTCGTTCAGCAGCCCTGAGGCCGTGTCGTCCGGGCGGGTGCTGTTCTGGCCGGTGGAGTTCTCGCTGCGCGGGTACCGCGCGGTGTTCGAGAACCCGCAGATCATCCAGGGCTACGTGAACTCCTTGTTCTACACGGTCGTCGGCACGCTGGTCAGTGTCGTGATGACGATCGCGATCGCGTACCCGATGTCGCGCCGTACTCTGGTCGGCCGGAACGTCGTGATGAGCCTGATCCTGTTCACGATGCTGTTCACCGGCGGGCTGATCCCGACGTACCTGGTGGTCCAGCAGGTCGGACTGCTGGACACCCGGTGGGCACTGATCGTCCCGCAGGCGATCGGCGTCTGGCAGGTGATCATCGCTCGGACGTACTTCCGCACCGTGATCCCCGAGGAGCTGGTCGAGGCCTCGCAGCTGGACGGCTGCGGCGACCTGCGGTTCCTCTGGTCGGTGGTGATTCCGCTGGCCAAGCCGATGATCGCCGTGATCGCTCTGATGTACGCGATCATGCAGTGGAACTCGTACTTCGACGCGCTGATCTACCTGAAGAACCCGGATCTGTTCCCGCTGCAGCTCGTGCTGCGCAACATCCTGATCCTCAACACCTACAGCGGCGGCGCGATCGACGCCTCCGTCGTTCTGCAACGGCAGCAACTGGCCGATCTGCTCAAGTACTCGCTGATCGTGGTGGCCAGTGTGCCGGTGCTGCTCATCTATCCGTTCGTGGCGCGCTACTTCACCAAGGGAATCATGATCGGCGCCGTCAAGGGCTGATCCTTCGCACCATCTCTACCCCTGTGAGGGACAACATGACAACTCAGCTCAGGAGAACCAGGTTCGCGGCGGTCGCCGGGCTCTGTGTTCTGGCACTCGGCCTGGCCGCCTGCAGCGGATCCGGCACGTCGGCGGACGAGAGCAAGCCGCTGCCCACCGTGACCGGGAACCCGGCCGTGACACTGGACGTCTTCGCGCCCCAGGGCGCCGAGACCAACCTGGCCACGAACGAGTTCACCCAGAAGGTGAAGCAGCAGTTCAACATCAGCTTCAAGTGGCAGACCAGCACGTTCGACGGCGGGCCGGCCAAGGAGAAACGGCAGATCTCGCTGGCCAGCGGCGACTACCCGGACCTGTACCTGCTGATCCCGTGGGTCGACCAGTTCACCCCCGCCGAGCTGCTCAAGCTGGGCAGCCAGGGCGTCCTGGTTCCGCTGAACCAGCTGATCGACCAGTACGCGCCCAACATCAAGAAGGCGCTCGACGCCGAGCCGGAGTGGAAGGCGATGGCGACGGCTCCGGACGGCAAGATCTACGGCATGCCGCAGTGGGTCGACTGCTACCACTGCTCCTACCAGGGCAAGTTGTGGATGAACACCGCCTGGCTGAAGAAGCTCGGACTCGAGCAGCCGAAGACCACGGAGGACATGCGCAAGGTCCTGCAGGCGTTCAAGACCCAGGACCCGAACGGCAACGGCAAGGCGGACGAGATCCCGCTCAGCGCGAGCGTGCGGGACGCGTTGATCCCGTACTTCATGAACGCGTTCATCTACGACCCGCAGGGCACCAGCGGCAACAACAACTCGACCCTGGTGCTGAAGGACGGCAAGGTCGACCTGCAGGCCAACAAGGACGGCTGGCGCGAGGGACTCAAGTACCTGAACTCACTCTACAAGGAGGGCCTGATCGACAAGGGCGCCTTCACCCAGAACCCGGACGCGCTGCAGCAGCAGGGTGACGGTGGCAAGGCGCCGCTCCTCGGCTCGGCCACTGTGCTGCACCTGGGCATCGCGGTCAGCAACCTGCCCGACGGTCGCCAGAAGCAGTACGACGCGGTCCCGCCGCTGACCGGGCCGGGCGGTGCGAACTTCACCGGGTACAACTTCCCGAGTGCGCCGGGTGCGACGTTCGTACTGACGAACAAGGCCACCCAGGAGGAGCAGATCCAGGCGATCAAGCTGCTCGACTACATCTTCACCGACGAGGGGCAGATCAACGGGCAGTTCGGCAGCGAGGGCAAGACCTGGACGAAACCACAGCCAGGCGACGTCGCGCTCGACAAGTCGCTGAAGCCGGTGTTCAAGCAGATCCCGCAGCCCTCCGGCGCAACTCCGCCGAACTCCGGGTGGGGAGCGCTGGCGCAGTACAACAACACCGAGAAGTTCCGGAACTCCGAGGCGATCGCGACCGACATCTACAGCCCGGCCGGGTACGAGCGGCGGTTGTTCGAGGCAACCAAGCTGTACGAGGGCAAGGAGGACAAGGCGCTGATCTACCCGTACTGGAAGGTCTGGATCGACCCCTCGCTGGGCAGTGAGGTCGCGACCTTGCAGACCAACATCGAGAACTACGTGCAGCAGAACGCCCTGCAGTTCATCACCGGGTCGAAGAACATCGACTCCGACTGGGACGCCTACGTCAAGGGCCTCGAGGGCCTGGGCCTGAAGCGCTACCTCGAGATCCAGCAGACCGCGTACGACAAGATGCCCGGCAAGTAGCGCAACCGTGGGCCGGCCGGCGTGAACCGGCCGGCCCACACACCCATCACCGACCAGGAGCAACCAGTGCCGTTCGACGCAACTTTCGAGTCCCTGTCCACGTTCGAATGCCCGGACTGGTTCCGGGACGCGAAGCTCGGCATCTGGTCGCACTGGGGACCGCAGTCGGTGCCGCGGTACGGCGACTGGTACGCACGCCACATGTATCGCCAGGACAGCGACCAGTATCGCTACCACCTGCGTACGTACGGCCATCCGTCGGAGTTCGGCTACAAGGACGTCGTACCGCTGTGGAAGGCCGAACGGTTCGATCCGAAGGACCTGATGGACCGGTTCGTCACGGCCGGCGCCCGGTACGTCGTGGCCCAGGCCGTGCACCACGACAACTTCTTCAACTACGACTCGGAGGTCAACCCCTGGAACTCGGTGCGGGTGGGCCCGGGCAAGGACATCCTGGCGCTGTGGAAGGCCGCCGCGGCCGAGCGCGGGCTGCCGTTCGGGATCACCGAGCACCTGGGCGCCGCACTCGGGTGGATGGCCGTCAACAAGGGCAGCGACAAGCACGGGCCGCTCGCCGGCGTTCCGTACGACGGCACCGATCCGGCGTACCGCGACGTGTACCTGGACAACAGCCGCTACCTTCCCGCGGACGACGTGGTGGTTCCGGATCCGTGGTACTGCGACGATCCCGCCTGGCGCGACTACTGGCTCGCGGCGGTGACCGAGATGATCGACCGGCACCAGCCCGATCTGCTCTACACCGACGGCCCGTTGCCGTTCGGCGAGGTCGACTACGAGCCCGGTCTGCGGGCGGTCGCGCATCTCTACAACACCAGTGCGCGGATCCACGGGACGAACCGCGCCGTGTACCAGCAGAAGGACCGCCGGCCCGAGGTGCACGTGGTCGGTGTGATGGACATCGAACGCAGCCAGACTCCTGGTATCCACTCCGAGCCCTGGCAGACCGACACCTCGGTCGGTGACTGGTTCTACAACGTGCGCGACGTCTACAAGACCGCCGGTCACGTGATCGAGATGCTCGTCGACATCGTGGCGAAGAACGGGAACCTGTTGCTGAACATCCCGCAACTGCCCGACGGCACGCTCGATCTGGAGTGCTCGCAACTCCTCGACGACCTCGGCGCCTGGATGCGGGTCTGCGGCGAAGGAATCTACGGGACGAGACCGTACCGGGTGTTCGGCGAGGGACCGTCGAGTGTCGTGATCAAGGGCTTCACCGAGGACCGCGTGAACTGGACCGACGCCGACTACCGCTTCACCCGCCGCGAGGACACCGTCTACGCTTTCCAGCTGGCCTGGCCGTCCGACGGCCGCGCCGTCATCCGAAGCCTCGCCGGGAGCGAGACAGTCACCGGCGTCCGCCTCCTCGGCCACGGCCCGGTCCCCTTCGACCAGGCCCACGGCATCCTGATCGCCCGCCTCCCCGACAACCCTCCTCTCGCGGCCGCGAACTGCCTCGCCCTCACCGTGGCAACCACCTGAAACCACTTGGAACGGACGCCGCCTCCGGCGAACCGACACCGCCTCCGGCGGCGGCAGTTTGTTGCCGCCTTCGGCGGGGTCGCGGGTGGGGTTGTCATGGCGTGGAGGCGGTCCGGGTTCCGGGAGCGTGGTGGCCTCCGGTGCAGTTCGACAGGACGTATACCCACGGCTGGCTGCTCCCTCGCCTGAACCGGCTGGGGATCGGGGTCGAGGGCCGGACACCTCCTGTCGAAAAGGACACAAGCCGCATTACGACCCCAACGTTGGTTGCCGCGGCGCTAGCTGCTCGGTAAGTCTCGCGGGCGACGACATCACGGCGTTGCACCGGCTTCTCCGCCGATGGGCGCCTGGCGCGTCTCACCGGTTGGCGCAGCCGCCGGAGGCGGCCGCTAGAACAGCCGCCGCCGAAGGCGTGTCCGTCCTGCGGTGGGCGGTTCTGTCCGCCGATGCCCTCGAGCCGGACGCCGGTTCGCGACCCCCCCGACGGCGGCTGCAGAACAGCCGCCGCGGAAGGCAGTGTCCGTCCTGCGGCCAGGCGTTCTCTCCGCCGGTCGCCTCCGGCCGGACAGCGGTCGACTCCGCCGAAGGCGGCTGGAGAAACAGCCGCCGCCGAAGGCGTGCCGTCCTGCGGTTGGCGGTTCTCTCCGCCGGTCGCCTCCGGCCGGACAGCGGCTTGCGACTCCGCCGAAGGCGGCTGGAGAACGGTCGCCGCCGAAGGCGGTGTCCTTGGACCTGAGCCGCCCGGAGTTGTAGAAACCCGCAGAACTTACTCGGTTCAGCTTGTGCTGGGTGGGGCGCGGCCGGCTGGTCACGGTTTGGCAACTGGGTGGCGAGGTCTTGCCAGGGGTTATTCCAATGGTTAGTTTAACCGGCACTCAAACGCTCAGGGTTCAACAGAAACCCTCAGGGTTCAACAGGCAAGGAGGGCCAGCGATGGCCATGGACGGGACGCAGCTTTCGCGTCGGGGTTTTCTCGGGATGGGTCTGGCCGCGGGCGTCATCACGCTCACCGCCTGCGGGGCCGACAGTGACGACCAGGGTTCGTCGTCGGGCAACGCCAGCGCCGCCAACCTGGTGATGACGGTGTGGGGCGGGGAGAACGACAAGACGACGTACCAGAAGCGGATCGACCTGCTGGTCAAGAAGTTCCCCGAGCTGAAGGTGACGCTGCAGCTGATCCCGGGCGACGGGTACGCGCAGAAGGTCCAGACGATGATTGCCGGCGGCAAGGGCCCGGACATCATGCAGGTCGCCGAGAGCGTCAACGTCTACTCGAGCAAGAACCAGATCCAGCCGCTGGACGAGCTGGCCGCGAAGGCCGGGATCGACCTGGAGAAGCGGTTCGGCTCGATCGGGAAGCTGTACTCCTACCAGGACAAGGTCTACGCGGTCCCGGACCGCTCCGGCGCGATGATCGTCTTCTACAACAAGGCGCTGTTCGAGGCCAAGGGCATCAAGGCGCCGAGCGCGGACTGGACCTGGGACGACGCGCTCAGCGCGTTCAAGGAGCTGACCGTGCCGGGCAAGCAGTGGGGTTACGCCGGCTCGGGCTGGTGGGCCCAGTGGTGGAGCTTCGTGTACCAGAACGGCGGCAAGATCATCGACGACAGCGGCAAGCCCGCGGTCGCCACCGACGAGGTGATCGAAGCGCTGCAGTGGGCCGGTGACCTGATCTTCAAGCACGGCGTCGTACCCACCCAGAAGCAGTACGCCGACATGGGCGCCGACGTCGGCGGCGACGCGGCGTTCGCGAACGGCAAGGTCGCGGTCAACACCACCGGGTTCTGGGGTATCAGCGGCCTGACCAAGTCCAAGATCGAGTGGGACATCGCCCCGCTGTGGAAGGGCAAGGAGCAGGCGGTGACCGCGTTCGGCAGCGGCCTGGCGGTGTCGCGGACGGCGAAGAATCCCGAGGCGGCGCTGAAGGCGATCGACTTCCTCACCTCGCCGGAGGCCCAGCAGCAGATCATCGCCACCGGCCAGGACGTGCCGGCCAACATCGAGGTGCAGAAGAGCGAGGCGTTCCTGAAGCCGGCCTGGATGACCAAGCCGGTGAACATGAACGTGTTCGGCGAGTCCAGCGACTTCGTCTACCGGGCGCCGTTCATCCCGGCCTGGAACGAGATGCAGAAGGCGTTCGACGACGGGCTGGCCGACTTCTGGCTGGGCAAGCAGGACGCCCGGACCGCGCTGACCGCGATCCAGAAGCGGCTCGAGACCATCGTCAAGCCGAGCTGATGTCCAGGTTGCGCCGCCGCGAGGCGATGTGGTTCTACCTGTTCGCGTCGCCGTGGATCATCGGCTTCGTGGTGTTCCTGCTCGGCCCGATGATCGCCTCGGTCTACATCTCGCTGACCGACTGGGACTCGTTCACGCCGCCGAAGTGGGTCGGGCTGGAGAACTACACCCGGCTGCTGACCGAGGACCCGGTGTTCTGGAAGGCGTTGTGGAACACGTTCTACTACGCCGCGATCTCGGTGCCGCTGGGGCTCGGGATCGGGCTGTGGCTGGCGAACCTGCTGAACAAGCAGGTTGGCCTCCGCAAGGTGTTCCGGACGCTGATCTACCTGCCGACCCTGGTGCCGCTGGTCGCGACGGCGATGATCTTCAAGATGGTGCTGGCCCCGTCCGGCCCGCTCAACGACGTGCTCGGGGTGTTCGGCATCCCGGGCCCGTCGTGGCTGCTGGAGGCGGTCTGGGTGAAGCCCGCGCTGATCCTGCTGTCCGTCTGGGGCGCCGGCGGCGCGACCGTGCTGTTGCTGGCGGCAATGAAGGGCATCCCGCGCGAGCTCTACGAGGCGGCCGAGGTGGACGGCGCCGGGCCGATCCGGCAGTTCTGGAGCATCACCGTCCCGCAGCTGACCCCGATCATCTTCTTCAACCTGATCATGGGGCTGATCGGCGCCTTCCAGGTGTTCTCCCAGGTCTACATCCTGACCAAGGGCGGGCCGAACAACGCCAGCCAGATGATGGTGCCGATGCTGTTCGACGAGGCGTTCTCCTTCTACCACATGGGCTACGCATCGGCGCTGTCCTGGCTGCTGTTCGCAGTCATCCTGGTGTTCACGCTGCTTGCCTTCCGCACCGCCCGGCGCTGGGTGTTCTACGAGACCGAGGTGAAGTAATGGCCACCGTCCTCTCTCCTGCTGCACCGCCGCAGCAGGACCAGCGGCGTACGCCGGAGCGGCCGCCCGGCCGGGATCGGGTGCTCGGCGTGTTTCGGGCGTCGCCGTTCACGTATGCGACGTTGATCGTGGTGTCGGCGGTGTTGTGTGTGCCGTTGGTGTTCGTGGTGTCGATCGCGCTGGCCAGTGACCAGACGGTGAACGCCAACACCTTCACGATCCTGCCGCGCGAGTTCCACTGGGACAACTTCACCCGGGTGTTCAGCACCGACCTGCCGATGCAGCGGTTCCTGCTGAACTCGGTGATCATCTCGACCGGCGCGGTGATCGGCCAGGTGCTGTCCAGCGGCCTGGTCGGCTACGCGTTCGCCCGGTTGCGGGCGCCGGGCAAGAACACGCTGTTCATCATCGTGCTGGCCACGATGATGATCCCGGCGCAGATCACGATGATCCCGCAGTTCATCCTGTTCAAGGAACTCGGCTGGGTGAACACCTACCTGCCGCTGATCGTGCCGAACTTCTTCTCCAACGCGTTCAACGTCTTCCTGGTCCGGCAGTTCGTGTCCCGGCTGCCGAGTGAGATCGACGAGGCGGCGATGGTGGACGGGCTCGGCTTCTTCGGCATCTACCGCCGGATCATGCTGCCGATGCTCAGCCCGGTGCTGATCGCGATCGGGATCTTCACCCTGACCGCGACCTGGGGCGACTTCATGGGCCCGTTGATCTACCTGAACGACGAGACCAAGATGCCGCTCGCCCTGGGCGTGCAGTACATCACCAGTACGTCGGCCGCGCTCCAGGCGCCACCGTGGAACCTGGTGATGGTCGGGTCGATCCTGCTCACCTTGCCGATGATCCTGGTGTACTACCTGGGTCAGCGGTACCTGTACGAGATGGACATCAGCGGCGGCAGCGCGGGGGTCAAGTGAACGCGGTTTCCATGGATGCCCAGGGCATCGTCATCGACGGCAAGCCACAGGTCGTCCTGTGCGCGTCCCTGTTCTACTTCCGGCTGCCCCGCGAGCAGTGGCAGGAGCGGCTCGAGCAGGTGCGCGCGTCGGGCTATACGTGTGTCGATGTCTACCTGCCATGGAACTTCCACGAGCTCGCGCCCGGCCGCTGGTCGTTCGACGGGCGGCGGGACGTGGCCGCGTTCCTCGACCTCGCCCACGCGACCGGGCTGCACGTCATCGCCCGGCCCGGTCCGTACATCTGCTCGGAGTGGGACGGCGGCGCGCTGCCGGCCTGGCTCGGCCTCGACCCGGACCTGCGCGTCCGGCAGAACGAGCCGCGCTTCCTCGCTCAGGTGAGCGCCTGGTACGACGAGGTGCTGCCGCTGCTCGCAGCCCGGCAATTCGGCGCGGGCGGCTCGGTCATCATGGTCCAGCTGGAGAACGAGCTGGACTTCTTCGACTGCGAGGACCGCACCGGTTACCTCACTGCCCTGCGCGACCAGGCGGTTGCCCACGGCATCACGGTGCCGCTGGTCGCCTGCGCCGGTCAGGGTGACCTGTTCGGTGCCACGGGCAACGTGCCGGGCGTCGTACCGGCGTGCAACTTCTACCCGAACGACGACTCGCCGTACATCGAGGAAGAGGTACGGCGCTACGCGCAGCTGCTCGCGGACCGCGGGTTGCCGCTGCTGATCACCGAGACCAACCGGCGGCACCGGACGCTGCGCCGGTTGCTGGCCAGCGGTGCGTCGCTGATCGCGCCGTACCTGCAGGCCTCGGGGTGGAACTTCGGGTACACGCCGTCGAGTGGCAACTGGGGCACGCCGGGCAACTTCATGAGCCACGGGTACGACTTCGGCGGTTTCGTGTCCTCGACGGGGATCGGGCGGCCGGAGTACGGCGAGGCGCAGGTGCTCGCCCGCGTCCTCGAGGCACTGGGCTCCCGGTTGGCGCTGGCCACGTCGGGAGCGTCGGTCGAGGTGGTCGCGGACTTCCCGACCAGCTCGTCTCCGTCCGCACTGGACCTCCACGGCGGCGGACAGTTGGTCGCGGTGCCGAACCTGGGATCGGAAGACGGGCGCGCCCGCGTCCGGGACGTGTCTGTGGCGGTTGCGGCGGACTCGTGCCCACTGATGCCGATCGACCTGCCGCTGGGCGACAAGACGCTCACTCTGGCGTCCGCCGACCTCGTCGGGCTGTCCGATGACGGGCTGATCTTCTCGTCGAAGGTCCCGGTGACCGTTGTCATCGGCAACACCTCGGTGGAGCTCGCGGTCGGGACCAACTTGGTAGTCGACGGCGTACGGGTCAGCGTGGAGGCACCGGTGGAGGTCGGTGCGTCCGAGAAGGTCGAGGCGCAGGACGTGACTGTGGTGCGCCGGCGGGAGACCGAGGCCCCGGACAAGCCCGCGGGGACTCACGAGCTGCCGCCGACGCTGGAGTCGCTTGGGGTCTATCGCGGACGCGGGACGTACCGCGCGACGGCTGACCTGGCGGGTGTCGACGAGCTGTTGCTGGTCGGTGCGTCGGACATCGTTGACCTTTCGGTCGGCGGGCGGGTTCAAACGCTGGCCGGGTTCGGCGCCACCGAGCGGATCGACGTCCGTGGACTCACCGGCGAGATCGAGGCGACGGTCGAGATCTGGGGTCATGCCAACTTCGACGACGCGCGGCTGCCGGCGCTTCAGCTCGGTGCGTTGCGCGGCCTGGGCGCACTGTGGTCGATTGTCGACAATCAAGACATCTCGGCGTTGTGGATCGTCGATGGGCACTGGGCCGGCGACCCGGCGCCGCTGCGCAGCCTGACCGGGTGGAGCAGTACTCGCGTCGGCACGCCGGTCACCTACACGCGCCGGATCGACACGACGATGACGACGGCCTTGCACCTGGACGGCGTACGCGAGCCAGTGCACGTGACGGTCGGCGACGGTGAGCCGGTCACGGTGCACGCCGAGAATCCGTGGGTGCTCGTTCCGGCCGGGACCAAGCAGATCTCGGTGACCGTGCCGCACAACCCGAGTGGTGGCGGCCTACGCGCCGAGTTGCTGAGCTTGCAGCCGGTGACCGATTGGACGTGCGCCGTACAGGACGACGAGCTGCTGACCGCGTTCGTGCTGCAGGACGGCCCGGCGACGGAGATCGAGCTGCCGCTGACGCTGGAGCCGGGGGAGGAGGTCTGGCTCGACGTACGGCTTCCATCGTTGCAGAATGGATCGGTTGTCCGGCCCGAGGGCACGCAGGTGCGGGTCACCGGCTGGGCGTCCGGCGAGTGTGTGGGGCGGGTCTGGACCGGGGAGCGTCCAGCCTTCTCCGGCGGCGATCCCGACGTACTGTGGATTCCGCCGGGCTGGTCCGGCCTGACGCTGCTGGTCCGGGGCGTCGGTGGCCCGGGCACGCCGGAGCTGCGAAAACTGAGTGTCGAGTGATGGAGGGGGAAGGTTGCCGAGGCAGACGTCTCGCGATCTGCGCAACGAGAGCCGGTTCGAGGTTCTGCACGCGCTGTTCTCGCTCGGTCCCTCGACCCGGCAGGAGATCGCCAAGCACACCGGGCTGAGTACGGCGACCGTCGCCACGCTGGTGACGCAGTTCCTGGCCGAGGGGGTGCTGCGGATCGCGACGGTCGAGCAGAACACCGTCGGCCGTCCGTACGAGCGGCTCAGCATCGACCCCGACCGCGGCCGGATCATCGGCATCGACGTGGCCGAGACCTACGTCGACGCGACCGTGTACGACGTGACGCTCGGGCCGCTCGGGCAGAGCGAAGTGGCTCTCGACGAGCACGAGAACGACCCGGCGTACGTCGTCGACGGCATCGTCCGCGCGATCAAGGCGGCCGTCGCGGCCAGCGGGACCCGGCGCGACGCGATCATCGGCGCCGGGGTGAGCATGCCCGGCCAGGTCCGCCCGGACGCCGGCGTCTCGGTCTTCGCGCCGAACTGGGACTGGCACGAGGTGAAGATCGAGGCGCTGCTCGAGGAACGCCTCGGCATGCCGGTGTACGTCGACAACCCGCTGAAGGCGGTCGCGCTGTCGGAGATGTGGTTCGGCGTCGGCCGGGAGACCAAGACGATGGCCGTGGTCAACCTCGGGACAGGGGTTGGCGCGGGGATCGCGATCGACGGCTCACTGCTGCGGGGCGCGGCCAACAATGCCGGCGAGTGGGGTCACACGCTGCTGCAGCTGGACGGCCGGCCGTGCCGGTGCGGGCGGCGCGGCTGTGTCGAAGCCTACCTCGGGGTGCACGGGCTGGAGATGTCGCTGGCCGAGATCGATCCGGATCATCCCGCGCTTCGGCAGCCGCTGCAGCGGGGGTTCGTCGACGCGGTGGCCGAGGGGCTTGCCGCCGACGACCCGGCGCTGCTCGAGCTTGCCCGCCGTACGTCGCACTACCTGGCGGCCTCGCTCGGCGACCTGGTCAACCTGCTGAACGTCCCGCACGTCACGCTCACCGGGTGGACGACGAAGACGCTGGCCGAGTGGCTGCTGCCCGCCGTACGGGAGGAGCTGCCTGAGCACGTGCTGCCTGGTTCGCGGCCGGGGCTGACGGTCGGGGCCTCGCGGGTGCCGGGCAATCCGGTGGCGCTCGGGATGGCGGCGTTCACGTTGGAGCAGTTCCTGGGCGCGCTGGGGCTGGCAAGCTCGGCCAGCGCGCCGGGCACGCGCCGCCGCCTCCGCGCCAAAGCCTAGGCAGCTTCCTCGAACTGGGTGGTGTAGAGCTCGGAGTACAGGCCGCCGGCGGCGAGCAGCTCGTCGTGCGTGCCGCGTTCCCGGATCCGGCCGTCGTCCAGGACGAGGATCAGGTCCGCGTTGCGGATTGTCGACAATCGGTGTGCGATCACCAGCGAGGTCCGTCCGGACAGCGCGTTCGCGAGCGCGGCCTGTACGGCGGCCTCGGACTCGGAGTCCAGGTGTGCGGTGGCCTCGTCGAGGATCACGATCGACGGCGCCTTGAGCAGCAGCCGGGCGATCGCCAGCCGCTGCCGCTCGCCACCGGACAGCCGGTAGCCGCGGTCGCCGACCACGGTGTCGAGTCCATCGGGCAGGCTGTTCACCAGGGTTGCGATCTGGGCGGCCTCGAGCGCCTGCTGCAACTCGTCCTCGGTCGCCTCCGGCCGGGCGAAGAGCAGGTTGGACCGAATCGTGTCGTGGTACATGTGCGAGTCCTGCGTGACCACGCCGATCACCGATCGCAGCGAGTCCTGCGTGACCTCGCGGACGTCCCGGCCGCCGACCAGGATCGCTCCACCGGTCACGTCGTACATCCGGGAGACCAGGGAGGCGAGGGTCGTCTTGCCGGCGCCGGACGGGCCGACGACCGCGACCAGCTGGCCGGGCTCGACGGTGAAGCTGACGTCCTTCAGCACCTCCTCGCCGGTCTCGGCGGACAGTGTCGCGACGGACTCGAGCGAGGCCAGCGAGACCTCCTCGGCGGACGGGTAGTGGAAGGACACGTGCTCGAACTCGATCGACGGCTCGACGGTGGCCGGGAGCTCCTTCGCGTCCTTGCGGTCGGCAACCATCGGCGGGAGGTCGAGCACCTCGAGCACGCGCTCGAAGCTGACCAGCGTAGTCATGATGTCGACCTGGATGTTGGACAGCGCCGTGAGCGGGCCGTAGAGCCGGTTCAGGTACGCCGTCAGCGCGACGACCGTCCCGATCCCGAGTGCTCCCTGGACCGCGAACACGCCGCCCACGCCGTACACGAGAGCCACGGCGAGCGCGGCGACGAGGGTGAGCGAGACGCGGAAGATGGCGGCGTACATCGCGGTGGTGACGCCGATGTCGCGCACCCGGGCGGCCTTGCCGGCGAAGTCCTGCGAGGAGTCCTGCGTCCGGCCGAAGACCTTGGCCAGTACGGCGCCCGCGACGTTGAAGCGCTCGGTCATCGTCTGGGCCATGGTCGCGTTCAGCCGGTAGGTCTCGGCGGTTGCCTCCCGCAACCGGCCGGCGATCAGCCGGGCGGGCAGGATGAACAGCGGCAGCAGGACCAGCGCGAGCAGCGTGATTTGCCAGGACATCACGAACATCGCGCCGAGGACGAGGGCGACGCTGAGCAGGTTGGAGACCACGTTCGACAGCGTCGAGGTGAAGGCTTGCTGGGCGCCGAGGACGTCGCCGTTCAGGCGCTGGATCAGCGCGCCGGTCTGGGTCCGGCTGAAGAACGCGACCGGCAGCTGCTGGACGTGGTCGAACACGGCGGTGCGCAGGTCGTAGACGAGACCTTCACCGATCCGGGAGGAGAACCAGCGCTCGGCCAGCGTGAGTGTGCCGGCGAACACCGCGAGAGCGCCGACGGCCAGCGAGAGCCAGATGACCAACTGGGTGTTGCCGGGGACGATGCCGCGGTCGATGATCTCGCGGAACAGCAACGGGGTGGCGGCGCCGGTGGCCGCGTCGACGGCGACCAGGACCAGGAAGACGGCCAGCTGGCGGCGGTAGGGGACGGCGAACTTGAGGATCCGCCGGAGCGTGCCGGCGGAAAGCTTGTGGTTACGGACCGAGGAGTCCTTGAGCAGCGAGCGCATCGCTCGACCGCCGCCGGCTCCTGAGCCCGGAAGTCCGGAGATCTGTGACATCGGTGCCTTTCGGTCGGGGACCAGATATACTGAGTTTAGCTCACTATGAGCTGGGCTCACAAGATCCGTCAACCCTTAGGCTTTGCTCGTGCCCGGACCGGATGACACCGCTGAACAGATCGCGGCGCTGCTCGAAGGCATCGTCCGCCGGCAGCGGCGCGCGCTGAAACAGGACGTCGACGTCACCCACGGCCAGTTTCGTCTGCTGCGCACCCTGGACCACGCCGGCCAGCCCCTGCGGCCCAGCGAACTGGCCAATCAGCTCGGCATCGTGCCGCGCTCGGCCACCACGGTCGTCGACGACCTGGAAGCCGCCGGCCTGGTCGCCCGCCGCCCCGACCCCGCCGACCGCCGCGCCACCCTGGTCGCCCTCACCCCAGCCGGCACCAAGGTCCTCACCACCATCCGCCGCCAACGCCGCGACGCCATGGTCTCCCTCATCGAACGCCTGACCCTCACCGAACAATCAACCCTCCTCCACCTCCTAACCCGCCTATCCGACGACTAACCACGCCCCCCACCACCCCGCCACGACCGCCCCGCCGCCACCGCCCCCCGCGTCCCGCCGCCGCGCCCGCCGCACCCGCCGCGCCGCCGCACTGCCGCACCCGCCGCGCCAGCCGCCCCCGGCGTCCCGCCGCCCCCCGCGTCCAGCAGCCGCGCCCGCCGTACCCGCCGCGCCCGCCGTACCCGCCGCGCCGCCGTACCCGCCGCGCCGCCGCGCCCGCCGCCCCCGCGCCCGCCGCCCTCCGGCGCGCCCCCATCCCACGTTTGAAGGGATAACCCCTTCGCTTGTGGGTTCTCCCCTCGCAGACGAGAGGAGAACCCACAACTCGAACGGATATCCCTCCGAAGGTCAGGCCCCGATGCGCAACGCTGCCC
>NZ_JBFAHB010000022.1:0-61267 GCF_040653975.1 Kribbella sp. NPDC050820
GTTCGCCAAGCATCACGGGACCTATGGGTCGCCGCGGATTGCCGCGGACCTGCGCGACGAGGGCTGGCGGGTCAGCGAGAACACCGTCGCCAAACTCATGCGGGAGCTTGGTCTGCAGGCCCGGCGGAAGCGGCGCCGCAAACGGACCACTCGTCCGGGGCGGGGCGGGTGGCGGGCACCGGACCTGATCGGTCGTGACTTCGGCACCGAACAGCTGAACCGCAAGTGGTACGGCGACGGCACCGAGATCGTGACCGACGAGGGCAAGCTGTTCTTGGACTCGGTGCTGGACATGGGGTCGCGGCGCATCGTCGGGTTCTGCCTGGGTGAACACCACAACGCCGAGCTGGCCTACGACGCGCTGGTGATGGCGGTCGCGGTCCGCGGCGGCAAGCCCGCGGTCGCCAGCGTCGTCTTCCACACCGACCAGGGCAGCGAATACACCGCCGGCAGCTTCCGGGCCGCCTGCACCCGGCTCGGCATCACCCAGTCGATGGGCAGGCCAGGCTCAGCGCTGGACAACGCCGTGATCGAGGCGTGGCACTCCACCGTCGAGTTCGAGCTACGCAGGCTCGAGCACTTCACCACCAAGGCCCAGGCCCGCGCGCGGATCGCCGCCTGGATTGAGGAGTACAACCACGACCGGCGCCACTCCGCGCTCGGAATGCGCTCACCGATCACCTACGAACTCACACTCCAGGCCAGCCACGGCCCACCAGACGACCAGGCAGCATGAACGACCGGATCCCGCACACCGAGTCTGACCTCGTCCTCGCCGACGTCAAGGCCCAGCCCCTCCGGGGTGGCCTCCGGCCAGCCTCGACCCCGGCTCCGGGCGAGATCGGCAGGCAGCCAGCGGGAAGCCGGCCAACAACCGAAACAACAAACTCAAGTCTCTACGGTTTGAGGGGATTGCCGAACAGAGAAGCTCCGTTGCATTGTCGGCCCACGTGCCCAGTGCCCGCGTGCTTCAACTGGGACCTTGGAGTCCGCGCGCTCGACGCCCAGATCGACACAACTCCACCCGACGGCCTGAGCCTGTCGCCGAACGATCCAGCCAGCGCAGCGTGCCGCCGCGCAGTGGGTTCGCCGACCACCTCACCCGTTGAAAGCCACCCAACCGCTGACCGCGCTCAGCCGCGCGCCTCGATGGTGTCGAGGTCGCGCACGGCGAACCGTTGGTGCTCCCACTCCTCCTCGAGGATCACGTGCAGACAGGACCGAACGGTCTCGGGATGATCAGGGTTGTGCGGATTCGTGCACTCCGCATCCAGCACCTCCGGCGTCACTGTGGCGATGTAGTCGCGCACCATCGCGACCCGACCGGCGCGGGCCTCGAGCACCTCGCCGTACGGCGGCGTGCTCGTAGCGGCGACCGATCCTCCGAGCTCACGATCGTCATACGGCTGACCGAGCGGATGGAACGGCTCCTCGACCTGCAGAACTGCCTTCCCGAACCACAAATCCGTCGCATGCACCAAATGCCGCAACGTCTGCGCAAACGACCACTCGCCATCCACCGAAACGTCAACCGTCCCGTTCGGCATCCCCGCGACCCGCTCGAGCACCGCTCCCCAGGCCCGCTCGACCGCACCCCAAGCCGCGCGCAACCCGTCCGGATCCACCGCCCGCCGCTCCGCCCGCCCCGGAAACCGCCGATCAAGCTCCCCCTCGACGAACGCGGTCACATCAACCCCGTTCACCCGAAAGAAGCTCTCCCCGTGGGCGATCCAAGGCGCGTCGATATCCACCTCCCGCATCTCCACGCCCCGCATCACCACCCCCGACAAATCAGCCTCGACAAACCGAGCCCCTCGCAGATCCACCCCCACAAACTCCGCCCCCCGAAGCTCATCACCCTTACCAAACCGCGCCACAACCTCTCCCTCCATCGCCGACCACAACATCGTTCCACCCCCCACCGACAACCCCCACAACCCAACCGCCACCGCTGGTCGAATCCGGCACAGCGTCCACGACGCGGCCCCTCAGCCCGCCCCTTGCCCCGCTCGCGACCGCGACGCGCCAGACAACGAGCAGATGTGCGACACCTGCCCGCCAAGCGATCTACGCCAGAGCGCAAGCACGAATCGCGGCATAGAAAGACGTTCTGCGTCGCCTGGCATGATCGGCCAGTCCACAGAAATGGGAGACGGCCATGAGTCCTCCACCAAGCGAGCGCGCCGAACTGATCCGGATCGTGCACCGGATCATGACGGGCGACTACACAAGCGAGGAGAAAGTCGATCGTCTCGTTGCTGACTTCCAGGCCGCTGTGCCGCATCCTCGCGCTACTGGGCTCATTTTCTGGCCTCGCGATGAGTTCGACCACGACCCAACCCCGGAAGAGGTGGTCGACCGGGCTCCCCTACCGCGCGATCGAACTCTGAGCGATTCTCTCGGCGAGTAAACGACGGTGCCCCGGGTGGACGCACATCGGCTGAGCGCGCTTCAGCAGCGCTGGGCGCTTACGCGAGGCCGCTTACTTCGCGATGTCGTGGTGGGCGGTGAACCATCGGCGAAGCCGGTCCGGGTCGGCGACGTAGGCCTGGCCGGGCCAGTGCGGCCACTCGATGCGGTTTGGGAAGTCGAGTCGGACAACCGCGAGCAACTTGCGGTCGTCGTCGAAGAACTCGGCGGCAACGTCGCCGGTGCACATGCACAGAATGTCGGTGACCTCAGTGACAGAAAGCGCTTCGACCAGATCCCCGACGGCTCCGGGTTCGTCAATGAGCGGGCCGTCTTCGCTGCGCACAACGGATACGTACTTCGCTGTCGTGTCGTCGAGGACGTCAGCGTGCCGATCCGTGGCGAAGATCAGGAATCCGCCGCGCGACAGTTGCAGATCGCGCATTGGAGAGCGCGTCGCGAAGGGCAGACGGATCCCACGAGGGTGCGCCGGAGAACCGGTAGACAGGCTGCTTGGGACCTCGCATGGCGTCCAGTGTCGTTCCGCTGCCCGCGTGGATCAACCGAGATCCGCGGACCGAGCCCGTTCGTCCGTACGTCGTCGGTTGACGTGTCCGCAATCCAGCTGCTTGCGTTGCTTCGACACGTGGACAGACTTCTAGCCTGTCGCACATCGGTTGGCGGACATCTGTCGCGGATCAGTTGGCGGACATATGTTGTCCTCCGTCGACTGCTGCGCGACTCTCGTCCGCCAGGTGATACTTCTTGCGTGGATCGCGCTTACTACGAAGAGATCGCCGGACTTCTGCACGGCCTCCTCATCCGGCTGGATGACCGGCTTCGAGGCAAGGACATCGCGTTGATCGCTGAGTTCGTCGACGCGAACCAACTCGGCCTGGCACTCGAACAGTTAGCGGACGTCCTCTCCGAGGATGAGTTGCCGCTCGCACGCGACGAGCGAGCCGACCTGCTCGCGCTCGCCGACCGGATGCATCTGGGTGATCGCGTTCCGAATGCGCTGTCGTTCCTTCCGGAGAGCTGACGGCGAACGCCGGGCCCATCCGCATGACACCGCCTTGCTGACCCGCGGCTACCGGACGTCCGCGTTCGGGCCCGAGCCTGCGGGTCACTTCTTCCGGAAGAGGCTCTTCTTGGGCTTGAAGATGGTGGCGAACATGCGCTCCGCTTCGTCCAGCAGCGACGAGTCCGGCACCGCGTTGCAAGAGCAGATCAGAAACCGTTCGCGCCACAACACGAGGAACACCAGCCAGGCGTACGCCGATCCGTCGCCGTCGGAGGTGAATCGGGCGACTGCACGGTGCTGGCTCTGATCCTCCTTCAGAACGGTGACTGCAACGGAGTCTGACACGACGGCCCGTTCGATGAACCTCGACGCAAGACGACCCGCCTCGTCCTCCCCCAAGGGCGATCCATCGCGGTCGTAGACGGACACATGGACCGCGCCGTCCTCTCCGGGTCGCGTCAACTCGTAGGTCCGCCCGTCTTGGCTGGCGTTCCAACCTTCTGGGACGAGCATCGTAAAGGTCCCAGGGACCTCAAGCATCGGCATGGACGGATGCTAGCGGCTCGTCAAGTCTCCCGAGAGAACTCGGTGCAGAGGGCGGTGCGTCCGCACATCGGAGCCATGAGCGCGTTTCGGCAGCGCTGGGTGCCTACGCACTACGCCGCTGAGTCAGCTGGCGCTACGTCCGCGCCGAGAGTTGTTGCTTCCAGAACGGCCCTGCCTGCGACTCGACAGATCGCATCACTTCGGCAGCGAGCGCCTCGTAGACCTCAAGGCGCTGCAGCTTCTCCGCGCCCGGCTCATAGTTTCGCGGGCCAAAGACGAACCAATGATCGCCGTGGGGAAAATCCGCACTTCCAAGTCGCGGCCGAGGCGCCGGGACATCCCAGGCCTTTACCTTGTGAGGTGGTTTGTGTTCGCCCCAGGAGGTGGTGAATCCGTCGGGCCCGCACTCAGCCGCCTCGACGGCGAAGCTTCCGCCGGCCGAGTAGAACTGGAAGCTGATCAAACAGATTTGGGCGTCGGAACGGCGACGCAGATGCGGTAGAGATCCGGTGAACCCCATTGGACGCAGGTACTGCGTGATCGCATCCTTCAAGGCGCCATCCATCGCCTCACGCGGCGTCATTGCCCTCCGCCTTCCACGCCGTCGATCCAAAGATCCTCGTCACGGTCGCCCGCAACAGTAGGTGAAGGCCGGCGGCGAGCTTGATCCGGGCGTTGGTGTGGCGCCGAAGGTCCCGGGCCTGGCTATCGTAACGCGTCGAGAACGTCTGCGCTGGTGAGGTGGCCGGCAGCGACGAGCTTCGCGCCGAAGGAGCGCGCCCGGTCAGCGCCGCATCTCGTGGCGAAGCCACTGACCATCCTCTGAAAGTGCCGGACCGTCCAACCGGCAGGATCCTCGTCAACGACATCCAGCTCTTGTAACCATCGACTGAGCGCCGTAGCCATGTCCGCGTCCGATACCAAGTACTCGGAGGCGGATCCGGACCGATGTCGGGGCGTGTCCCCCGGGGCGTCAACGCCAAGGTCCAACGCCTGCAGGTAGAGGAGGCCCTGAAGCACCAGCTCCTCCCCCATGAAGTTGGCCTGCAGCCACGGCTGGGCCAACTCCGATGCCTCGGTTCGGGTACGACGCCCCGCAACGACGTCCTCCCACCAGGCGTGCACCTCAGCGCGGGTCGGCTCGTGCCGACCGGCTCCCGGGTTCGCTGCCACGAGGGCAGTCTCGCAGACGCGGCGATCGAACATCGCCGGCTGAGACCACGCTGTCCGCGGCATGAGCGAGGCTCGCTTGTCGGATGTCGATGCTTTGATACGCGAATGCATAAGGTCGTCGTCGGCGCGCTGGTTCGTGAAGGTCGAGTCCTACTCGTGCATCGGAGGCCGAACAAACGTGCGTACCCAGACGTGTGGGATTTGCCCGGTGGACTCATGGAGGCCGGCGAGTCAGAACTGGGCGCGCTCACGCGGGAACTGCAAGAGGAGTTCGGCGTGCAGATAGCGACGGACTCGGCGTCTCATCTGTGTCGGGTGACCGCAGGACCTGCAGAAGAGCCGGCACTCCTCAGCGCTTGGCTTGTGCGTGACTGGCAGGGAACGCCGGCGAACGTCGCTCCCGAGGAACACGACGACATCGCATGGTTCGGCCTCGAGGAGCTTCCTCCTCCTGCCCACGAACTCGTGCGCACAGCCCTGGTGGATGCGATGCGGAGCCACCGTGCCTGAACTTCAACGCGCTGTCATCGGCAGTTGAGTGCCCTGCCGGCGGCCACTCCGGGCGTCGTACTAGAGAACGCCCGACTTGCGACGAAATAGCCACCGCCGAGCCGTGTGGGCGGACGTATATCAGTGCGAATCCGGGGATCGCGGCCCGTGAGTGCGGCTTTGTGGGTTAGGGGCGTGTGACCGTGAGCCACCAGTCGAGGGTGGCGCTTCCGGCCTCCAGGCGGTCGAGTTGCTTGCCCGCATGCTCGACGAGCTCCGCTGGTACGCGAACGGCGTGGTCGTACACGTAATGGGCCAAGCCTTCGGGCCACTGATAGGTGCCGTCGGAGAACTCCAGCGCGCCGTTCTGGTTGCCACACATGCGGCAGGGCGAGAGGCCCATGTAGGAGACGACCGTTGTTCCGCTGGACAGGTAGGACCAGGCCATGTGGCGTTCGTCCGCATCCCAGGACTCGTCGACAAGATCCGTCGGCTCCGGGTAACTCGGGATGCCTCTCGTTGCGCCAGTAGCCGATGAGCCGCCGTTCCGTCACGGGCACAGTCTCGTCGCGCAACTCTTCGCGCTCCAATCTGCCGGGCCAGGTCGAGCGGCGCATCCTCCCCCGGGACACCACGGCCAACCTCATGTCGGTACCCATTCGGCAGTACGACGAGCCGCCTACCCCCAGCGCGAGCGCCGTGACCGTGCCCGTCACCACCTGGGGGCCCGCCACCTGACCACAGCAGGCAGCACGTCACGTGTCGGCGGGACCAGGGGCGGTCGTGGGCGCGCGGCAGCGCCCAAGTGCGGGCGACAGCACGCCAAGACCCGCGCGGCAGCGCGAAACGGCGGGCGGCAGCACGCGGCAGGCCGCGCGATAAGCGGTGAGGAGCGCGCGGAGCACGCACCGTCGTCGGGTGGGTGGGAGCGACGCGAGCACGGCGACGTAGGAGCCGGGCGTCGCGGCGCGTGGGTAGGACCCGTGAGCAACACGGGTCCTACGTGAGAAAGCTCCCCCGCCTGGTTTCGATCCAGGTCTTCGAGATTCAAAGTTGCCGCTGACCCGTCCGCACCAGTCCACGTGACAGTGTCGCCCAACCTCGCCTGAGCGTGGACCCGGCTCAGCTCGCGCCTGGTCGTCCACCGCCGTCCGTACCGTTTGTTAGCAAATCCGTTAGCAGGTCCGGCTCGCCCCTGACGTGATTCACTCCCTGTTGACCCCGCCTGGTCGAACGCTGGTAGCTACGGTCGATACTGCCAGGGTGGAGACCATGGAGGCGTTCATCCTCGACAGCGACGGGTGGGGCCATGCTGACGTGGTGGAGGCGTGCCGCCTGATCCTGAGAACGGTGGAGGTCAGTGCGAATCGGTGCGAGACCGACATACCGGGTGGCGGCGAGGACTGGCCGCCCGATGTTGTCTCGGCCGCCGAGGTTTTGCGGCAAATCGCTTCCCGAACTGGTCGGGTTGAAGGGCGCTACGACTACGCGCAGACCGGAGTCATCGCTGTCACACGGGACGAGGTCTGGTCAGCGTTCGTGACGTTCGCACCGTGGGCGTACGACGCTACGGTCTGGAACCCAGCCGGAGATGACATCGTCTCTCTTGCCGACGAGGGCCGGTCGGCGTTCGTGCGCCTCACGCCTGAGCACTACGGGGCAGTTGCTGCCGAGCTAGGTCAGGCAAGCTTGATTCCATACCGGGAGTGGCGGCACGTCCGCAAGCAACGCCGGAAGCACCAGTCCTGAACGTCGCCCGCAGAGGACGGAGCGGACCGGCCAGGACGGCGCCTCTTATGGCGAGGTCGCTCTACTGAGCGTTTCCGGAGCTGCCCCTGCACATGGGCCGACTTACGTCTTCCCGTCTGCCGTTCAGCCCACGCGTAGCGCGATCAGGAGACGCCAGAGGGGCCAAGATGGAGCGCCCCGCTGGACGAACGATCTTGGCCCCTCTGGTGGCTCCTGATAGGTCCTGACTGGGCTGAGCGGCAGACGGGAAGACGCACCCCGACCCCACTCCGACCAGCCGGCCAAAATCGGCCCGTCATCCCGGAGTCGTGAGGCCCCCGCCGGAGGCGATTCCTTGGGCTCTCCAGAAAGACACCGAGAGCGGGCGCGGGCGGCGAACGGCCGGAGGCCGCATGCGCACGCCCGCGCCGCGCGCCGAAGGCGCGCCTTGATCCATAAGAGCCAAATTCGGCAGGGCTAACCGGCGCGGACTGCCTCGGTCAGCTCGGAGATGTGGACGATGACGGCGTCCGCTCCGGCTGCGGTGAGATCGTCGGCCTTGCCGGGTTTGTTCGCGTAGCCGATGCTCGCGGTCCCGATCACGCGGGCGGCCTGGACGTCGGTGGTCTGATCACCGATCAGCACGCATGCGACCGGGGGAACGGCCAGCGCCTCGGCTGCTCTCCGGATCAGGTGAGGGCTTGGCTTCATCAGAGCGGGGTCGGATGGGTCTCGTGCCTCGATGTGGTGGACGAGATCAGCCAGACCGGTTCGGGCTAGGTATGCGGTCACCGATCCGGCAGTGTTGTTGCTGACGATTGCCAGGGGTCGATCGGTCTCGTGGAAGGCGCCTAGGAACTCGTCCGCGCCGGGGGTCGGCGTGGCAGTCTCGACCGCCTTGATCTCGGCGAGCTGTAGAGCCGACTCGATGCGCCGCGCGAGATCGGGCGAGACCTTGGCGGACGCCGCCAGGAACTCGTGAGGGCTGGACAGGCGCGCAAGCTCGGGGGGCAGATCGGAGAGCTGTTCGAGGGCGACGGCACGCAGCTCGTCGGTGATCTGCGCGGCCGGGTACCCGGCGAAGACGGAGCACACCGGGCCGTCGAAGTCGAGCAGGATGGCCGGGTGATGGCGGAGAAGGACGGCTAGCGCCTCGGCGGTCACGGCTCGTAGGTCCGGCCGAGTGTGCCCCAGAGACTGTCAAACCAGCGTCGCGCCTGCTCGACGTACTGCGCACCGGTGGCCCGGTCGCCGTCGCTCACTGAGTGGTGGAACAGAACGGTGTCCTTGCCCACCGCATCGAAGATCGGAACGTCCTTGCTGCCGATCTTCACCTCACGCTCAACGACCGGGTAGAAGCCGAAGAACAGCTCCTCGTCGTTGATCAGGTACATCTTGAACATCATCGACAGCGGGATGACCCGAGCCTCAACCTCGGTCTTCTGGACCAACCCCAGCTCACCAAGTTCTCGGACCGACTCGACAATCGCCCCGGCGGACCGGTGCGCAATCTCGGCCACTCGGCTGCGGACGGCTGGGTCATCGCCAGGCTTCGAACCGGCACGCGACGGGACCGCAAGCGGCTGCGACAAGTCCGGCAACAGCAGACGGATGGTGACCGAGTCCGGCGTGAGTCGTCCGCGCCGGATGCGCTCGATCGGCTCCTCCAGCGCTCCGAGCAGAGTCTCACCGGTCAGGCCCGCGAAATCGACAGTGACGCGCGTCCGCTCGAACGCCTGCTCGATGTGTGGCCGAAGGCCGACCGCCTGGTCCGCCCGGTCGCGAACGTAGACCCCGCTGCCGACCCGCGACACGATCAGCCCCTCGTCGCGCAGCAGCTTCAAGGCCTGCTGAATCGTCATGCGGGCAACGCCGTACTGGGTCGCGAGCTCCTGCTGTGAGGGCAGCTTCTCCCCCGCCGTGAACTTCTGCGTCAGGATCCCGGCGCGCAGCGCAGTGGCCACCTGCCGGTACGGCGGACGTGGGTCGTTCGGGTCTAGCTCCATGACTCCAGCGTAGTACCTGGCTAGCCAGCCTAGGAATTTCTCTGTCCAAATGCTTGACCTGGCTAGCCAGCCTGGCTACCTTAGTCATATTCCAACCTGGCTAGTCAGCCTAGGTGGCCTATACAGAGGAGCTGAAGTCATGGGTATGCCGCGCAAGATCAAGATCGAGTTCGGTGAGGTCTTTCCGTACGGCGTGTTCGCGGTCTCGGAGGTCACGCAGGTGCGGGACTTCGAGCGGTCGACGAAGGACCGGCCGGTGTACGCGATCGACGAGGAGACCGGCCTCAACGTGTGGTCGGTCGACGTGATGGACGGGGACCGGGACGCTCGGAAGGCTGACCGGCAGATCTCGGTGAAGATCCTGGCCAAGCAGCAGCCGGTATTGCCGCCGCAGCCGCAGGGGATGCCGTTCACGCCGGTCGAGTTCGAGGGCATGACGGCGACGCCGTACATCGCGGAGAACGGCAACCGTCCGCGTCTGGCGTGGTCGTTCAAGGCCATGGCGGTGCGTGCGCCGAAGAACGCCCCGGCTGCCCCGAAGGCGGCGTGAGATGGGGCGCGGGGTGGCTCCGTCGATGACGGTTGATGCGCACGTGGAGACCGGGACGGGCCTTTCGCACCACGTGTTCGACAGGGCGGGCCGGTCGCCGTGGGTGACGCTGACGATCGGGGATATCGGCGACAACGTGCGCCTGTACGTCCGTGACCTCGCGGTGCTGGAGGACCTGGCGGGTCTGATCGAGCGGGCGCGTCAGGATCTCGCTGTGGCGCTGGGTCTGCTGCCCAGTGGTGAGCCGTGCGCGTACGCGGACGTGTTCGGGTCGATCGAGTGGAACGAGCACGATCACGACGAGTGCCTTGAGCACCTGGTCGATGAGCCGGTCCCGTACCGGCCCACCACCACCACCGCCGGCGGCGACCTGGGGACGGTGGCGTGATGACCGCGCTGTTCGCCACTCGGCGGGATCTGGACGGGTGGGCGGATGCGCTCGGCGCTCGGAACGACGACGAGGCGTCGGCCGAGCTGCACAAGCTGATGGGTCGTCTGCTGGACGGTCAGGACCGGGTCCGCAAGGTGGCCCGGTCGTTGTCGAAGGCACCCAACGACGAGGTCCCCCGGTCGCTGGCGCTCGCGTTGGGCCGGATCGATCTGGCCGTGCTGGTGGTCGGTGAGGCGCTGCGCGGGTTCGCAGTGCACGAGAGGGGCTGATTGGTGATGGTGACGATTGCTGGTAAGCGCCGGTTCCTGGATCAGTGGGCGCGGGCGCTCGGGGTCGGCAACGACCTGGAGGCGATGGCGAAGCTGCGCGCGGTGATGAATGAGCTGGACGACGCCCGTTCGCAGTTGCAGAAGACGACCCGGGTGCTGGAGAACGTGCCGGACCCGGACGCCAACGTCGGCGCGACCGGTGCCATGGCCGCGCTGGAGCAGACCTGGCAAAACCTGCTGGCCGTCGAACGGCGGTTCGCCAAGCACGAGAGGGGGCGGAAGTGATGGGCAAGATCAAGACCGGCCGCAAGGCTGCCGGTGGCGTGCCGGTGGTGCGGATGCTGGCCTCGCTGCTGCGCTACCCCGGCGTCATGGTCCCGTTGCTGCTGGCCGGGTTCGTGGCCTGGTTCGGCTCGGAGCATGGCTGGGCCTGGGTGATCACCGCCGGCGGTCTGCTGGGGCTGCTGCTGGGTGTGTGGCGGTGGCGTCGACCGGGGTCGTTCCGGCGTCTGGTCACCTGGCGGGTGAAGGCGTGGTGGCGTCGCTGGTTCGTGTACGCGCCGCGCTGGTGGTGGTGGATGGGCCGGTTCGGGCTGTCGATTAAGACCGAGGTTCGGGAATGGATCGTGCGGCCCCGCATCGTCAAGGTGGTCTCCAATGCGTCCACGGATTCGCTGCTGCTGGACCTGCCGGACGGCATCACCCCGCGCGACGTGACCGACTGCCTGGAACGGCTCCAGCACGCGACCCGTGCCCGCCGTGCCACGACTCGGCAGGCGCGACCGGGCCGGGTGTGGCTGGACCTGTACAAGCGGGACCCGCTGGTCAAGACCCTCCCCGCAGTTCCGATCCCGGAGACCCTGCGGGTGGAGGACCTGGACGGGCTGGTGATCGGGTACGCCGAGGACGGTACGCCGTGGCGGCTGCGGGTCCAGGGCACTCACATCCTCGTTGCCGGGGGCACCGGATCGGGTAAGTCCGCGATCATCTGGTCAGTGCTGCGGGCACTCGCGCCGTACATCCGGGCGGGCCTGGTGCAGGTGCACGCAATCGACCCCAAAGGCGGCATGGAACTGGACTTCGGCCGGGACCTGTTCACCCGGTACGAGGCCGACGACTACGAAGCCATGGTGTCGCTGCTGGAGCAGGACGCCGACGACCTGGACGAGCGCGCCCGGTACCTGCGCGGCCGTGCCCGCAAGTTCACCGTGTCGACACAGACACCGCTGGTGCTGATCCTCGTGGACGAGCTAATGCAGCTCACGACGCTGCTTCCTGGTCCGGACGGTCGGCGGCAGATGGGCCGGGTAGAAGACCGCGCTCGGACGCCTGCTGTCCAAGGGACGCGGCCCCGGCTACGCCGTCCTCGCGACCGTGGTTGAACCCACGAAGGACATCGTGACGTGGCGCGACATCTTCCCCGACCGGATCGCGCTTCGGCTCGGCTCGTCCTCGCAGGTCGACATGGTGCTCGGGGAAGGACAGCGCGATCTCGGAGCCGAGGCCGACAACATCGCGCTCTCGCAGCCGGGTGTCGGGTTCGTCAAGGTCGAGCACTCGCCCGTCCCGATCCGGGTCCGCGCCGCCTACGTCACCGATGACGAGATCAAGGCCATGGCACGCGACTACCGCCCGGCCCACAACCTCCGCCCCATCGACACCCCTGCCGACCTGGTGGACGTCGACGACCGCGACGAGCTGGGCGGGCTGGACGAGACGGGAGCGGCGGCATGAACCGGCAGCAGGTCCCGGGGCAACTGGAGCTCGTCTTCGACACCGCTCCGGAGCTGACGAACGAGCTGCGGGCCGAGCTGACCGCGCACGTCGTACCCGGCTGGCAGGCCATGGGTGCATGTCGCTCGACCGGTGATGACACCTGGTTCCCGGCCGAGACCGACACCACCGGCAAGACGAACGCGGTCGACCGGTGCAGCTTCTGCCCGGTCCGGCGCTCCTGCCTCGGCTACGCCCTGTCCACCGGCCAGGAGTACGGCGTCTGGGGCGGCACCACCGAACTTCAACGAGGCGTCCTGGTCCGCGACCTGGTCGACGGTGCCCCGGTCGTAGACGCCCTGGACGGGGCGACGCTGCTGCCGGAATTCCTGTGGAGGCAGGCGGCATGACGGTCCGGCTCCGCGTTTCGGGCGACCCCGACGAGATCGAGGTCATGGTCAAGGTCCTTGGCGTGGTGTTCGACCTCACCGGCTCCGGCCGCCTCTACCCCAACCACGGCTCGACGGGGGTCCGCGTCTACCTCACGGCGCGGGTCCCCTGGGCCGGTGAACGAGAAACCCCGCGCCGAGGAGGTGGTTCGGAATGATCTCGACCCTGGGCCACGTCGCGCCCGACGTGCTGCACGACCTGGCTGTACGCAACGGCGTCTGCGTCCGCCCCGTGCTGTCCCGGCTGACCGACACCACCACCGGTGAACAGCTCGTCGTACCGATCCCGTGCGGCTCGACTCAGGAACGCCAGTGCCCACCCTGCGCCGACCGCGCCCGCAAGCTCCGGATGCAGCAGTGCCGCGAGGGCTGGCACCGCGACGACGAGATCCCCGGCACCGACGACGACCCGGCCGAGGAGGTCCCCGCGGCTTCGGATGACGCTGACGAGGACACCGACACCGACGACGAAACCCCCGCAGACGTTGAAGAATCAGGCCGCCGGGTCCGCTCGACTCGTCGCCGCCAGGACGCCCCGGACCTGCCCAAGGTCCCGATGGACAACCGCACCGTGGGTACGACGTTCACCGCTCCAAACGGACGCGCCTACCGGCCGTCGATGTTCCTCACGCTCACGCTGCCGTCGTACGGCAAGGTCGGCCCGGATGGCACACCGCTCGACCCCAGCAGCTACGACTACCACCGGGCCGCGATGGACGCGCTGCACTTCCCGAAGCTCGTTGACCGGTTCTGGCAGAACCTGCGCCGCTGCGCCGGGTACAAGGTCCAGTACTTCGCCACCGTCGAAGCACAACGACGCCTCGCCCCGCACCTGCACGCCGCCGTCCGGGGCGTCATCCCCCGCCAGACCGTCAAGGACGTGGCCGCCGCGACCTACCACCAGCTCTGGTCGCCGCAGTGCACCGAACCCGTGTACGTCGGGGACGACCTGCCTCGATGGGACGAGTTGGCCGGCGGTTACACCGACCCCCTGAACGGTGCGCCGCTGCCCACCTGGGAACAGGCGCTTGACGCGATCGACGCCGACCCGGCCGCGACCCCGGCACACGTGGTCAAGCTCGGCCGCCAGCTCGACTATCAAGGCATCATCGCGGACGCTGAGGACAAGGTCGGCAAGGCGATCGGCTACCTGACCAAGTACCTCGCCAAGTCCATCGCAGACACCTACGGCGACGACGACAGCATCACCACCGCACAGGCGATCCACCTCGACCGGCTGCACCGCGAGGTCCGCTGGCTGCCCTGCTCCCCGTCGTGCTCGAACTGGCTCCGCTTCGGCGTACAACCCAAGGACGCGGAACCGGGCATGCGGCCGGGCTGGTGCCCCTCCAAAGCCCACGACAGGCACCACCTGGGCTTGGGTGGCCGCCGCGTCCTCGTGTCCCGTCAGTGGACCGGCAAGACCCTCGCAGACCACCGCGCCGACCGCGCCGAAGTTGTCCGCCAGACCCTCGCGGCTGCCGGTGTCGACATGCCCGACACCGACCGGTACGCCGCCACCGCCCAGCTCGAGGACGGCTCGCCCCGGTTCATCTGGTCGCCGGTCGACCGGGCGAACGACGACGACCTACCGACCTGGCACGGCGTACTCACACGCGGCATCAACGAACGCATCCGCTGGCGCACCGAGTACGAGCAAGCCAAGCAACGCGCCGCCAACGCACCACCCGCCGATACCCGTTCGGCAACCGACACCACCAACGACACCGCCGCACCTGCGGCCTGATCTGGGGAGAGACCATGCAGGAAACCAAGCTGCTGTACCGCGTCCCGGAAGTCGCGTCCGCGCTCGGGCTGAGCCGAGCGAAGGTGTACCAGCTCATCCAGTCCGGCACGCTGCGCTCCGTCAAGATCGACAGCTCCCGCTTGGTCAAGGCGGCCGACCTGCGGCAGTTCGTCGCCGGACTCGGGGAGGCTGCCTGATGGCCGGGGTCGAGGACGGACTCACCAAGCGGGGCAAGACCTGGTCGTACGTCGTTCGCGTGCCCGACCCGATCACGGGCAGGAGCAAGCCAAAGTGGGTCGGCGGGTTCCCGACCAAGGATGCAGCCAAGGAAGCGCGCGATGAGGCACGCCGATCTGCGAGACGCGGTGAGTACGTCGAGAAGAGCCGGATCACCGTCGAGGAGTACCTGACCGGCTGGCTCGATGGTCACTCGATGGAGATCAAGCCCAGCACCCTCGCCGGGTATCGCGAGTGGATGGAGCGGCACGTCTACCCGCGTATCGGGAAGATGCGCCTTCAGGCCGTTCGTTCGGCAACGCTGACGGCGATGTACAAGGAGCTGTCGACGAAGGGAGGGAAGGGCGGCAAGGGCCTGTCACCCCGCAGCATCGAGTACATCAACGCGATTCTCCGGAAGGCGCTGAACGACGCGGTGAAGGCTGACCGGCTGATCCCGTCCAACCCGTGCACAACGGCCAAGCGGCCTCGCCGGGAGGTCAAGCCGATTGGGACGATCTGGTCGGCTGACGAGCTTCGGACGTTCCTCCGGCTGGCCGAGTCCCACCGGCTGTACGCCTTCTACCGGCTGTCGGCGTACTCCGGCGCTCGACGAGGTGAGCTGCTGTACCTGCGCTGGTCTGAGGTGGACTGGGACCGTGGAGCGATCCACATCCGGGGCACGGCGGGCATGGTGGCCGGTAAGCGCCAGGAAGGCACGCCCAAGAGCGGACGTGAGCGCACGGTCTCCCTCGATGCCGAGACCCTGGCGGTACTGCGCGAGCACCGGGGCCGTCAGCGGGCTGAACAGGAGATCGCGGGGGATGCCTGGCAGGGCGGTGACTATGTGTTCACGACCGGGCTCGGTCGGCCGGTGCCACCTGACACCGTGACCAACCTCATTTCGGTACTGATTCGGCAACACAACGAGCCTGCGATCCCCGGCACCCGGCGCACCAAACGGCAGGAACTTCCCCGGCCGCCGAAGCCACTTCCGCATGCTCGGCTGCACGACCTGCGCCACGTTCACGCCACCCTGCTCCTGACGGCCGGTGTGCCGGTTCATGTGGTGGCGGAACGGCTCGGTCACGCGGACCCTGCTATCACCCTGCGCGTCTACGCACACGTCATCCGCAAGCACGCCGACGAGGTTGCTAACACGTTCGCGGCCGCCGTCGACGGCGACACCGAAGCGGCGGCCACCGACCCCGACGATGACGACCCGGATGCGCCGGTGCCAGTGGCCTGTTAGCAAATCCGTTAGCAAAACCCCGGCTCAGAGACTTCCGAGCCGGGGTTTTGCGCTGCTCCCCCGCCTGGTTTCGATCCAGGTCTTCGAGATTCAAAGTCTCGCGGGCTGCCGAGTACCCCACGGGGGATCGTGGTCGCCGGGACAGTCTGCCATGGAGTGGGGTGAGCGACACGCTGTGGGGTTCCTTACCTACGGCTCCGTAGGTTACGGTGGCGTAGGTAAGCAGTCCTCCAGCTGAGGGAATTACGCCATGACTCCACCCGCCGTAGCCGCACCGGAGGCGCCCGAACGCGCCGCGCAGGCCGACGAGCTCGACGTGCACACCGGGACGCTCGGGGGTGAGCAGAAGCGCCCGTGGGAGCAGGTGGCGCTGGCGTTGTTCATCGGGATCCCGTTCCTCGCCGTGCTGGCCGCCGTACCGATCGCCTGGGGCGGGTTCCTGGGCTGGCGGGACGTGATCCTGGCCGTGGTGTTCTACACGGTCGCCGGGCACGGCATCTCGATCGGTTTCCACCGGCTGTTCACGCACAAGTCGTTCAAGCCGAACCGGCCGATGAAGTACGCGCTGGCGATCGCCGGTTCGCTGGCGATCGAGGGGCCGGTGATCCGCTGGGTGGCCGACCACCGCAAGCACCACAAGTTCTCCGACCGCGACGGCGACCCGCACAGCCCGTGGAAGTACGGCACCAGCCTCGGCGCGCTGACCAAGGGCTTCCTGCACGCACACATCGGCTGGCTGTTCGACACCGAGCAGACCCCGCAGCGGCAGTACGCGCCGGATCTGCTGAGGGACAAGGACATCGTCAAGGTGTCCCGGATGTTCCCACTGCTGGTGACGATCTCGCTGCTCGCGCCGGCGGTCATCGGCGGGCTGTGGTCGTGGTCGATCGAGGGCGCGCTGACCGCGTTCTTCTGGGCCAGCCTGGTCCGGATCGCGCTGCTGCACCACGTGACCTGGTCGATCAACTCGATCTGCCACACGATCGGCGACCGGCCGTTCAAGAGCCGGGACAAGTCCGGCAACGTGTGGTGGCTGGCGATCCTGAGCCAGGGCGAGTCGTGGCACAACCTGCACCACTCGGACCCGACCTGCGCGCGGCACGGCGTCCTCAAGGGACAGCTCGACACGTCCGCCCGGTGCATCTGGTTCTTCGAGAAGATGGGCTGGGTGAGCGATGTCCGCTGGCCGGTCAAGGAGCGTCTGGAGGCGCGCCGTGCCGATGCCACCACGCGTACTCTGAAAGCAGCCTGACCGTAAACCTCCGACTTGCAACACCGAAGTACGGCATGATGCTGACGTGATCTCGACGTGACGGAACCCAAACCGCGGCGGTCCGGCCGGATCCGGATGACGAGTGCCGAACGTCGCGAACAACTCATCACCATCGCCCGCGGCCTGTTCGCCCAGCGGGGGTACGAGGCGACGTCGGTGGAGGAGATCGCGGCGCGCGCCGAGGTCTCCAAGCCGGTCGTGTACGAGCACTTCGGTGGCAAGGAAGGCCTGTACGCCGTCGTCGTGGACCGCGAGGTCCGGGCGCTGCTCGACGGTGTCACCCAGTCGCTGACGGCCGGGCGCGCGCACGAGCTGGTCGAGCAGGCGGCGCTCGCGCTGCTGGACTACATCGAGAACAACTCCGACGGTTTCCGGATCCTGGTCCGGGACTCGCCGGTCGGGTCGTCCAGCGGCTCGTTCATCTCGATCCTGAGCGACGTCGGCACCCGGGTCGAGCACATCCTGGCCGAGGAGTTCAAGCGCCGCGGCCTGGACCCGAAGAACGCTCCGATGTACGCGCAGATGCTGGTCGGCATGGTCGCGCTCACCGGTCAGTGGTGGCTGGACGCCCGCAAGCCGAAGAAGCCGGACGTCGCCGCCCACCTGGTCAACCTCGCCTGGAACGGCCTGTCCGGCCTGGAAGCCAAGCCCACGCTCTCGACCCGGCCGCACAAGTAGACCCCGGCAGACACGTAGACCCCGGCAGGACAGGTAGACCCCGGCAGGACAGGTAGACCCCGGTAGGACAGGTAGACCCCGGTAGGACACGACATCCGCCCGTGGCATGACCACCCGGGCGGCGCTTCCCCGTACCCTGGCCCGCATGACGGGGATCCTGACCGCGCGGCCCGTGCCTGCCCGCAGCAAGGCGTTCGACCTGCTGCTGGCCGGCGCGATGTGCCTGATCCTGGGGTTCCTGGGCATCGCGCAGACGGGCTTCGAGGGCATCCTGGGCTTCGGCATGCTGGTTCCGCTGGTCTGGCGCCGCACCCATCCCGAAGTGGTCTTCTTCGGCGTCTGCGCGGTCGCCGTCCTGCAGTGGCTGTCCGGCACCCAGCTGATGCCGGCCAACTTCGGCCTGCTCGTCGCCCTCTACACGATCTCGGTGTATGGCGAGGTGCGGTACAGCCGGATCGCTCTCGGGGTCGGCGGCCTCGGCGTCCTGATGGCGGTCTCGCGCTACTGGTCGAACTCCGACTGGAAGCAGCAGGTCACGATGATGGTCGCCCTCGGCGCGCTCGTGTTCGGCGTCTGGGCGACCGGCGAACGGCGCCGTACCAGAGGCCTGTACGTCGCTCAGCTCGAAGATCGGGCCGCCCAGCTCGAACGGGATCGCGACCGCGAGGCCAAGCTGGCCGTCTCCAACGAGCGGACCCGGATCGCCCGGGAGATCCACGACGTGGTCGCGCACGGGCTGTCGATCATGATCGTCCAGGCCGACGGCGGCCTGTACGCCGCGGACCAGTCGCCGGAGCAGGCGAAGAAGGCGCTGGCCACGATCGGCGACACCGGCCGCGCGAGCCTGACCGAGATGCGCAAGATGCTCGGCCTGCTCAAGCAGGAGGAGCAGCTCGAGCTCGACCCGAACCAGCCCCGCCCGCAACCGGGTGTCTCCAGCCTGCCCGAGTTGATCGAGAACGTCCGTGAAGCCGGGCTCTCCGTCGACTACCAGGTGACCGGTGCGCCGCGGGACCTGCCCTCGGTGCTCGGCCTGACGGCGTACCGGATCGTCCAGGAGGGCCTGACCAACACGCTGAAACACGCCGGGCCGGGAGCCCGGACCTCCGTCGCGCTGGACTTCGGCCGCGAGATGCTGACCGTGGTGGTCACCGACGACGGCCGGGGCGCCGGGGTCGCGCCGAGCTCCGACCCGGGTCACGGCCTGGTGGGGATGCGGCAGCGAGCCTCGATCTCCGGCGGTACGGTGAACGCCGGCCCGAAGGCGGGTGGCGGTTACGAGGTGATCGCCAGGCTGCCGTACCACCTGCCCACTGGAGGAGAGCAGTGAATGACGACGTGATCAGGGTCTTCCTCGTGGACGACCAGGAACTCGTCAGAGCAGGTTTCACGATGCTGGTGGACTCCCAGGCGGACATGCGGGTGGTCGGCCAGGCCGGTGACGGCGGCGAGGCGATCGAGAAGATCCAGGTGACCGCCTGCGACGTCGTGCTGATGGACGTCCGGATGCCGCGGCTGGACGGGGTGGAGGCCACCCGCCGGCTCCAGTCGTTGCCGCAGGCTCCGAAGGTGATCGTGCTGACCACGTTCGACCTCGACGAGTACGCGTTCGCCGCGATCAAGGCCGGCGCGGCCGGCTTCCTGCTCAAGAACACACCGCCCGCCGACCTGCTGTCGGCGATCCGGCAGGTGCATTCCGGTGACGCCGTGGTCTCCCCCAGTACGACGAAACGCCTGCTGGAGCACTTCGCCGGGTCCCTTCCGGACGGCGAGGTGGAACGGCCGGACCTGGCCGAGCTGACCGCCCGGGAACGCGAGGTTCTGGTCGAGGTCGCCCGCGGTCTGTCGAACACCGAGATCGCCCAGCTCTTCACGTTGTCCGAGGCAACGGTCAAGACGCACATCGGCCGGATCCTGGCGAAGACCGGGCTCCGCGACCGGGTCGCCCTGGTCGTCCTCGGGTACGAGACCGGCCTGGTCCGGCCGAACAAGTAATACCCAGGTACTACGCCAACTGCAGTCCGCAGTCCGACGAGATCACCGGACGAAATCACTAACTTCTTGGCCAACGTCAGTTTTTGAGCCGAGGAGTGACATGAGTTTGCAGACCGGTCAGCTACCGGTGGGGCGGCTGCCGCAGGACGGCGCGCCGCGGACCGCGATCCGGGCGCACGAGCTGCGCAAGGTGTACGGGCAGGGCGACACGGCGGTCGCCGCGCTCGACGGCGTCTCGGTCGACTTCGGGGTCGGCCGGTTCACCGCGATCATGGGCCCGTCCGGGTCCGGCAAGTCGACGCTGATGCACTGCCTGGCCGGCCTGGACACCCCGACCGGCGGCCAGGTGCTGCTCGGCGAGACCGAGCTCACCCAGCTCCCGGACGCCGAGCTGACCCGGATCCGGCGGGACCGGGTCGGGTTCGTGTTCCAGTCCTTCAACCTGCTGCCGATGCTGTCCGCGAAGGACAACATCCTGCTTCCGCTCGAGCTCGGCAACCGCAAGCCCGACCAGCAGTGGCTGTCGACGCTGGTCGACGTACTCGGGCTGCAGGACCGGCTCACGCACCGGCCGTCGGAGCTGTCCGGCGGTCAGCAGCAGCGGGTCGCGGTGGCCCGCGCGCTGGTCGGGCGGCCCGAGGTCGTGTTCGCGGACGAGCCGACCGGCAACCTGGACTCCCGGTCCGGCGCGGAGGTGCTCGGCTTCCTGCGCCGCTCGGTCCGCGAGTTCGGCCAGACGGTGGTCATGGTGACCCACGACCCGCTGGCCGCGTCGTACGCCGACCGTGTCGTGATGCTTGCTGACGGCAAACTCGCCGGCGAGCTGCACGAGCCGACTCCGGAGACCGTGCTCGACGCGCTGCGGCAGCTGGGAGCCTGAGGTGCGACGCTCCATCCTCTCCTCGCTGCGCGCCCACCTGGGCCGCCTGGTCGCCGCCTGCCTGGCGATCGTGCTCGGAGTCGGTTTCGGCACCCTCGCACTGACCGCGCACGCCTCCGCGTCGAACGGCATCGACGAGTCGATCGGCGCGCAGTACCGCGGGGTCGACACGATGGTCTACCCGGAGAACGCGCAGATCACCCCGGCCGACGTGCCCAAGCTCCAGAAGCTCCCGCAGGCCGACTCGGTCGTCGCATTTACCACGGCGTACATGACGGCTGCCTTCCCGGACCTGGTCCGGCCCGACGGCCTCGCCGTCGAGGCCCTGTACGACACCACCCGGATCGCCGGCCCGGGTACGTCGTCCGGCCGCCTGCCGACCGCCACGAACGAGATCGCCCTGCCGGCCAAGCTGGCCGCCAAGCACCAGGTCGCGATCGGCCAGACGCTGCGACTGAACGCCTACACCGGCAAGTCCTTCACCGTCACCGTCGTGGGTCTGCTCGACGACTCGAAGGCGATCGGTTCGGCGTCCGCAGTGGCGACCGCGGCCGCGGTGAAGACCTTCGAGCCGGATGCCTTCATCCAGTCGGTCGGGCTCGCCGCCAAGCCCGGCGTCAGCCCGGCGACCCTCGCCTCGGCCGCGCAGGGCGTCGTCTCGAGCGACCTGAAGGTGTTCACCGGCGAGGCCTGGATCGACCACGAGGTGAAGAGCTACACGAACGGCATCGACGTGCTCGGCGGGGTGTTCGGCATGTTCGCCGTGATCGCGCTGTTCGTCGCCTGCCTGGTGATCAGCAACACCTTCACCATCGTGATCGCCCAGCGGACGCGGGAGATGGCGTTGCTGCGCTGCGTCGGCGCGTCCCGCAAGCAGGTGTTCTCGTCCGTCCTCGCCGAGGCGTCCGTGGTCGGGGTGATCGCGTCCGCGATCGGTGTCGTCTTCGGCGTCGCACTGTCCGCGCTCGCCCTCACCCTGGCCCGTGAGTTCGACTGGGGCCTCCCGCCGATCGCACTCCACCTCGACGTGTGGTCGGTGCTCATCCCGCTCGCGCTCGGCACCGTGGCAACCGTCCTCGCGGCCGTCGTACCGGCTCGGCGGGCGACCAAGGTGGCTCCGCTGGCCGCGCTTCGGCCCGAGGTCGCCCCGGTCGCCGCGTCGAAGGCCGGCGTCGTGCGGCTGATCCTCGGCTTCCTGCTGCTGGCCGGCGGCGGGCTGTTGCTGGCCGTCGGCGCGTCCGGTCACCAGGTGCTGGTCGGTGTCGCGGGCGGTGTGCTCTCGTTCCTCGGCGTACTGGCCATCGGTTCGCTGCTGGTCCCGGCGTTGATCCGGCTGATCGGCGCGCTGCCCGCCAAGGGCGGCGGAGTTCCGGCCCGGATCGCCGTCGCGAACGCGATTCGGAATCCGAAGCGTACGGCTGCCACGACGTCGGCGCTATTGATCGGCGTCACGCTGATCAGCCTCACCTGTGTCGGGATCGCGTCGGTGCGGAAGACGTTCGACGTGTCGATGGACGGCCAGTACCCGGTCGACATCATCGTGACCGCGTACAACGAGAAGATGCCGGCCGGCGCCGAGCAGCAGCTGCGCGACATCAAGGGCGTCACCCAGGTCGTCCCGGTCAGCAAGGTGATGGCGAAGACCGCCGGCCAGGAACTCCCGGTGACCGGGATCGACCAGGCCGCGGCCGGATCCGTCATCCACAACCCGTCGCTGGCCGCGCGGCTCGAGCCGGGCACCGCCCTGCTGGACTCGCCGACGATGACCATGCTCGACCTGAAGGACGGCGCGCCGCTGACCATCGTGGCTGCCGGGCAGAAGCTGACGCTGACGGCGTACCGGGCGACCGGGCTGGATCCGATCACAGTCACGTCGACGGACCTCCGCAAACTGGCGCCCGCGGCGCAGGTCACCGGCTTCTGGCTGGCGTCCGACCCGAAGGCCGACGGGTCGGCGGTCATCGACTCGGTGGAGCAGTCCATCCCGACGGTCAAGGAGCTCGGGGTCGAGGGCGGCCTGGCCGAGCGGAACAGCTACACCCAGGTCTTCGACGTCCTGCTGCTTGTCGGAGTCGGGCTGCTCGGGGTGTCCGTGCTGATCGCGCTGGTAGGGGTCGGCAACACGCTCAGCCTGTCGGTGCTCGAACGGACCCGGGAGAACGCGTTGCTGCGGGCGATGGGCCTGACCCGCCGCCAGTTGCGCAGCATGCTCGCGGTCGAGTCGTTGCTGATGGCACTGGTCGCGGCAGGCCTCGGGATCGCGCTCGGCCTGATCTATGGCTGGACCGGCACCAGTGCGTTGATGGGCGGCCAGACCGTCGACGGCAGCGTGGAGTACGCCGTACCCGTGAGCCTGCTGGTGATCATTGCCGCAGTCGCCGCCGTGGCCGGCCTGCTCGCCTCGGTCCTCCCGGCTCGCCGGGCCGCCAAGGTGGCGCCCGCCGGAGCCCTGGCGACCGAGTAGCTCAGACGATCTCCACCCTGTTCCCGTGGCCGTCGGCGGTATGGAACCGCCGGCGGCCCGGGATCGTCTCGTTGTCCCAGGACACCGGATAGCCGAGCTTCTCGAGCTTCTCGGCCAAGCCGTCGAGGTCGTCGACCGCCAGTGCCGGATGCGCCTTCTTCGCCGGCTGGAAGTCCTGCTCGACCCCGATGTGCACCTCCGCCGCGCCCGCTCGGAACCAGCAGCCGCCGCGAGCCTGCAGCAACGGCGGCTTCTCCACCTCGGTCATCCCCAGCGCGTCCCGGTAGAAGGCCCGCGCGACGTCCTCCCCACCGGGCGGACAGGACACCTGCACATGATCGAGCCGCATCAGGCCTCCTTCTTCTGCGCGACCGCGAAGATCCGGCGGAACGGCAGCAGCGTCCCGTAGTCCTTCTGCTGGTACACATCCGCCAGCCGGGCGCCGTACTCGTCCTCGAACCGCTGCCGCATGTCATCCGGCAGCGACTGCAGCACCGGCCGCGCACCCGTCCCCTTCACCCACTCCAGTACGGCGTTGTCGCCCTGCAGCAGGTGGTAGTACGTCGTCTCCCACGCGTCGACGACACACCCCTCGGCCGTGAGCGCATCGACGTACGTGTCCGGGCCGGGGACCTCCGCCCGCAGCGACGCGTTCTTCGCGTACTGCGCATAGGGCTCGGAGGCGGCCAGATCGCGCAGGATCGAGTGCGACGGGGCGTTGCCGTTGCCGGGGATCTGGATCGCCAGCCAGCCGCCCGGCCGCAGCGCCTTGACGAAGCCGGGCAGCAGGTCGAGCTGCTCCGGGATCCATTGCAGGACCGCGTTGGTGACGATGACGTCCAGCGAGCCGGGCTCGGCGGTCCACTCGAGCAGGTCGCCGATCTCGAAGGTAAGCTTGTCGTCGGCGTACTTCTGCGCCGCCTCGATCATCTCGGGTGAGCTGTCGATCCCGCGGATGGTGGCCTCCGGCCACAGCTCCCGCAAGGTGACGGTCAGGTTGCCCGGACCGCAGCCGAGGTCGGCGACCGTTCGGACGGTGTCGGCGCGCACCCGGCCGACCAGGTCGGCGAACGGGCGGCCGCGCTCCTCGGCGTAGGTGCCGTACTGGCGCGGGCTCCAGACCGGTGACGTTCGCATGCTGCCGCCTCTCCCAGGATTTATCTTGATGTCGAGATACTCTAAACCTGGAAGTTGTCTTGATGTCAAGAGTCTTGATGGCGTAATCTCGACAGCATGGAAGACGAGGTCGATCGGCTGCTCGAGGCCTGGCGCCGGGAGCGCCCCGACCTCGACGTCGCGCCGATGGAGGTGCTGTCCCGGGTCAGCCGGCTCGCGCGGCACCTGGACCGCGCGCGCAGCCAGGCGTTCTCGACACACGGCCTGGAGTCCTGGGAGTTCGACGTCCTCGCGGCGCTGCGGCGGGCGGGAGCGCCGTACCAGCTGTCCCCCGGCAAGCTGCTGAAGGAAACCCTGGTCACCTCGGGCACGATGACGAACCGGGTCGACCGGCTCACGGCTCGCGGCCTGGTCGAGCGGCTTCCCGACCCGGCCGACCGGCGCGGGGTCCTGGTGCAGCTGACCGACGCCGGACGCGACGCCGTCGACGCCGCGATGGCCGACCTGCTGACCCACGAGCGGCAGTTGCTGGGGTCGATCAGCGACCGCGACCAGGCGAAGATCGCGCGGGTCCTGCGCGAACTGGTCCGGCCGTTCGACCTCGAAAAGCACTGAATTTTCCAAGGCTCGGACAAACCCGCCGGAATTCGGCCGGAATTATCCGAAAAGACGACCCGTCACTTCACCCCGGTTCCGATCGTTGCTAGTTGCAACGAGATCGTGAGACTGCTGTAGCGGTCGACTATCGACACTGAGTGATCGACCGCACTAGGGTCCTCACTGTCGGTGGTTGGTTGACCACGAAACGTCAAGAATATGGTGACTTCGGCGGCAAGAGGTGGTCCGCCGAAAGTGGCCGCGCGGTGTCCGGGGCTCGGGGCCCGAACAACGCCGGCCGGCACGGGGCCCGCTCACCCGGAGGCGCGGCGCGCCCTCCGAATCACAGGGGATCGGAGGGTGCGCCGCGACTCAGTTCTGTTTTCACACGTTTTCCACAGGCGCGCGCTGCATATTACTCACCGGTCGTGGTCGTGCTTCGGTTCACAACCTCGGGAATACGATCAAATGCGGCCGCAGCTCATTCAGCGCGTTCGGCGGCGTCGAACCAGGCGGTTTCGAGTTCGGCGCGTTCCTCGGCCAGTTTGCGCAACTCGGTGTCCAGTTCGGCCAGCCGCTCGTAGTTGCTGGCGTTGGTGGCCAGCTGGTCGTGCAGCTTCGCCTCGGTCTCGGTCAGCTTGGCGAGCTGGCGCTCGATCCGGTTCAGCTCCTTCTTCGCCGCCCGGGCCGCTGCCGCGTCAACCACCGGCTCGGCCGCTGCGAGCTTCGCGTCCACGACTGGGCTTTCGCTGACCGTCGTACGGCGGGGAGCGGCCTCGCCGAGCTCGTCGATGTACTGGTCGACGCCACGCGGCAGGTGCCGGACCCGGCCGTCGCCCATGATCGCGTAGACCATGTCGCTGACCCGCTCCAGGAAGTAGCGGTCGTGCGTCACCGTGACGACCACGCCCGGCCAGCTGTCCAGGAAGTCCTCCAGGACCGTCAGCGTCTCGACGTCGAGGTCGTTGGTCGGCTCGTCGAGGATCAGCACGTTCGGCTCGTCGAGCAGGATGCGCAGCAGTTGCAGCCGCCGGCGTTCACCACCGGACAGGTCGGAGATCCGCGTGGTCAGCTTGTCGCCGCTGAACCCGAACCGCTCCAGCAACTGCGACGACGTCAGCTCACCGCCGCGTCCGGCGAGTGCCGCCGTACGGCGGATGGCGGTGATGTGCTCCAGGACGGTCGCCGTACTGTCGATCTCCTCGAGGTTCTGCGTCAGGCTGGCGACGCGGACCGTCTTGCCCTGCTTCACCACGCCGCGGTCCGGCGCGAGCTGGCCGGTGAGGACCCTGAGGAACGTCGTCTTGCCGGCGCCGTTCGGGCCGAGCAGGCCGATCCGGTCGGCCGGGCCCAGGCGGAACGTGACGTGGTCGAGCATGACGCGGTCGCCGAAGCTCAGGCTGACGTCCTCGGCGTCGAACACGTCCTTGCCGAGCCGCGCGGTCGCCAACTGCGACAGGGCGAGCTTGTCGCGCGGGGGTGGCTCGTTCTCGATCAGGGCGTTGGCGGCGTCGATCCGGAACTTGGGCTTGCTGGTCCGGGCCGGTGCGCCGCGACGCAGCCAGGCCAGCTCCTTCTTCAGGAGGTTCTGCCGCTTGGTCTCGGTGACCTGGGCCGTCCGGGCACGCTCCGCCTTGGCGAGGACGTAGGCGGCGTACCCACCGTCGTACGACGTGACGCGGCCGCCCTGGACCTCCCAGGTGTCGGTGCAGACAGCGTCGAGGAACCAGCGGTCGTGGGTGACGACGAGCAGGGCCCCGGCCCGGTCGACCACGTGCTTGGCGAGCCAGTCGACGGCCTCGATGTCGAGGTGGTTGGTCGGCTCGTCGAGGATCAGCAGGTCGACCTCGGTGAGGAGGAGCCGGGCCAGTGACGCGCGTCGGCGTTCACCACCGCTCAGGGTGCCGACCAGCGCTTGGTGGTCGACTCCGCCGAGCAGGTGCTCCATCACCGAGCGCGCCCGCGGATCGGCCGCCCACGTGTAGGTCTCGGCGTTGCCGAGCACCGCGTGCAGGACCGTGTGCTGGGGGTCGAGGTCGTCGGTCTGGCCGAGGTACCCGAGCCGGACGTCGCGGTTGTGGACGATCCGGCCGCTGTCCGGCTCCTCCCGCCGGGCCAGGAGCTGGAGCAGCGTCGACTTGCCGTCGCCGTTGCGCCCGACCACGCCGACCCGCTCACCCCGGCCGATGCCGAGGCTCACAGTGTCGAGGAGTGTCCGAGTCCCGAAGCCCTTGGAAACAGCTTCCAGATTGACCAAGTTAGGTGCCGCCATATCGCGGACCAGAGTATCCGACGCCTGCGCGCGTGCCAGGATCGTCCACGTGCTGACTCGATCCTGGCTGGACGGCCTCGACCTGGGCGACCCGGTTTCCTGCGATCCGCTGGACGGCGGAGTCGCCAACAAGACCTACCGGGTGCGTACGACGCTCGGCCGGTCGGCGATCGTGAAGACCCACGACGATCCGCCGCCGCGGCTGTACGAGCTCGAGGCCGACGGGCTGAACGCACTGCGGGTACCTGGCGGGTTCGCCGTACCTGAGGTGCTGCGGGTGGCCGCGGACTTCCTCGTGCTCTCGGATCTCGGCAGCGCTGCGCTGGCGGACCAGTCGCCGGACTTCTGGCGGGACGCCGGCCACCGCCTGGCGATTCAGCACCAGCAGACGTCGGACAAGTTCGGCTATCACCAGGACAACTACCTGGGGCTACTCCCTCAGCGGAACCCGTGCACCTCCGACGGCCACGCCTTCTTCGCAGAACACCGCCTGCTGCGCTTCCTGGAAGTCCCGCGCTGCTACAACGCCCTCCCCGCGACCGACCGCCACCGCCTGGAGCGCGTCGCCAGCCGTCTCCCCGACCTGATCCCGGACCAGCCCGCGTCCCTCCTCCACGGCGACCTGTGGCACGGCAACCTCCTCCCGGGTCCTGCCCTGATCGACCCGGCGGTCTACTACGGCTGGCCCGAAGCCGAGCTCTCCATGCTCGACGGCTGCGGCAACATCCCCGACACCTTCTACACCGCCTACGAAGAGCTCCACCCCCTCACTGAAGGCTGGCAAGCCCGCCTCCCCCTCCTCCACCTCCGAGAACACCTAGCCGTCCTCGCCCACTTCGGCAACACCGGAGAAGCCCTGACCAAGATCCAACAGACTCTCGACCACTTCAGCTGAGGCCTCAGGACTGGTTGAGGTGGAGGAGGTATTGCTTTTGGTTTAGGGGGTTGCCGTCGGTTCGGGGGCGGGTGGGGGTTGGGGAGGGGGCGGGGGTGTAGGTGGTGGTTGTGGGAGTGAGGATGCCTTCGCCGTGGGTGGCGCCGGGGAGGTGGGTTTCGAAGGTGTGGGTGGTGGCGGCGGGGAGGGTGCCGGTGAGGTGGGCGGTCTGGTCGGAGAGGGTGGTCTGGTCCACGACGGCTCGGGATTCGGCGAGCAGGGCGAGGACTCGGGAGATCGAGTCGGGTGGGATGTCGAGCTCGAAGTGCTGGACGGGTTCGAGGACCGTGGTGCCGGCCTCGGCGATGGCCTGCATGAGGACCAGTGGCACCAGGCGGCGGAAGTCGGCGGCGACGGTGTCCACGGACGAGTAGCCGGTGTGGGTGACGGCGACCTCCAGGTCGGGAATCTCCCAGCCGTACAGGCCCTGCTGGACCGTCAGCCGGACGGTCTCCTCGATCGCGGTGTGGAAGGCCCGCGGTAGCGCGCCGAGCTCGGACTCGACCCGGTAGTCCACACCAGCCTCCCCCGGCGACACCCGGAAGCCGACAGTCGCTGCCCACAGGTTGTCAGGGGCACCCATTTCCCGGTACGCCGTTCCGACGCCGGTCAGCCGCTCGACATGGATCGGCGTGGTCTCGCTGAAGTCGACGGCCACGCCGTACTCGGACTCCAGCAGCGACGCGATCACCTCCTTCTGCACCTCGCCGTACAGGCTGACCGTGATGTCGTCGGCCTTGCGGACGCGGATCAGCGGGTCCTGCTCGGCGAGCTGGGTCAGCGCCTGGAAGAGTTTCATCCGGTCCCGCGCCCGGACGACCGTCTCGAGCGTCGGCGGCGCGAACAACTGCCCGAGCCCGTCACCCCGGACGCCGAGCTGGTCGCCGATCCGGACCTCCTTGAGCCCCCGCAACGCGACGATCTGCCCGGCCTCGGCCCGCTCGACCTGATGGCGAGAGCCGCGCGCGAATACCTCGACCGCGCTCGGCCGGACCTGGTACGACGTACCTGCCGCCGGGTGCACGTCGAGGTACGAACGCGCCGACAACGTCCCGGCGTACACCCGCGCGGAGGCGACCTTCTGCCCGGCCGCACCACGCTCGACCTTGAAAACCCTTGCAGACAAGGCATCTCCGGCGGCAGGAGTTGCCCGCGGCAACCAGGCCCGGATGCCGCCGATCAGCTCTTGCACGCCGACGCCGGTCATCGCGGACCCGAAGTACACCGGATGGACCCAGGCCGCACCCACCTGCCGTCGCAGCTCGGCGGCATAGTCGTCAGCCGCCAACTCGTCGTCGAGGTAGCGCGCCAGGAAGTCATCGTTGCGCTCAGCAAGTAGCTCGGCAACAGCCTTGTTCATCGAAGGGGCCGGCTCGAAGCGTGCTGCGCGAGTGCCGAGATCCGCGACCGATCCCATCGGCACACAGGCAGGCGTCAGCAACCGCGCGATGTCCGCCAGCAAGTCGTCGTACCGGGCTCCGAGCCGGTCGATCTTGTTCACGAACAGCAGGGTGGGGATGCCGAGGCGCTGCAGCGTACGCATCAGGAGCCGGGTCTGCACCTGCACACCCTCCACCGCGGAGATCACCAGTACGGCGCCGTCGAGCACCGACAGCGCGCGTTCGACCTCGGCGATGAAGTCCGAGTGTCCCGGCGTGTCGATCAGGTTGACGGTCAGGTCGCCCAGCTCGAACGACACTACCGCGGAGCGGATCGTGATGCCGCGGCGGCGTTCGAGGTCCATCGAGTCGGTCTGGGTGTTCCCGTCGTCGACCCGGCCGACCCGGTCGATCACACCGGCGGCGTGCAGCAGCCGCTCGGTCAGGCTGGTCTTACCGGCGTCGACATGCGCCACAATGCCCATCGTCAGAGAGTTCAAGGGTCCTCGCGAATGCGTCGAAGTGATTCGTCCTGTCGAGGTCGAACACCGTGCGGCGCATCCCGTTCTCCGATCACGAGGCATTCCAAGGGGCAAACGCTTGGATGCTAACGCCGCCCCGATGCGGCCGCGACCGATTTTCCCGACTCAAACACTCGCTTGCCGGACGGGTCCCTCGGCAGGAGCCGCCGCATGACCACTGGCGTGACCGTCGTGATCCATCCGCGCGCCCTGGCCCACCAACTCCTCAGCGGTTGACCGGGGGCGGATCTCAGGCCTTGAGGAGCGGTACGTCGTACTGATGCATGAGCTCGTCGCGGGTCACCAGGGTCAGTCGCTCCGTGAGCGCCTGGGCGATCAGCATGCGATCGATCGGATCCCGGTGCACAGCCGGCAGGCGTCCGGCGAGCTCTGCGTGCTGGAACCGGATCGGCAACTCGCTCAACCCGCTGTGTTGGAGCAAGTCGGTCAGATCGGCTGGGATCTCGAGCTTGCCCAGCGCGGTCTTGACCGAGAGCTCCCAGACGGTTGCCGCGCTGACGTGCACCTCGAGCTCGGAGTCGATCCGGTCCTTGAGGTCGTCGGAGAGCTCTGGACTGTCTTCGAGCCACCAGAGCAAGACGTGAGTGTCCAACAGGAGCCTGGCGGACGTAGCAGTCACGACTAGAGGCCGAAGTCGCGCGCGATGGCTTCGTTGGTCTCGGCCGAATCCCAGTCGTCAGCCCGGTGGATCCGGCCGGCGAGCGACCCGCGACCTGCCCGCCGCACAGTCGTCGGCAGCGGAACGACCTTGGCAACCGGACGTCCGGCACGGCTGATGATGACCTCTTCGCCGTGCTCGACACGATCGATGATCCGCGAGAGTTGGGGTCTTCGCCTCGTGGATGTTGAACTGCGCCGCCGGGTCGCCCATCAGCCCTCCTTAGTCCACTTAGCTAAGCGTACCGCGCTCAGCGGTTGACGGGGGCGGGGAGGATTCGGGCGCCGGGGACCGGGCCTTCGGCTTGGCGGACCATGCGGCAGAGGCCGGACTCGGCGAGCTCGACGGCCAGGTCGACGGCGCTGCGGCTGTCGGCGGCCAGGAAGAGGCAGGTGGGGCCGGAGCCGGAGACCAGCGCGGCCAGCGCGCCCTGGTCGAGGCCGAACTGCAGGGTTTCGCCGAGCTGAGGGCGCAGCGACAGGGCCGCCACCTGGAGATCGTTGCTGAGAGCAACCGCGAGTGCGCCGGGCTGACCGGACAACAGCGCCGAGAGGAGCTCCGGACGGACCTGGGGCGCCTCGACCCGGCGAAGCGGGCGCAGCCGGTCCAGTTCGCCGTACACGGCCGGTGTGGACAGGCCGCCGTCGGCGATCGCGAAGACCCAGTGGAAGGTCCCGCGCGACATCACCTCGGTGACCTGCTCGCCGCGACCGCGACCGAGCGCGGTGTGACCGACCAGGCAGAACGGTACGTCGCTGCCCAGGTCGCCGGCGAGATGCTGCAGCTCGGTCTGGGACAGCTGCAGCCCCCACAGCCGGTTGCACGCGACCAGAGTCGCTGCCGCGTCAGTCGAACCGCCCGCCATGCCGCCCGCGACCGGGATGGTCTTGCGGATGGTCAGGTCGACGCCTTCCTCGACGTCGTACTCCGCCTGCAGCAGGCGGGCCGCCTTGACCGCGAGGTTGGTCTCGTCCGTCGGCACGTCGGCCGCGAAGTCCCCGAGCACCTCGACCGAGATCGACGAGTCGTCGTCCCGCAGCACCGCGGTGACGTCGTCGTACAGGGCGACGGCCTGGTAGACCGTGGCGACGGGGTGGAACCCGTCCGGGCGCGGCGGACCGACCGACAGACCGAGATTGATCTTGGCCGGCGCTCGCACCGTGACCTCAGCAGAAGGTGGCACTCGCACAGGCTAGTGCCTCGCGGCGTCCGCCAAAGCCGCGAACTCGGTGATGCCGAGCATCTCTCCGCGGAGCTTCGGGTCGATCCCGGTACGGCGGAACACCTCGTCGAGCTGCTCGCGGTCCGGCAGCCAGCGTGCCAGCGCGGACCGGATCGTCTTCCGGCGCTGCGAGAACGCCGCCTCGATGACCGCGAACACCTCCTCGCGACTCGCTGCCGTGGCAGGCGGTTCGCGGCGCTCGAAGGCGACCAGGCCCGAGTCGACGTTCGGCGCCGGCCAGAAGACGTTCCGCCCGATCGGACCGGCCCGGCGGACCTCGGCGTACCAGGCCGCCTTCGCGGACGGCACGCCGTACGTGCGCGAACCCGGCCCGGCCGCGAGCCGGTCGGCGACCTCCGACTGGACCATCACGAGGCCGTGCCGAAGGGAGTCGGAGACCTCGAGGAGGTGCAGCAGTACCGGTACGGCGACGTTGTACGGCAGGTTCGCCACGCACGCGGTCGGCGTGCCGATCTGGTCCGGGCCGACCGTCATCGCGTCAGCCTCGATCACCGTGAACGCACTGGCCTGACCCGGCGCGTACGACGCGATCGTCGACGGCAGCGCGGACGCGAGCAGGGGGTCGATCTCGACCGCGGTGACCTTGTGCCCCTCGGCCAGCAGCGCCAGGGTCAGCGACCCGAGCCCGGGGCCGACCTCGAGCACCGTCTCGCCGGGGGCCAGCGCAGCGGCCCTGACGATCCGGCGGACCGTGTTCGGGTCGATGACGAAGTTCTGGCCGCGCTGCTTGGTCGGGCGGACCCCGAGCGACGCGGCCAGTGAACGCACATCAGCCGGACCGAGAAGCCTCGGTCCGGCTGATGTGGATGAATCAGCGCTGCTCACACAGCACAGTCTTGCACTACGCCCGCTGGCCGCAGACCGGCCAGTCGCCGTAGCCGCCCCGCGCCGCCCGGACCTTCTCGGCGATCGCGATCTGCTGCGCCTTGCTGGCCAGGTGGGCGTTCTCCGCGTAGGCGTCACCGCCGTACGCGACCCAGGTCTGGTGGCTGAACTGCAGGCCGCCGTAGTACCCGTTGCCGGTGTTCGTGGCCCAGTTGCCGCCCGACTCGCACTCGGCGATCCGGTCCCACGCGCTCGTGTCGCCGATCGGCGGGTCGGTGTCGGTGGTCGGCTCCTCGGGCTTCGGCTTGGTGCCGACGGTGACCTTGGCGTCGACCGGGGCGGTGACGACCTTGCTCGAGACCACCTTGGTGGCCGACAGTTTGCCGTCCAGGTAGGTGTACAGGAACGTGATCGACTTCTCGCCCGCCTTGCCGGCGGCGGTGGTCTTCTTCGTCCCCACGAGCAGGGTGGCCGACTCGGTCTCGTCGGTGCCGAACGCGATCGCCTCGGTCTTGGTGACCTTCTTCTGGTCGACCTTGACGTAACCGACCTTGTTGACGCCGGGCTTGAGCGCGGTGGCGGCGGCCGGGCTGATCCGGTCGTCCTGGTCCCACACGATCTTCGCCGCGGTCAGGGCCTCACCGACGGTCCCGGCCATCGACTTGATGGTCGCGACCTTGCCCTGCCGCACGATCTGCACGGTCTTCGGGGTCTGGACCACGAGACTCAGCCCCTCGCGCCCGATCGGCGCGCTCCGGCTGGTCGAGAACACGGCCGCGGTGTCGTACCGCAGGCCCAGGTCCGCCAGCGCCTCGTTGACGCTGTCGGCGGTGGTCCAGAAGGTCTTCTTGGTGCCGTCCGCGGTGACGGTCAGCTGGCGACCGTACTGCACCGCGATCTCTTGGCCGTCCTTCAGCTTCGCGTCCAGGCCCGGCGCCACGACATCATGCTCGCCGACCTGAACCTTCTCGGCCTTGAGGGCGTCCGCCACGGTGGAGCCGAAGGTGTGAACCTTCTGCACCTGGCCGTCGACGGAAAGACTGACCGTCTTGCTCTTGCTGGCATATGCCACGGAGCCGCCCGCGACGGCAAACGCAGCCGTCGCACCGACGGCCACGATGATGGACTTACGCACTAACGCTCCCAGGTAGGGCTACCCGGGCACGGGGCAGGACAGCACTGGCACCGACCGCGTGCTCCAGACTGGAGGGCTGGCATCACGATGAACGCCGAGGGGCGTGCTGCCCGGAACCTTCCCCGATCCCGGCCAACATCACGGGACCATAACGAAGAAGTCGCGGAAGTGCCAATCCCCTCGTCGGCGAGTCGCAAAAAGGTGTAATGGAGCGATCACGCCTCGTGACGGCCCCAGTGCCCCCGATGAACGACTTCCGCCGTACTCCGGCGCCCTCGTTTGAGCGACGGCGACCGCTTGTCCGGGGCCCGGTAGCCGACCGACAGCAGGCCGATCAGGTCGAACCCGTCCGGCACCCCGAACTCCTGGTAGAGCTTGCCCACCTTGTCCGCGGGAGGCCCGAAAAAGCACGCTCCCAGGCCCTCGTCGACGACGGTCTGCAGCATCAGCAGCACGGCCATCCCGGTGTCGACGTACCAGTACGGCGCCGTCCAGCGGGACTCGTCGCGGTCGGTCCAGCCCTTGTCCGGCTCGGTGTAGCGGTCGAGGTACGCGTCCTTGTGCGCGAAGGCCAGGATCAGCAGCGGCGCGCGGCGCAGGCCTGTGATCCATTCCACATACTTGTCGTCGACCTCCTCGGCCGCGATTCCCCAGTACCGCTCGCGGTCGGCGCCCTCCAGCGTCAGGAACGCCCAGCCCTGGCTGAACCCGCCGGACGGCGCGTGCAACCCGTTCTCCAGGATGCGCTCCCGGACCTCCGCCGGCACCGGCCGATCGGCGTCGTAGTTACGCACCATCCGGCGCCGCCGGACTACCTCACTGAACTCCATGGGGCACTGTCTACCAGCCGCGCCAACAGGTACGCCTCGGTCCCGGCCAGCCCGACCGAGCAGAACACGACGGTCCGGCCCGACGCCGTACCCGTCAGCACCTCGCCCAAGCCGATCAGGCGGTCGTGCTGCGGGGTGCCGGCGAGTATGAAGGGCGGGTCGTACGCATGGGTCTGGGCGACCGAGTCCGTCACCACAAGGTCCGCCCGGTCGATCAGGTCCGGACCGAACTCGGCCCGCCCGACCACCTTCGGCCCGAGCGTGGTCACGAAGGTGCCCGGCGCAATCCACTCGGACTCGATCACGGGCACCGGGCTACTGGTCGCGAGTACGACGAGATCCCGGTCCTCAACCGCTTCTCGGGCCGATCCGACAGCCGTCGCGGGCAGCCCTAGTTCCTCGGAAACCCTTGCAGCAAAGGCGTTCCGGCGACCGATGTCGCGACTGAAGACGGCGACGGACGCGAGCGGGCGCACCGCGGAGATCGCCCAGAGTTGGGTCCAGGCCTGGGTGCCGGTGCCGACCAAGCCGAGTGTGGTCGCGTCCTTCCGGGCCAGCGCGTCGACCGCGACGCCGCCGATCGCCCCGACCCGGCGCGGACCGAGCTCGTTGCCCACAGCAACACCTCGGACGGCGCCGGAGTGCCAGTCGTGTACGACGACCAACTGGCTGCCCGGGTCGGTGTCGAAGGTGTCGTACGAGCGGTAGCCGTACCACTCCCCTGTCAGCGCGCCGGTGGTGAAGATCAGGTTCCCGTCGCCGAGCTCGGCGTACACGCGCGGCGGCGTGTGCAGCCGGCCCTCGTGCGCGGCGAGGATCGCCTCCCGCATCCACGCGACTGCGTCGGCCGCAGACAGGTGCTCACGAATGTCCGCATCCGTGACGACCCTCACCAGGCGCCGCCGAAGACCTTGTTCGCGTTGGTGTTCAGGGCGTCGCAGAGCTCGGGGACCGAGATGTTCAGGACGCCGGCCATCTTCCGGACGGTGTGCGGGATCAGGTACGACGCGTTCGGCTGGCCGCGGTGCGGTGACGGGGTCAGGTACGGCGCGTCCGTCTCGACCAGCACGTGGTCGAGTGGGGTCACGGCGAGCGCGTCCCGGAGCGACTGGGCGTTCTTGAACGTGACCACGCCGGCGAAGCTCAGGAACGCGCCGCGGTTCACGCACTCGCGGGCGAACTCGGTGTCGCCGGAGAAGCAGTGCATGATCAACCGGTCCGGCACGCCCTCGCGATCGAGGATCTTCAGGATGTCGTCGTGCGCGTCCCGGTCGTGGATCATCAGCGCCTTGTCCAGGCGCTTCGCCATGTCGATGTGCGCGGCGAACGACTCGTGCTGCGCGGCGCGCCCGTCCTCGCCGGTGCGGAAGTAGTCCAGCCCGGTCTCGCCGATCACCCGGACCTTGTCCGAGCTCTTCGCCAGCCGCTCGATCTCGGCGAGCGCGCTGTCCAGCTCACCGACGGCCTTCAGCTTGGGGGCCTCGTTCGGGTGCAGCGCGACGCCGGCGACGACGTTCTTGTACTGCTGCGCTGCCTCGACCGCCCACAGCGCGCCCGGCAGGTCGCAGCCGACCTGGACGATCCGGGTGACCCCGACCGACGACGCCAGCTTGATCGCCTCGGCCGGGCTCAGCCAGGCCCCGTCCTCGCCGTCGGCGATGTCCAGATGACAGTGCGCGTCGACCACACTCATCGGCAACGGATCAGGCACCGCCGGCCGGCTCCGATCCCGGGACCGCCCGTCCTCCCCCACCGAGGCCCGCTCCCGAGTCGGCCGCCCAACCTCCACACCATCACCAGACATACGCCCAAGGTTACTGACTACTTCTCGGCCGATTCCTTGACCTTGGCTACCAGCATCTCCCACATGCCTTGGGAGTGGGTGGCCTCTTCTTCGGTGGAGTTGTTGTCTTGGGTCAGGGACAGGTGGGTCGACGTGCCGTGGTCGTCGAGCTGGTAGGTGAGGGTGTGGTAGTTCTCGGGGACGTCCGGTTGCCCGCTCATCGGGCTGTAGTGGGTCACCTTCAGCAGGCGGCCGGGGTCGACCTCGAGGATCTCGCCCTTGTCCTCGTACGCCTTGCCCTCGAACTCACCGCTCCAGGTGACCGGGCTGCCCGGCTTCCAGTCCGTCTTCACGTCGGCCCCGAACCAGATCGCCTTCAGCTGATCCGGATCGGTCAGCACCTCCCACACCCGTGCGGGCGAGGCCTCGATATCGGTCTCCGCCGTGGCCAGGAAGTTCGCCATCGTCCTCAACTCCTTTCTCCCCCGACCGTACGACGCCCCCGCCTTACGCGCTTGTAGAAAAGCGTCAACCGAGTCGCGCAAGCTCCTCGTCCACCACCTCGGGCGCGAGCTTGGTGAAGATCGGAGTGGGTGAGCGCACAGGAGTGCCTGGTACGACGGGCTCCTGCACCCAGCGTGGTTGGGCCGAGTAGTCTCCCGTGATGATCGGGTACGGCGCACCGCCGTCGAGATCCTCCACCTCGTGAATCTCCGGCTGCGGCAGGAAGGCACCAACACCGCCAAGCGCCTCGTGGACGCGTTGCGCCGAGTGCGGTAGGAACGGCGCGAGCAGGCGGTTGCTGTCGGCCACCACCTGCGCGGCAACATGTAGGATCGTGCCCTTGCGCGCCGGATCGGACTCCTTCCAGGGCGCCTGCTGGGACAGGTACTGATTGGCCTCGGAAGCGTTCCGCATCGCCTCACCGATCCCGAGCCTCAGCCGCTGGTGCCGCAGGTGCTCGCCGACCGTCCCGAACGCCTCCTTGCTGGCGGCAAGCAGTGCGCGGTCGGCCGGCGTGAGGTCACCGGCCGACGGGATCGCGCCGAAGTTCTTCGCGATCATCGACGCGGTCCGGTTCACCAGGTTGCCCCAAGTGCTGACCAGCTCGTCGTTGTTCCGGCGGACGAACTCGGCCCAGGTGAAGTCGGTGTCCTGCGTCTCCGGCCCGGCCACCGAGATGAAGTACCGCAGCGCGTCCGGACCGTACCGTTCGAGCACGTCGCGGACGTAGATCACCACCGACCGCGACGACGAGAACTTCCGGCCTTCCATGGTGAGGAACTCGCTGCTCACCACCTCGGTCGGCAGGTTCAGTACGCCGTACTCGCCGGGCGACGCGTTGTGGCCGAGCAGCTCGGCCGGCCAGATCTGGGCGTGGAAGGTGATGTTGTCCTTGCCCATGAAGTAGTACGACTGCGCGTCGGGATCGCACCACCACTGGCGCCACGCGTCCGGGTCGCCGGACCGCCGCGCCCACTCGATGCTCGCGGACAGGTAGCCGATGACGGCGTCGAACCACACGTACAGCCGCTTGTTCGGGTTGTCCTCCCAGCCGGGCAGCGGGACCGGGATCCCCCAGTCGATGTCGCGGGTCATCGCGCGCGGCCGGACGTCGTCGAGCAGGTTGGTCGCGAACTTCAGCACGTTCGGCCGCCAGCCGGTCCGGGTCTGCAACCAGGAGCCGAGCGCGTCGGCCAGGGCCGGGAGATCGAGGAAGAAGTGCTCGGTCTCGACGAACACCGGTGTCTCGCCGTTGATCCGGCTGCGCGGGCTGCGCAGGTCGATCGCGTCGAGCTGGTTGCCGCAGTTGTCACACTGGTCGCCGCGCGCGGCGCCGTACCCGCAGATCGGGCAGGTGCCCTCGATGTAGCGGTCCGGCAGGGTGCGTCCGGTGGACGGCGAGATCGCGCCCATCGTGGTCTTCGGGACCAGGTATCCGTTGCGGTGAACGACTCTGAACAGCTCCTGCGCGACCGCGTAGTGGTTGCGGGTGGTGGTCCGGGTGAACAGGTCGTACGACAGGCCGAGCCCCTGCAGGTCCTCGACGATCACCCGGTTGTACCGATCGGCGAGCTCCTGCGGGCTGACACCTTCCCGCTCGGCCTCCACCAGGATCGGCGTCCCGTGCTCGTCGGTCCCCGACACCATCAGCACGTCATGACCGGCCATCCGCAGGTACCGGCTGAACACGTCGGACGGAACCCCGAAGCCGGAGACGTGGCCGATGTGCCTGGGCCCGTTCGCATACGGCCAGGCCACGGCAGACAAGATGCTGGTCATCTGCCGACTGTAGGAGTCCAGACGACTGCAGGACCAGGTGTTTACAGTAGCCGGGCGGCGCGGTTGCGGAGGTAACGCTGCTCCGGGGCGCTCGTGGTGCGCTTCGCGGCTTCGATGTAGGCCTCCTGGGCCGCCGGCAGGTCACCCGACTGCTCGAGCAGATGTGCACGGACGGCGGCCAACCGGTGATGGTCCGCGATCTTCGGGTCCGCGGCCAGCTCGTCGAGGAGCTGGAGGCCGGCGGACGGGCCGCGCAGCATCGCCACCGCGACCGCCGAGTTCAGCCGGACCATCGGATCGGCGGAGATCCGGACCAGGACGTCGTACAGCGCGACGATCTGCCGCCAGTCGGTGTCGGCGAACCGGTCGGCCTCGGCATGTACGGCGGCGATGGCGCCCTGCAACTGGTACGGCCCGGGACGGCGTCGCGGCAGCACCTCCTCGAGCAGACCGATGCCGTCGGCAATCATGGCCCGGTCCCACAGCGTCCGGTCCTGCTCGGCCAGCGGGATCAGGTCGCCGGTCGGACCGGTTCGCGCCGTACGGCGGGCGTGGGTGAGCAGCATCAGCGCCAGCAGGCCGCCGACCTCCGGCTCGGACGGCAGCTTCGCCCAGAGCATTCGGGTCAGCCGGATCGCCTCCGATGCGAGCTCGACCCGTTGCAGGTCCGCACCCGACGAGGCGGCGTACCCCTCGTTGAAGATCAGGTAGAGCACTTGCATCACGACGTCGAGCCGGTACCGGCGCTCCGGTCCCTCGGGGAGGCGGAATCTCGCTCCCGACTGCTGAATGCGCTGCTTCGCCCGGCTGATCCGCTGGCCGACGGTGGTCTCGGGGAGCAGCAGGGCACGGGCGATCTCGGCAGTGGTGAGGCCGCCGACCGCTCGGAGCGTGAGCGTCAGCTGGCTGGCCGGCTGCACATCCGGATGGCAGCACAGGAACATGATCACCAGCGTGTCGTCCTGGTCAGCGACCCTTCCGCCGCTGTCAGCGGGCGAGCCGAGGAGGTCCTCGGGCAGTCGCCTGGTGGCGTCCAACTGCTCCCGGCGCCGTCTGGACTGCTCGCTCCGCAACAGGTCGGTCATCCGCCGTACTGCGACAGTCGTCAGCCAGGCTGCCGGGTTCGGCGGAATGCCGTCGGCCGGCCACCCGGTCGCCGCGGCGAGCAGGGCTTCCTGGACCGCGTCCTCGGCGACGTCGAACCGGCCGAACCGGCGGGTGACCGCAGCGAGGACCCGCGGCGCGTGTTCACGCAGCAGGTCCTCGATGCGGACAGGCTCGGCCGGGTCCGGTTCCACGGTCACATCTCCTGGCCGCCCTGCTCCATCACCGGCCGGAGCTCGACCCGAGTCTGGACCAGGGCCGAGAACCGGGCCGCCAGCTCGACCGCGCGGTCGTGCGACGCGACGTCGATGATCCCGAAGCCGGCCAGCACCTCTTTGGCCTCGGCGTACGGACCGTCCGAGGCGACCGGGCGGCCGTCGGAGATCTCGATCGTCATCGTGTGCGAGGGATCGGCCAGCCCGTAGCCGGTGACGAGCTCGCCGTTCGCGGCCAGCTCGCCGTAGAACTCCCCCATCGCCTGGAAGTGCGCGTCGATCTGCTCCTGGGACCAGCTGGCCTCGCGGCCGCCGAGGCCCAGCGTGTCCCAGGCCGACTCGTCCCCGAAGGTCATGATCATGTACTTCATCGGTCGTCACCGTCCTTGCGCGTCATGGTCGACTCGTAGCCGCCCCCCGGCCACTGCCAGGCGCCGGTGTTGACGGTGAAGTCGGCGTCGAACTCGCCCACGAACCTGGCCGGCGAGCCCGGGCTGCCGAACCAGATCGTCAGCGTGCTGCCGGCCAGCTCGTAGGTGTACTCCAGGATCTTGCCGTTAGTGCCGAAGAAATGGGAACGGAGCATATCGCTGTCGGGGTCCAGGCCGATGTACTCGACTCCCCGGCCGCCCTCGTCGCCGAGGTCGACCCGCTGGACGATGAAGTTGCCGCCGTCGAACCACTCGTAGCTGACGGTTCCGCTGTGGCCGGGACCGCTGACGTTCCAGTGGCCGATGAGCGGTGCAAGGACCTGCAGGGCCTCGGCCGGTGAGCGGTCGGTGGCGGGAGTGTTCTCGGGCATGGGAGTTCTCCTGACCTGTGAGCCGGGGCCGTCAGCGGCGGACGAAGTGGACGAGGGCGGCGAGTTGCCCGCGGCGGCTGGCGGCGACGACGCCCGCCAGGACTCCGAAGGCCAGCGGCATGACCGGGGCGATGCCCAGCACGAAGACATTGGTGACGACCGCACCAGCCATCAGGGCGACCAGCCCGGTGGCAGCCAGGCCGGTCAGCCGGGGAACCAGCAGGCCGACGCCACCGGCGATCTCCAGGATGCCGACCAGCAGCCGGAGCCACTGCCCCGCGCCGATGTCGTCGAACATCGTCACCATCTGGTCGCTGCCGAGCAGCTTGCTTGCTCCACCGGCGACGAACTGCGCCGCCAAGGCCACCTGGATGACCACTACGGCCACCTTCCGGGCTCGCGCCGCACGACCGGCGGTCGCGGGGCGGGCGGTCGGCCGGATGTCGATCTGCGTCATGGTCTTGCTCCGATTCTCGAGGTGTGGACTTCACCCCGTCATCGGAGCCGCCCGGCTGTTCTCGACAGCCGGGCGGAGATTCCCCGAAGTTTCTGATCAGGCGCCCTACGGCAGTACGACGACCTTTCCCTGGGCGTGGCCGGACTCGCTCAGGTCCTGGGCCTTGGCTGCGTCGGCGAGGGCGAAGGTCTCGGCGATGCGGACGCGGAGGGCGCCGTCGGCGGCTGCCTCGAGCTGGGCCGACAGAGCGGCCGCGATCTCCTCCGGCGTGGCCGTGGCGGCCATCGATCCCGCGACGCCGAGCTCACCGGCGTTCATCGCGGCGATGGTGACGATCCGGTCGGTGCCGCCGCGGAGCTCGATCGACTCCTCCAGTCCGCCCTGACCGGCGGCGTCGAACACCGCGTCGACTCCCTGCGGCGCCGCCTCCCGGACCCGGTCGAGCAGGCCCTCGCCGTACGCGACGGGGATCGCGCCGAGCTCCCGCAGGAACGGGTGGTTGGCGGGCGACGCCGTACCGACGACAGTCACGCCGGCCGCCTTGGCGAGCTGGACGGCGATCGAGCCCACAGCACCGGCGGCGCCGTGCAGGAGCAGGGTCTCGCCTTCCTTCACGTTCAGCTCGTCCAGGACGCGCTGCGCCGTCTCGCCCGCGACCGGCAGGCCGACCGCCTGCTCCCAGCTCACCCCGGCCGGCTTGCGTACGACGTTGCCGACGATCGCGTACTCGGCGTACGCCCCGGTCTTGGCCCAGCCGACCACCTCGTCACCGACCGCGAAACCCGCACCCTCGCCGGCCTCGTCGACCACCCCGGCGACCTCGAGGCCCGGCGTGGCCGGGAAGGTCACGTCGATGAACCCCTGGGTCCAGCCGCGGCGGATCTTGAAGTCGATCGGGTTCACACCGGCGGCCCGCACCAGGACCCGCACCTCGCCCGGACCGGCGTGCGGCTCGGCCACATCCTGGGTCCGCAGCACCTCAGGACCGCCGAACTCCTCGAACACCACCGCTTGCATATCCTGCCTCCATCGATTGGTTGATGCTTCAATCGATGGTCGCCGTCCGGCGCCGGATCCGTACTGGCCGTTCGGACAGTTGTGCACCCGTCCGATGGCCAGGAGGCGTCGATCCCCGGAATCTGGATACCGTGGGCACGTGTCCCTGACTCTGAGCGACGTCGACGTGTTCGAGGCTTCCAGGCCCCGGCTGGGCGCGATCGCCTACCGCCTGCTCGGTTCGGCGAGCGAGGCCGAGGACGCCGTTCAGGAGACGTTCCTGCGCTGGCGGGCCGCCGACCGCGAGCGGATCGAGGAGGGCCTCATCCAGTACGTCACCGCGGACGACCGGGCGGTGAACCTCTCGTTGCGGGGCCGCGCGGCAGCTGTGTACAAGGAACTGATCTGCAAGGGCGCGTACTGGGGTGTCGCCAACCCGATGCTCGGGATGCCGGTCCGGCGGCGGCGCATCACGCAGTCTCAGGCGTCGCCGGTTGGACGGGCTCGGGTGGACGCGTCAACCGACGTACTCTGAAGGACATGCTGACGACTGACGAGGTGGTCGACGCGGCGGCGGTGCTCGCGGCGGCGGCGCAGATCATCGACGGACCGCCGAGTGAGATCCTCGACCGGCTGTCGACGGCGACCGCGGAGCTCGTCCGGCACCGCGCCGTCGCGCAGCTCGCCTCCCAGTGCGCGTCGACCCCGGTCACCGCGCACGGCGAGCCCGCGCTCGCGGAGGCGATCACCGGGGCCGACCTGGCCGCGTTGCTCGGCACCGTGACGGCCGGTCAGCCGTGGCAGGGCGTCGTACCGATCGCGGGCGCGGAGTATCCCGTCCTGGCCGTGTCCAGCGACCGGGCGCCGCGCGGATCCGTGGTCGTCTTCATCCGGTACGACGAGACGCCGACTGCCGCGGCCGCGGTCGTGCAGGAGCTGTGGGACCTGGTCACCATCCACATGTACCGGCTCACGCTCGAACGCGAACCGGGCGTGCTCGCGCAGAACCGGGCGGTCGCGGAGGCCCGGAACGACGTCGCCGCCGAGCTCGGTGAGGCGCACGCGGCCACGCTCGCCACGATCCTCGGCGTACTGCGGAACCAGCGGATCGACGACGCCTCAGCCCGGACGATGGCGGTCGAGATGGCGCTGAACGGCCTGTCCGACCTGCGTCACGACACTCAGCGGGACCGAGTGTGCAGTGGCGAGGAGCCGGCCGGGAAGGCGTTCGACCGGCTCGCCGACTCGCTCCGCGCGCTGCTCCGGCACGGCCCGGTCGACCTCGAGCTCGACACCCCGGGCAACGACAAGCTGATCCCGGCCGGGGTCGCGCACCGGGCCCGGGTCGCGGTCCGCTCGGTCGTGCTGGCGATGCTCACGCAGGACGGCGTACGGCGGATCCGCGTCGGCTGGCGGTGGAACGGCACGGACCTCGAGGCGACCGTCCGCGACGACGGCCCCGGCCGACTCGAGGACGTCCTGGACCTCGGTCAGCTGGCCGAGCGCCTCCGCCTGCACGAGGGCGACCTGGACCTGGACGCCGTACCGGGCTGGGGTCTCACCGCGCGCATCACCCTGCACGCCGGCTCCGCGCCCCAGACCGTCACCTCAGACCCGCTGGCGCCCCTCGGCACCCGCGAGCTCGAAGTCCTCGAACGCCTGGCCCAAGGTCACCGCAACCGCTCCATCGCCGACGACCTCCACATCAGCGAGTCGACGGTCAAGTTCCACGTGGCCAACATCCTCACCAAGCTCTCCGTCACGAGCCGCACCCAGGCAGCCGCCCTCTACCACGCAACCGCGCTCTAGAACGCCGCCCGTTTGTTAGCGTGGCCGGGGTGAGGCCCGATCGCCGACCCAGACGCCTCCACCGGCTCGTGCGCCGGTCAGCGGCCACCCTGCCGATGGCCAGGTTCTACGGGGTCATCCAGCCGCCCCTCGACCGGCTCGTCTATCGCCTGAGCCACGGCCGGACGAGCGCGACGGCCTGGCTGGCGGGGCTGCCGATCACCATGCTGACCACGACGGGCGCGCGGACCGGCCTGCCCAGGACGACGCCGTTGCTGGGGCTGCCGGACGGCGAGGAGATCATCCTGATCGCCTCCAACTACGGCCGCCCCGGCCACCCGGCCTGGTACTACAACCTCCGCGCCGACCAGCACGCCACGATCGTCATCGACGGCCAGAGCCGCGATGTCGTCGCCTACGAGCTACACGGCGCGGAGCGGGAGCGCGACTACCGGCGCGGTGAAGAGGTGTTCCCGGGGTTCACCCGGTACCGCCGGTGGGCAGCCGATCGCACGATTCCCGTGCTGCGGCTGCGCCCCGACGTCAGGACTCCTCGAGGCGAGGGAACAGCGGGTCGCCCTTCGTGAGGGTGGCGCCGGCCGGGAGCTGACCCCAGGTGGCCGCGTCCTGGACGCGCTGGTCCTTGAGCGAGCCGAGCTTCTCCTCGGCGCCGAGCAGGGTCCAGAGCTTGGCCGACGTCTTCGGCATGGTCGGATTGTGGAGTACGGCGACCGCCCGCAGCGCCTCGGCGGACGAGTACAGGATCGTGGCGAGCCGGTCGCGCTTCGAGTCGTCCTTGGCGACCTTCCACGGCTCCTGCTCGGTGACGTAGCCGTTGATCGCGCCGACCAGGTCGTTGATCGCGGCCAGCGCGTCGTGGAAGGCCAGGGTGTCGATCGCCTTGTCCGCGGTCGCCACCGTCTGGGCCAGCTTGTCCGCCAGCGCCTGCTCAGCCGGGCCGTGGTCGGTCGGCTCCGGCAGCACGCCGTCGAAGTACTTGCCGACCATCGCCGCGATCCGGCTGGCCAGGTTGCCCAGGCCGTTGGCGAGCTCGGAGGTGTAGACCGCGCTCAGGTGCTCCCACGAGAACGAGCCGTCCGAGCCGAACTGGATCGTGCGCAGGAAGTAGTACCGGAACGCGTCCGAGCCGAAGTGGTCGGTGATCTCGTGCGGCGCGATCGCGGTCAGCTTGGACTTGCTCATCTTCTCGCCGCCGACCAGCAGCCAGCCGTGCGCGAACACCTGCTTCGGCACCGCCACCCCGGCCGCCATCAGCATCGCCGGCCAGATCACCGCGTGGAACCGCAGGATGTCCTTGCCGACCAGGTGCACGTCGACCGGCCACAGCTCCTCGAACCGCTCCGGGTCGGTGCCGTAGCCCGCAGCGCTCACGTAGTTGAGCAGCGCGTCGATCCAGACGTAGAGGACATGCTCCTCGTCCCACGGGACCGGGATGCCCCAGTCGAAGGTCGACCGGGTGATCGACAGGTCCTGCAGGCCCTGCCTGACGAACGCGATCACCTCGTTGCGGGCGCTGGCCGGCGCCACGAAGTCGGGCTGCGACTCGTACAGCTCGATCAGCTTGTCGGCGTACGCCGAGAGCCGGAAGAAGTAGTTCGTCTCCGCGACCGTCTCGAGCTCGGTGCCGTGGATCATGCACCGCTGGGTGCCGTCCTCGTCGACCCGGATGTCCGCGGGCAGCTTGAACTCCTCGCAGCCGACGCAGTACAGGCCCTCGTACTGCCCCTGGTAGACGTCGCCCTTGTCGTAGAGCGTCTGCCAGAACTCGCGGACCCGCTCGGTGTGGCGCTGCTCGGTGGTCCGGATGAAGTCGTCGTACGCGATGTCGACGTCGACCCAGGCCGGCTTCCAGGCCTCCTCGACGAGCTTGTCGGTCCACTCCTTCGGCGACATGCCCTGGGCCTGCGCGCTGCGCATCACCTTCTCGCCGTGCTCGTCGGTACCGGTCAGGTACCACTTCCGCTCGCCGCGCTGCGCGTGCCAACGGGTGAGGACGTCCCCGGCCACGGTCGTGTACGCGCTGCCGATGTGCGGCGCGGCCGTGACGTAGTAGATCGGGGTGGTGACGTAATAGGCCTTCTCGGACATAAGGAAAAGGGTAGTGCCGCGCGCCAGCGCTATTTACCAGGGTCCCGGGCGGCGAGCACAGCGTCGTACACGGTCCGTTTGGGAACGTTGAAGCGCTTGGCCACATCCGCGATGGCCTGTTTGCGGGGTGTTCCGGCGTCCTCGTCGGTCGCGACCTCACGGGCGAGGTCTTCCGGGGTCAGCACCTTGTGCGGGTCCGCGCCCGCGACGACCACGGTGATCTCGCCGCGGACGCCGTCCGCCGCCCACTCGGCGAGCTCGGTGAGCGGGCCGCGCTTGACCTCTTCGTACGTCTTGGTGAGCTCGCGGCAGACCGCCGTACGACGGTCCGTGCCGAAGGCCTCCGCCATCGCCTCGAGGGATGCGGCCAGCCGGTGCGGAGCCTCGAAGAACACCATCGTCCGCGGCTCGTCCGCCAGCTCGCCCAGCCGCCGGGCCCGCTCCCCCGGCTTCCGCGGCAGGAAGCCCTCGAACGTGAACCGGTCCACCGGGAGCCCGGACAACGCCAGCGCGGTCAGCACGGCAGACGGCCCGGGTACGGCGGTGACGTCGACGCCGGCCTCGATCGCGGCGGCCACCAGCCGGTAGCCCGGGTCCGAGACGCTCGGCATGCCCGCGTCCGTCACGACGACCACGGTCTGTCCCGCGGTCAGCGCGTCCAGGAGCTCCGGGGTGCGTTCCCGCTCGTTGCCCTCGAAGTAGCTGACCACCCGGCCGGCGACCACGACGCCCAGCTCCGAGGTCAGCCGCCGCAGCCGGCGGGTGTCCTCCGCCGCCACCACATCGGCCTCGCCGAGCACTCTCCCGAGCCGGGGCGACGCGTCCAGGACGTCGCCGATAGGACTCCCCGCCAGTACCAATCGCCCGGTCACGGGCCCCATCATCGCAGTCCCAGGACGCACGGCGGGGCGCAGTGCTACTGGGGGCTCCGTACCATGGCGGTCGTGACTGCTGTGATCGAGGACGGTACCGCTCGGCGGGGAGACGCTGCCGAGGGGCGGGAAACGCTCGGGCGGGACGTGCTCGGGAGGCGGCTGCCACCGCTCAAGGAGCGGTTGTACCCGCCGATGCCGAAGGACTTCGAGGGCGGCTGGATCGCGACCCTGGCGATCACCGCGCTGGCCGGGTTCCTGCGGTTCTGGGACCTCGGCAACCCGGTGAAGTTCGTCTTCGACGAGACGTACTACGCCAAGGACGCGTTCAGCCTGCTCAAGTTCGGCTACGCGCGGCAGTTCATCGACCAGCCGGAGGGCGCCGCGGACAAGGCGATCCTGGCCGGCAACCTGGACGTCTTCAAGGACACCCCGAGCCTGACCGTGCACCCCGAGGTCGGCAAGTGGATGATCGCGGCCGGCGAGCAACTGTTCGGGATGAACACGTTCGGCTGGCGGTTCATGCCGGCCCTGTGCGGCACGCTCACCGTGCTGCTGCTGATCCGGACTGTACGGCGGATGACCCGGTCGACCCTGATCGGGTGTGTCGCCGGCCTGCTGCTCGCGGTCGACGGCCTGCACTTCGTGATGTCCCGGGTCGCGCTGCTCGACATCTTCCTGGCGTTCTGGCTGGTCGCCGCGGTCTCCTGCCTGGTCGCCGACCGGGACTGGACCAGGCGCCGGCACGCCGACTCCCTCGACACGCCGGTCCCGGATGGCGAGCGCCGTACCCTCGGCCGTTGGTTGCTGATCCGGCCGTGGCGGCTCGCGGCGGGCGTGTGCTTCGGGCTCGCGCTCGGCACCAAGTGGTCCGCGGTCTGGGTGATCGCCGGCTTCGGCCTCCTGACCTTCGCCTGGGACCTCGGCGCGCGCCGGGCGCTCGGCGTCCGGCACGCGTTCGTGAAGTCGGCGCTGGTCGACGGCATCCCGGCGTTCATCAGCCTCGTGCTGGTCGCGCTCGTCACCTACACCGCTACCTGGACCGGCTGGCTGCTGCACGACAACGCCTACGACCACGACTACGCGTCCAAGAACCCGGCGCACGGCGTGATGAAGGTGGTCCCGGACGACTTCCGGTCACTGATCCACTACCACCAGGAAGTGCTGGCCTTCCACACCGGCGACTACATCAAGAACGCCACCCACCCGTACGCCTCGAACCCGGCCGGCTGGCCGATCATCGCCCGCCCGATCGGGTTCGACGCGGTCAACGACATCAAGCCCGGCACGAACGGCTGCACCGCCCCGGCCGGGACGAACTGCCTGTCGGTGATCTCCGCCCTCGGGACGCCGCTGCTGTGGTGGGGTGGCGCGCTGGCGCTGCTCGCCGCACTGGTGCTCTGGGTCGCCCAGCGGGACTGGCGGTTCGGCATACCCATCGTCGGCTTCGTCACCTGCTGGGTGCCGTGGTTCGCGTTCGACGACAGACCGATCTTCTTCTTCTACGCCGTCACGATGGTCCCGTTCACGGTGATGGCGCTGTCCCTCGTCCTCGGCAAGGTCCTCGGCCCGGCCCGGACGGCGTTCGGCCAGGCCAGCCCTCGCCGCCTGATCGGCAGCGCGGTCGTCGGTGCCTTCGTCGTACTGGTCGTCCTGAACTTCGCCTACATCTGGCCGATCCTGACCGACCAGGTCATGCCGCACCCCGACTGGCTGCAGCGAATGTGGTTCAAGACCTGGATCTGAGGCCGTGTCCGGTCAGTGGTCCAGCCGGCCGTGGCCGCCGTGGTTCTTGAAGCGCTTCTTGTGGCGCTTGGAGGAGACCTGGCCGCCGACGCCGCCGAACAGGGCCAGGCCCTTCACGATGACCACGGGGGCGTTCGGGTCGGGTGAGTCGCCGCCGCGGGCGCCGAAGCCGCCGAAGATGCCCACGCCCTGGTTGCGGACCTCGACCGAGTCCGGCACGGTCAGGTCGATCCCGCCGAACACCGCGAACGCGTAGATCGTCACCTCGCGGCCCTCGAACACCGCGTCCGTCATGTCCAGGTCGTGCCCGCCGAAGATCGCGACTGCGTTGGTCCGGCGCTTGACCCGCCACCGGCCCTTCCGCTCGCCACCGCCGAAGACCGCGAACAAGGTGTCGAAGCTGTCCGACGGGTTGGCCGGCTCCTCGATCGGCACCGGGCTGCTCGACGGTACGGCGACCGGCGTCGCCTGCGCCGGGATGACGAGGTCCTGCGTGATCGGCTCGAGCTCGCCCAGGGTCCGCGCCTGCAGGGTCTGCTCGAGCCGCTCGGCGTGCTCGTCCTGCGTCAACCGGCCCGACATCAGCGCGTCCCGCAGTACGTCGACCACGCGGTCACGATCGGTGTCGGAAGCACGCAGGTGTGCGTGCGGGTGCTGGCGGTCGGGCAGGTTCTCCATAGCACCGAACGATAACTCCCTCAGCGTCGCACCCGCAGCGCAAATCCGACCGCTATCAGGGTGATCGACGCGAAAGTCAGGGCGGTGCCCGGGTATCCACCGAGCCCGAGGCCCAGACCACCGAGTGCGGCGCCGAGGAAGGTGCCGAGGCTCATGCCGGCCGCGTTGACGCTGAGCGCCGACCCACGCAGGTCGCCACTGCGGCGGACGAGCAAGGTGGTGACGCAGGCGGCGACGGTCGCGTGGCTCGCGCCCATGAGTGCGGTCAGCAGCAGGGTCAGCGGGAGGCTGGGCGAGAAGTAGAACGCGGACACGCTGGTGAGGGCAACAGCGAGACCGACCAGGAGCATCTTCTCGGGGCCGATCCAGGGGCGCTCGAGGGCGATGTAGCGGCCGGCCAGCAGGTTGCCGAGGAAGAACGACGCACCACTCAGCGACCACACCAGCGCGAACCAGCCCGGCGCGAGGTCGAACTTCTCGTCGTAGAACGCGGCGAGGTAGGCCAGGTAGCCCATGAACGCGGCTGTCCGCAGCATCGCGACCACGAGCAGTGGCAGCGCGCCGGGAATCCGGGCCAGCTCCCGGTAGGTCGCGAGGTAGCTCATCCGCTGCCCCGTCCTGAGCGGGGCCTTCCGGCCACGACCGCGCCAGAAGAACGCCGCCGACAACGCGAGCGAGATGACGGCGGCGGCGAGCAGGTTGCCGCGCCAGCCCCAAAGCATCCCTGGTACGGCGAGCAGCGGGGCGGCCAGCATCGCCATCGCCGACGTGGTCGCGGACACGAGCGTCGCCGCTCGCCCGGCCGCCGCCGGGGTCTTGAACCGGTCCGCCGCGGCGGCCCCGATCGACGGCGCCAGGATCGAGGTGGACGCACCGATCAACAGACAGAACGCGGCCAACGCGAACACATTGCCCACAGCACCCAACGCCGCCGAGATCCCCAGCAACGCCAGCCCACCGGCGGCCACCAACTCCCGCGCCATCCGATCGATCAGCGGCGCCAACGAGAACCCCACCACCAACGCCGCCAGACCACCGAGCCCCCGCAGCCCGCCGATCTCGGCCACGTTCCCACCCGCCGCCGCAGCAATCGGCACCAGGTACATCCCGAACACCGTGAACGGAATCAAACTCACCGCCGAAGCCACCAAGAACGGCCACAACCGCCGAGCCATCCGCCAGTCGCCCGGCACCTCGGCGGGAAGTGGTGGAGCGACAGGCGTCGCGATCGCGGGGTTCTGACTGGGGCTGCTCATGTGTCCGTCCTGGGGTAGCGGTAGAGGCTGCTCGGGCGGGAGCTGAACTGGGAGAAGGGGAAGGGCTCGGCGGAGAGGGCTGTGACGCCGTTGCCAAGGAAGGACCGGATCACGGCGCTTCCGGTCTGAGCATAGACCGCCAGCGGCTTCTCTTGCTGACGGCAACGATCAAGGAGTACGTCGAAAGACCCGTTGGACAAGGTCATCCCGGTCGCCACGACCGCATCGGCGGCATCGACAACCGCCGTCATGTCGCGGGAAACCGGCAACCCGGACGCGGTCTCGCGGAGGTTGAAGTCACACGGCAAACAGATCCCACCGCGCGCCGTGATCGCGTCGACCAGCGGGTTGACCACCCCGATCAACGCGACCTTGGTGCCCTCCGCAACCTCCAGCAGCCCGGCGACCGCCGCATCCCGGGCGCGTGCACGCACCTCCGGCGTACCGTCAGGAAGCACGATCTCCTCAGCCTCCGCCGATACGTGATGCGGCTCGACCGCGGCCAGGTAGGCGTCCAGCGCCGCGATCTTTACAGGTAGCGGGCTGTCGGTGATCAGCTCGGCCAGCGATCGGCCCGAGGCCTCGGCGCAGTACGACGGGTCAAGCTCATCCGCCTCGAACGAGCATGCGCCAAACACCTCGCCGACCCGCAACAACACGTAGTAGTTCCGGTAGGTCACATCAGCCCCGGGCAGCCGGGTGGTGTGGTGCAGCCAGAAAGCACTCACCACGGGGAGCGTGGACGGGTCGGGACCGAGCGCACCAGCGAGGACGTCGGAGGTGAGAGCAGCCACGGAAGCGGTCATGGCAGATCGGCCAGCCTTTCGGGGTCGTAAGTCAGGGCGGACAACTCTGGACGACCCGCGGGCTGGAAGCAGTACAGCAGCGAGCGGCGATCGGACGCGGTCCGGTTCGGCGCCGAGCGGTGCACCATCAGCCCGGGGAACATGAGGACCGACCCGGCCGGCGCCTCCACCGTCACCGCGCGGGACGCGTCGACGACCAGTGGATCCACCAGCAGACCGGTCGGGTCCTGCGGATCCCGGCGTACCGGGCCCTCCGCAGGACTCCCTGGAATCAACGTCATCGCGCCGTTGGCCACGGTGTTGTCGTCGAGCATCACGATCGCGGTCGCGATGTCGTACGCCGCCTCGCCGGCAGCCGCTCGACTTCCGTTGCCGTGAACAACTCCCGCAGCACCACATACGCCATACAGATTCCTTCCCCGCCCCACCACCCCGGTCAGGCACACCCTCCAGCTTAATGCGACGGGGTCGCAGATGGGAACTCTTCACGCCGGAGCAGCGCCGACTCCCGACGGTCCCAGGACATCGCCGACCACGGCACCGCAAGCTCCTCCAGCGAGGCGATCTCCCGCGGCCGCATCGACGCCATCGGCCGCGCCTCGGCATGACGGGCAAAAGCGGACTCGACGTACCGGGTGCCCGTGTCGGCCGCGAGGAAGACATGCTTGCGACCGCTGTCGCAGTTGTGCTCCCACAACGCCGACAGGTACGCCGCCCCCGCCGACAGGCCCGCGAAGACACCAGACGTCCGCAGCAGGTCCACAGCCGCCGACATCGCGTACTCGAACGAGACCCAGTGCAGCCGGTCGTACAGCTCGTGCCGCACGTTCCGGAACTCGATCGAGCTGCCGATCCCGGCGATGATCATCTCCGGGTCCTGGGTGTGCCCGGCCCCGAACGTGATGCTGCCGAACGGCTGCACCCCGACCAGGTTCACGTCCCGGCCGCGGTTGCGCAGGTACTCCGCGATCGCGCCGGTCGACGCACCGGTCCCGACCCCGCCGACCAGGCACAGCGTCCCGTCCGGCACCAGGTCGTTCACCAGGTCGGCGACCGCGCCGTACCCGAGGTAGTGGATGTCGTCGTGGTACTGCTGCATCCAGTGGTACGTCGGGTTCTCGCGCAGGATCTCGCCGATCCGCCGGACCCGCAGGTTCTGGTCGAGCTGCAGGTTGTTCGACGACGGCACCTGCTCGACGGTCGCGCCGAGGATCTCGAGCTGGATCTTCAGTGTCCGGTCGACCGTGGTGGAGCCCACGATGTGGCACCGCATCCCGTACCGGTGGCAGGCCAGCGCCAGCGCGTGCGCGTAGATCCCGCTCGAGCTGTCGATCAGCGTGTCGCCGGGCCGGACCGCGCCGGTCTCCAGCAGGTTGCGTACGGCGCCGAGCGCGGAGTACACCTTCATCGTCTCGAACCGCAGGCAGATCAGGTCGTCCCCTGATCGGGAACTGACCCGGATCGGATCCGGGTCCTTGATCGCCTCCGCCAGGTGGTCGTGCAGTCGCGTCATCGGCGCGATTCGCTCCTCATGTCGGGGGTCGGCACGGGCGGAGATTCGGGGCGTCCGAGCCGGGCGGCGCTCACCAGCCGCCGGGTCAGCTCGGACGTGGGGCCGGACATCACGGTCGCCGGTGGGCCCTCCTCGACGACGCGGCCGGCGTCGATCACCAGGACGTGATCGGACACCGCCGCGACCAGGCCGAGGTCGTGGCCGATCCAGACCAGCGCGGTGCCGCGGTCCTTCAGCTCGGCGAGCAGCTCGACGACGAGCGTCGTACCTCGGTCGTCGAGGGCGGTCGTGATCTCGTCGCAGATCAGCACGTCGGGGTGTGCGAGGACGGCCCGGGCGAGCGCGGCGCGTTGGAGTTCGCCGCCTGACAACCGGCTTGGCGGTCGGGCCGCGGTGATCGCCGAGACTCCCAGGCGAGCCAGAATCTCTACGGCCTCGGCATGGGCTTCTTTTGCGGGGAGGTCGCGGAGTCGTTGGGCGGTCCGAGCGACCTGCTGGTCGACGGTACGGCGTTCGTCGAACGAGCCGCGGACTTCCTGCCAGACGTACTGGACTCGGCGATTCTGCTCGAGCGATCGCTTCCGGAGGACGGGGAGGTGTTCGCCGTCCAGCAGGATCTTGCCGGTGTGGCGTTCGTGGAGGCCGGCCAGGGTACGGGCGAGCGTGGTCTTGCCGCTGCCGGAGCGGCCGACCACGCCGATGCACTGGCCTGGCCGGACGGCGAGGTCGACGTCGTGCAGGATCGGGTCCCGGCCGCGGGTGAGTGATGCCGTGAGGCTTGTTGCCTGGAGCAATGGTTTGGCCGGCGCGGGGGTGCTTGGTCGCGGGAGCTCCAGCTTCGCGGGCAGCACCTCGGGACCGCCGGCGTCCACGACCTGCCCGGCGGACAGTACGACGACGTGCTCGGCGAGCGCGCGGACGAGATCGAGGTCGTGGCTGAGCAGCAGAATCCCGAGCCCGTCGGCCGCCAGGTCTTCCAACTCGTTGACCAACTGCAGCCGGGTGATCGAGTCGAGCCCTGTGCTGGGCTCGTCCAAGACGAGCACCTTGGGCCGGCAGGTCAACGCCTGAGCCAACGCAATCCGCTGCCGCTGCCCACCCGAGAACTGATGCGGAAACCGCCGCAACGTCTCCCGATCGTCCGCCAACTGCGCCGCCCGCAACGCCTCCCGCACCACCCTCTCCCCCGGATGGTGCAACCCCTCCAACTCCCGCAACGTGGCCCCCACCCGCCGCGCCGGATTCAACGCACTCCCCGGATGCTGAGGCATGTAAGCCACCACCCGCCCCCGGACGCCGGCCGCCTGGTCCGTAGGCCCGCCCCCGTCAACAACCACCCGCCCCTCAACCTCAACCGAGCCTTTGAGCCGCACCCCAGTCCCGTGCTCACCAAGCAACGCGAGGGCGGAGGTCGTCTTTCCAGACCCCGAGGCGCCGACGAGTGCCGTCACCCGCCCGCCCCACACCTCAAACGAAACCCCATCCACCAGAATCGCCGACCCAGCACTCGCCTCAAGCCCAGCAACCCGCACAAGCACCCGCCCAGCAGGCGGGGCGTTCATCGGGTCACCTCCGCCGGGCGGCGGGTTTGGTGGACGAGGCGGTCGGCCAGGAGGTTGAAGCCGAGGGTGAAGGAGACCAGCAGGAGAGCCGGGGCGAGGACCGACCACGGTTGGAGGAGGAGGCCTTCGCGGTTTCGGGAGACGCTGACGGCCCAGTCGGGGGCGGTGGGGCTCAGGCCTAGGCCCAGGAAGTTGACTGAGGCGACCAGGAAGACGGCCAGCGTGATCCGGGTCCCGATGTCGGCGGCGACAGGGCCGAGGACTGCGCGGCCGACGTACCCGAGTTGAACGCCGATCCAACTCTCCCGCTGCATCCGAAGCGCCTCGACGACCGGGCTGCTCGCGGCATCCAACGCCGCCGCCCGCACCAACCGCGCCACCGTCGGAACGTTGACCATGGCAACAGCCAGCGTGATCGCGAACGCCGACGCCCGCCACCCGACGGCCACCACACTGATCACCAGCAGCGACGGCAACGGCAGCAGTACGTCGAGCGGCCGGATCAACGCCTCGTCCAACCACCGATGCCGAGTCGAAGCCGCAACCAACCCGATCAATCCGCCGACGACATACGCAATCGCCACCGCACCAAAGGCCATCCCCAGCGCCGTCCGGCCACCGTCCAGCACCAACTGCAGAACATCCCGCCCAAGCCCATCCGTGCCCAGCACACCCTGCGAGTCATAGGGCAGCCCAGGCGTCGCCCGCACGTCGATGAAGGGCCCAAATACAGCCACCACCAGCGGCGCGACGACCAGCGTCGCCGACACCGCCACCGGGAACCGCGCAGCAAGCCGCCTCATCGCAGCAACTCCGTGCGCGGCACCAACCGGTTGCACACCAAGTCCGCGCCAAGGTTGATCACCAACGCAGCCACCGCCAGCACCAGCGTCAGTCCCTGCGCCACCGGCACGTCCCGCGTCTCCACCCCATCCACGAGCGCCGTGGCAAACCCAGGAATCGCGAAGATCGCCTCCACCACCAAAACTCCACCCAGCAAGGTGTCCCCGGTCCGCGCCAACTCCTGCACCCCAGGCACAGCCGCATTCGGCAACACGTGCCGCAACAACAACCGCCGCCGCGGCACCCCGAGCCGCCGAGCCTGTACGACGTACTCCGCCTGCAGAGCCGTGATCGTCCCCGCCCGCACCTGCCGCGACAGCAGACACACCGTCCTACCAAGCAACACCGCGACCGGCAGCACCAGCAACACCGGACTCGCCAGCAGATCGCCGCCGATCCACGTGGCCGGCAGCCAGCCGAGCTTGAGCGAGAACACCGCCACCAACAGCACCGCGATCACGAAGTCCGGAATCGCACTCAGGGCCAGCGTCACCGACGTGATCGCCCGATCCAACCGCCCGTTCTCCCGCGTCCCCATCACGATGCCCAAGGCAACGGCCAGCGGGACCACAACGGCCAGGGTGGCCAGCGTCAGCACCAGCGTCGCCCCGACCGAAGCCTTGACGATGTCGATCACCGGCCCGCCACTGATCAGCGACGTACCCAGATCTCCCGTGAGCACATTGCCGAACCAGTGCGTGAACCGCTCGACCGCAGGCTGATCCAGCCCCAGCTGCGCCCGCATCCGATCGACCTGCTCAGGCGTCAGCGTCTCGGTGAACCGCATCTCGGCCGCATCACCAGGAAGCAAAGCGGTCAGGACGAAGACGAGCACGGACAGTACGGCGAGCTGGACGACGGCGAGCGCAGCACGGTGCGCGGCGTACGACCGCATTCAGGCCAGCCACACCTTGTCGAACCGGCCGAAGTCCACGGTGTTCGGCGGCACCGCGTCGACACCCTGCACCTTGGACGACACCGCGACCAGGTAGTCCGGCAGGCCCCAGGCCAGGATGCCGCCCTCGTCCCGGAGCGTCTTCTGCAGTACGCCGTACTTCGCCGATCGGGCCGCCTCGTCGGTCAGCACCTGCGCGGCGGCGAACTCGGCGTCGAACCCGGGCCGGCGCCAGTGCGTGACGTTGAACGGCGACTTGGTCAGCAACCGGTCGGTGACGTACTGCGGGATCGGCATCGCGCCGGACCGGTGGTTGCCGATCACGCCCTTGGTCAGCAGATCCTTGGTGTAGGTCAACGGGCTGCCGGTGGTGACCTTCAGCCTCACCCCGGCCTCGGCGACCTGCTCCGCGAACAGCGTGGCCGCCTCGACGAACCCGGCCGACGCGTCGGCGGTGAAGATCTCGATCTCCTTGCCCACCAGGCCGGCCTTCTTCAGCAACGTCTTCGCCTGCTCGACGTCACGCTCCCGCTGCGGCAGGCCGTCGGGGTAGTACTGGTAGCCCTTGCCGAACAGATCGTTGCCGACGGCACCACGACCGGCGAGCACCACGTCGACGAGCCGTTGCCGGTCGGCGAGCAGCTTGAACGCCAGCCGGACGTCCGGGTTGTCGAACGGCGGCCGGTCGCACTTCATCACGAACGCCTGCATGGTGCTGGCCTTCGCGGCGACGATCCGGATCGTCTTGCCGGCTTCCGCCGTACGCGCGAAGGTCGCGGTCATGTCGTTCGCATACTCGGCCTGTCCACCCTGTACGGCGTTCGCGCGGGCCTCGGAGTCGGCCGAGAGGATGTGCAGCTCCTCGATCCGCGCCGGGTCTTCCCAATAGTCGCCGTACCGACTGGCAAACATCGACCGGCCGGCCTCGAACGAGACGAACCGGAACGGGCCGGTGCCTACCGGCTTGGTGGGATCGGTGAAGCCGTCGCGGACGATCTGGGTGCCGATTCCGGCCAGCAGGGCAGGGAATTCGGCGTTCGGCGCGGACAGCGTCAGCTCGACGGTCCGCGGGTCGATCGCCTTGGAGCGACGCAGATCCACGGTGGCCAGTGACGACTGGGCGACCCGTTCGGGCGTCTTCGGGTCGGCGATCCGGGCCAGGCTGTAGAGCACGTCCTCGCTGGTCAGCTTGTTGCCGTCGTGGAACATCGCGTCCCGGAGCGTGAACCGCCAGGTCGTTGCCTGCTTGTCGCTCTCCCACTTCTCCGCCAGCCGCGGCACCGGCTTCAGGTCGGGGCCGAGCTCGACCAGCTTGTCGTACATCGCCTTGTGCCGCGCGATGTCGACAAACAGGCTCTGGACATGCGGGTCGAGCACTTCCTTGGCACCGCCACCGGCGTACACGGCCCGCAGCCGGCCGCCCTGCGTGGGCTGAGCCGCGGCCTGGCCGTCGGATCCACATCCGGTCAGCGCCGCCAGACCCAGTCCGCCGGCCACCCCCAGGAACGCTCGTCTGTTCAGTCGGTCGGACATGCGCGTTTCCTTCACGGTAGAGGTCCGGCGACGCCCCACGGTCACCCGCCGCCGGTCATGCATCCTGCCGTTAATGAAAATCGTTGTCAAATTCAGCGCGCATCCGAATGAGACGACATCATTCTTTCCGCCGGAGTCACGCCGCGCCCTCCGTGACGGCGTGTCACCATCCGCTATCACCGAGTACCCGGAGTCACCTGCGACAGATCCACAACTCAGGCCGCCCGTCCGGCACCGTCATTCACCCGCGACCAGCGGACGTTCCGACAATCCGCCGCGGCCGGCGAACTCGACACACCTTCGCGACGCGAGCTCGACGTGCCTGCAGGGCGCGCGTCGCCGCGCGACCGTTGGCTTGCGCTCACGCTGCTGCTCGGCCCGTGCTTTGCTGACCGCCGGCTCGACTCCCAGGCTTGGCCTCGCGAGATCGAGCAACTGTCCGCGACAGCCTCTGGGACAGCTGTACTTCGTGGCGCCGGAAGGGTCCGCCCTGCTCGGCGTCGGCGTACCGGCACTCGCAGGCACTGGTCGTCGGTATGGCGTTGCCCGCCGCAACGATCCTGATCGCACTCGGCCTCGACTCCGGCAACCAGTCCGCCGGCCATCTGCTGCTGGGCGGTCTGCTACTGATCGGCGGCGTACCGACTGTTCTCCTCGGCTGGAGGCGGTCAGCAGACGCCCGCTGACTCCTGATCGGCGGCGCCACCATCCTCGCCCTCACCACCCTGCAGCTACCAGCCGCCTCCTCATCCACCCACCGAGGCGACTGAGACACCAGCCGCCGGGACCCCGGCGACCGACCGTCCGGCCGCTGCCGCATTGGCAGCGGCCGGACGGTTTCAGGCGGCGGTCCGTACCGTGGCGAGGGCGTTGCTCCAGCTGACCACCTGGTCGAGCATCGCGTGCACCGCCGGCTCCTGGTACGCAGCCGGCGTGAACTCCCTGTAATCCTTGAAGTCCGTGGCCAGCGACAGCGTGACCTGATTACGTACGTCAGCCACCTTCAGCTCCCCCATCACCAGCCGCAGATGCTCGACCGCGCGAGCACCGCCGACCGCCCCATAGCTGACGAACCCCGCCGCCTTGTCGTTCCACTCCTTGAACAGGAAGTCGATCGCGTTCTTCAGCGCACCCGAGGTCGAGTGGTTGTACTCCGGCGTGACGAACACGAACCCGTCGAAGCCGTCGATCGTCTCGGCCCAGGCCAGCGTGTGCGGCTGCGTGTACTGCCCCATCGACGGCGGAATCGCCTCATCCAGGTGCGGCAACTCGTACTCCGCGATGTCGACCAACTCGAACTCGGCGTCACCACGCTGCTTGGCGATATCCAGCACCCATTTCGCCACGGCCTCACCGTTCCGACCAGGCCGAGTGCTACCGAGGATGATCCCAATCTTGGGCATGACAGTTCCTTCACAAGGAGGAGCCAACAGGCTCTTTGATGATGCATCATCAAAATACCCCACCGAGATGACACGTCAACCCGAAGGACACCGCAGCGACAGCCTCCTTGCCGCCTCCGGCGGGTGCGCGCAAACTGTGTCCACCGCCAGCCCGGCTCGGCGCCGAACCATGGGGTCAGTCACAGGACGCACGACGGACACCGCAACGCAGCGGCGGTCTTCTCCCCCCTTCGGCGGATGCGCGAACTGCATCAAGCCCCGCCACGTAGGCGCCCATCCCTGGGTTTGTCGCACGACGATGGCCAAACACCGCTACCCGGCGACTGCCTTGCTACCGCCTCCGGCGGCGTGCGCAAACCGCGTCACGCTCCAGCCACGTTGACGCCGAGTGCCCGGTGGCCAGTCAGCCGGCCGACGCCGCTACCCAGGGACCTCCTGTCCGCCGCCTCCGACTGCAGCCACAAGACAGCCGCCGCGGTGTCGGTTCGTGTACTCGGTGATATGTCAACAGAAGTCCGTATGATGGTTGAATGACGGATTCGCGGTGGCTGGATGCGCGGGAGGCGCGGCTGTGGCAGTCGTACCGTGACGCGTACCGCGAGTTGATGCGTGCGCTGGAGACCCGGCTGATCAGCAACTCAGGCCTGTCCGGTGCGGACTACGCGCTGCTGCACCCGTTGTCTGTCGCGGAGGACGGCGTACTGCGCACCCGCGACCTCGGCAAGTCAGTCGGCTGGGAGCGGAGCCGCCTCTCGCACCAGGTCAGCCGGATGGAGAAGCGTGGCCTGGTCTGCCGCGAGGAGTGCGTCTCCGACGCCCGGGGCTCGATGGTCCGCCTGACGGACATCGGCCGAAAGGCCATCGAGGCAGCCGCCCCCGACCACGTCGACGCAGTACGCACGTACTTCTTCGACCATCTGACCCCCGAAGAGCAGGACCAACTAACAACCGTCCTCGAACGCATCGTCAACACCATCCCCACAGACCCCTGCGCCCCCTCAACCTGCGACGAGTAACCCGCCCACGCCGGCCGCCGCCGCAGCCCCCTCGGACCGCCCGCAGCAACCACACCACCTCCCAAGCGGGATCCATCACGCACCCCGCGAGCCACCTGGTGCACGCCAACCCTCCCCAAAGCGTGGCTTGGCAAGCGAACTGGCGACCCGGGCCCACCCCAACCGGCGAGGCACCACGCTGGAACCGGCGACGTTGCCGAGTCGTCGATTTCGGTTCTTCTCCGAGCGGATCTACAACAGAAATCCACAACTCGACGAACCACCTCCGTTTGTACGGCGGCGTGGCTGGAGCGGGGGGTGTGCTCCCCAGTTCAGTCCAAGGCGGCCGACAGGACGACCGCCGCGAGGCGGAGTGCTCCAAGCGACCCGCAAGCCACCCAGCACCCGGCCCCAGACGGCCGACGCAGTCCCGCAAACCGCCGAGGCACCCAACACAGCCGGCACCTCAGGCGGCCAACAACCAGCCGCCGCGCAGCGGTGACCGATCGGCGAGGTTGCCGAGTCGTCGATTTCGGTTCTTCTCCGAGCGGATCTACAACAGAAATCCACAACTCGACGAACCACCTCCGTTTGTACGGCGGCGTGGCTGGAGCGGGGGGTGTGCTCCCCGGTTCAGTCCAAGGCGGCCGACAGGACGACCGCCTCGAAGCGGAGTGCTCCAAGCGACCCGCAAGCCACCCAGCACCCGGCGCCAGACGGCCGACACAGTCCGGCAAACCGCCGAGGCCCCCAACACAGCCGGCACCTCAGGCGGCCAACAACCAGCCGCCGCGCAGCGGTGACCGATCGGCGAGGTTGCCGAGTCGTCGATTTCGGTTCTTCTC